>NZ_BSQE01000019.1:0-161289 GCF_030268185.1 Pseudomonas sp. NBRC 100443
TGTTGGCCAGAAGCCCGACGTGGCTTCCTCGAACAGGCCTAATACATAGATGCAGTCGGGTTTTCATGTTCAAAAGCGGGTTGACGGTGGGGGTGAGTCCATACATAGGAGCGAGCTTGCTCGCGAACCCGGCAGTCACCGGGTTATTCCCCTTCGGGCCGGCGCAAGCGCTGTTCGCGATGAAGCCGCGTCCCGCGTTCGCGGGAATGATGAGGGTGGGGCGTTTCAGGATGACTCCGAACTCCCCACCCGCTCAGGACAGCCCCCTCTCCCGCTTGCGGGAGAGGGCTGGGGAGAGGGTGCTCTAAAGCCCAGCACCTAAAGTCCCCGGCAAACCCCATTCGCGAGCAAGCTCGCACCTACGGGAAAGCACCCACGCGGCGAAAGCCACGCAGCAAATTCCCAAGTGTTCCCACGAGCACCTCCAGGTACCCGGAAATATCCGGAGTGTTACCGTCGGTATCTTTTTTCCTGTGCGCTGGAGGCCGCGTGGCTACTGGGCTGCAGCTTTCCCTAGTCCTTTTGGATGACTCCCGCTGCGCTTAACAAAAGATAACGTGCCTTTAATTGTCAGGCTGCAGAAAGGCTGGCATATAACGACCACTCCCTATCCGCCTGCAATAAAAACAAAGAGGTAAGGCTATATGCGTGAGCATCTGCGGCACGCCACCGGCGAGCTGTCCGTGCGTTCGTCCGGGCTCTCGGTTTCCGCCACCCCGTCCCCCCTGCGCAAATCGCTTTCGCTGCTCGGCGCGTTCTCGCTGCTGTGGCTGGCGGCCGCGCCGCTGCATGCCGGCGCGAGCGAAGCGCCGGCCAGCGACACCGATGGCTACGCCATCGTCTCGGCCAAGGCCCCGAGCAGCCTGCTACTGAGCGTCAGCCACGCCGGCAAGCGCCTGGTGGCGGTCGGCGATCGGGGGCACATCCTCTATTCCGACGACAACGGCAAGACCTGGGCCCAGGCCAAGGTGCCCACCCGCCAGCTGCTGACCGCGGTGTTCTTCGTCAACGACAAGAAGGGCTGGGCGGTCGGCCACGACGCGCAGATCCTCGCCAGCGAGGACGGCGGCGCCACCTGGACGCGCCAGTTCGAAGACCTCAAGCGCGAAGCGCCGCTGCTGGACGTGTGGTTCCAGGACGAGAACCACGGCCTGGCCGTGGGCGCCTACGGCGCCATGCTGGAAACCCACGACGGCGGCAAGCGCTGGGAAGACGTCAGCGAGCGCCTGGACAACGAGGACCAGTTCCACCTCAATGGCATCGCCGCGGTGAAGGATTCCGGCCTGCTGGTGGTGGGCGAATCCGGCAGCCTGTTCCGCTCCAAGGACTGGGGCGCCACCTGGGAGAAACTGCAGGGCCCCTACGAGGGTTCGCTGTTCGGCGCCGTCGGCACCGCCCAGCCCGGCACCGTGCTGATCTACGGCCTGCGCGGGCACCTGTTCCGCTCCACCGATTTCGGCGACACCTGGCAACAGGTGGCGCTGCCCATCGCCGGTGACGGCACCCTGGAGTTCGGCCTGGCCGAAGGCTCGCTGCTGCCCGACGGCAGCATCGCCGTGGTCGGCAACAGCGGCAGCGTGCTGGTGAGCAAGGACGACGGGCGCACCTTCAACATCTTCAACCGGCCCGACCGCCTGGCGCTGGCCGGGGTCGGCGCGGCCGGCGACGGCAACCTGGTGCTGGTCGGCCAGGGCGGCATCCACCTGGCTTCGGCGACCGGCGCCGAGCTGACAGAACAACAATGAGCCGGGGAAGCGCTATGAACGCAGTCAACTCGCATCACCAGGACAAGGCGACCCTGCTCGAACGCCTGATCTTCAACAACCGCCCGATCGTTATCATCCTCTGCCTGCTGGCGACCCTGTTCCTCGCCTTCCAGGCGACCCAGGTGCGGCCGTCCACCAGCTTCGAGAAGATGATCCCGCTCAAGCACCCGTTCATCCAGAACATGCTGAGCCACATCAACGACCTCTCCAACCTCGGCAACACTGTGCGCATCTCGGTGGAAGCGGTGAACGGCGACATCTTCACCAAGGAATACATGGACACCCTGCGGCAGATCCATGACGAGGTGTTCTACATCCCCGGCGTCGACCGTTCCGGCCTGAAGTCGCTGTGGAGCCCCAGCGTGCGCTGGACCGAGGTGACGGAAGAGGGCTTCGCCGGCGGCGAGGTCATCCCGCAGACCTACGACGGTTCGGCCAAGGCCCTGGACAAGCTGCGCGACAACGTCCTCAAGTCCGGCCAGATCGGCCGCCTGGTGGCGAACAACTTCAAGTCCAGCATCGTCGACGTGCCGCTGCTGGAGGTCTACCCCGACGCCCAGGACCAGAGCAAGCTGCTGAAGCTGGACTACCGCCAGTTCTCCCATGAGCTGGAAGAGAAGATCCGCGACAAGTACCAGGCGCAGAACCCCAACGTGAAGATCCACATCGTCGGCTTCGCCAAGAAGGTCGGCGACCTGATCGACGGCCTGGTCATGGTGGTGGGCTTCTTCGGCATCTGCTTCGTCATCACCCTGGTGCTGCTGCTGTGGTTCACCAAATGCGTGCGCTCCACCATCGCCGTGCTCTCCACCACCCTGGTGGCGGTGATCTGGCAGCTCGGCCTGCTGCACACCATCGGCTTCGGGCTGGACCCGTACTCGATGCTGGTGCCCTTCCTGATCTTCGCCATCGGCATTTCCCACGGGGTGCAGAAGATCAACGGCATCGCCCTGCAGTCCAGTGACGCGGAAACCCCGCTGCTGGCCGCGCGGCGCACCTTCCGCCAGCTGTTCCTGCCCGGCATGATCGCCATCCTCGCCGACGCCGTGGGCTTCATCACCCTGCTGGTGATCGACATCGGCGTGATCCGCGAGCTGGCCATCGGCGCCTCCATCGGCGTGGCGGTGATCGTCTTCACCAACCTGATCCTGCTGCCGGTGGCGATCTCCTACATCGGCATCAGCAAGCGCGCCGTGGAGCGCAGCAAGAAGGACGCGGTGCGCGAGCACCCGTTCTGGCGCCTGCTGTCCAACTTCGCCAGCGCCAAGGTGGCGCCCATCTCCATCCTGATCGCCCTGGTGATGTTCGCCGGCGGCCTCTGGCAGGGCCATCACCTGAAGATCGGCGACCTCGACCAGGGCGCCCCGGAACTGCGCCCGGACTCGCGCTACAACCAGGACAACGACTTCATCATCCGCAACTACTCCACCAGCTCCGACGTGCTGGTGGTGATGGTCGAGTCGGCGGCCGAGGGCTGCTCCAGCCACCAGACGCTGCAGGCCATCGACGAGCTGTCGTGGAAGCTGGAGAACACCGAGGGCGTGCAGTCGGCCATCTCCCTGGTCACCGTGTCCAAGCAGGTGATCAAGGGCATGAACGAGGGCAACCTGAAGTGGGAGACCCTGTCGCGCAACAAGGACGTGCTGAACAACTCCATCAGCCGCGCCGACGGCCTGTACAACAGCGCCTGCTCGCTGGCGCCGCTGCTGGTGTTCCTCAACGACCACAAGGCCGAGACCCTCGACCGCGCCGTGCACGCCGTGCAGGAGTTCGCCAAGGACCACGAGAAGGATGACCTGAAGTTCAAGCTCGCCGCGGGCAACGCCGGCATCGAGGCGGCCACCAACGAGGTGATCAAGCAGTCCGAGCTGATCATCCTGGTGCTGGTGTACATCTGCGTGGCGGTCATGTGCATGATCACCTTCCGCTCCTTCACCGCGACCCTCTGCATCGTCCTGCCGCTGATCCTCACCTCGGTGCTGGGCAACGCGCTGATGGCCACCCTCGGCATCGGCGTGAAGGTGGCGACGCTGCCGGTGATCGCGCTGGGCGTGGGCATCGGCGTGGACTACGGGATCTACATCTACACCCGCCTGGAGACCTTCCTGCGCCAGGGCCTGTCGCTGCAGGAGGCCTACTACGAGACGCTGAAGTCCACCGGCAAGGCCGTGCTGTTCACCGGCCTGTGCCTGGCCATCGGCGTGGCCACCTGGATCTTCTCGGCGATCAAGTTCCAGGCCGACATGGGCCTGATGCTGACCTTCATGCTGCTGTGGAACATGTTCGGCGCGCTCTGGCTGCTGCCGGCCCTGGCCCGCTTCCTGATCAACCCGGAGAAGGTCCGGGCGAAGAAGGCCTCGATCCTGGTCCACTGATCCTGGCGTGACCCAGAAAACCGCGGCTCCGGCCGCGGTTTTTTTTGCCCGTCGGGGCGACGGCGGATCCACAGACGGAAAATATCCGGATGTGTAGGAGTGGGCCCTGCCCGCGAATCGCGCGCAGGGCGCGCTCCTACAAGGAAGCGCTGCCGAGATGCTTTTCGTAGGCGCGAGCTTGCTCGCGAACGGGGTTTGCAGGGGACTTTAGGTGCTGGGCTTTAGAGCGCCCTCTCCCCAACCCTCTCCCGCAAGCGGGAGAGGGGGCTGTCCTGAGCGGCCGGAAAATCCGCAGCAATCCTGATACTCCTCCTGGCTACGTCGCCACTCCCGCCGTAGGGAGAATAACCGTTCGCGGTTATCCGCCGTTGGCCTTGGCCGCCCCCCGGGATTTCGTCTGAAATCCGCGCCACACCTGGCTCCGGAAAAGTTGGAACACTTCCTGCAAATACCCTGTCGGCGCCACTCTCGGCGTCAAAAATTCGTTGTAGCAGGGTAGGGGAGTTCGGGGTGGATCGTACGCAATTGATCGGAGCAGTGCGCAGCAACCTGGCCGGCCTGGGCCGTGGCAACCTGGGTGTGCCGCTGCTGCTGCTGGCGATGCTGGGCATGATGACCCTGCCGATCCCGCCGTTCCTGCTGGACGTGCTCTTCACCTTCAACATCGCCCTGTCCATCGTCGTCCTGCTGGTCTGCGTGTACGCCCTGCGCCCGCTGGACTTCGCCGTGTTCCCGACCATCCTGCTGGTCGCCACCCTGCTGCGCCTGGCGCTGAACGTCGCCTCCACCCGCGTGGTGCTGCTCCACGGCCACGACGGCCACGCCGCCGCCGGCAAGGTGATCCAGGCCTTCGGCGAGGTGGTGATCGGCGGCAACTACGTGGTCGGCATCGTGGTCTTCGCGATCCTCATGATCATCAACTTCGTGGTGGTCACCAAGGGCGCCGGGCGGATCTCCGAGGTGAGCGCACGCTTCACCCTCGACGCCATGCCCGGCAAGCAGATGGCCATCGACGCCGACCTCAACGCCGGCCTCATCGAGCAGGCCGAGGCCAAGAAGCGCCGCGCCGAGGTGGCCCAGGAAGCCGACTTCTACGGCTCCATGGACGGTGCCTCGAAATTCGTCCGCGGCGACGCCGTCGCCGGCCTGCTGATCCTCTTCATCAACCTGATCGGTGGTGTCGCCATCGGTGTGATCCAGCACGCCATGTCCTTCGGCGACGCCGGCAAGGTCTACGCCCTGCTGACCATCGGCGACGGCCTGGTGGCGCAGCTGCCGTCGCTGCTGCTGTCCACCGCCGCGGCGATCATGGTGACCCGCGTGTCTTCCTCCGAGGACATGGGCCAGCAGGTCAACCGGCAGATGTTCGCCTCGCCCAAGGCGCTGGCCATCTCCGCCGCCATTCTCATCGCCATGGGCCTGGTCCCGGGCATGCCGCACGTGTCCTTCATCGGCCTCGGCGCCGTGGCCGCCGGCGGCGCCTGGATGATCGTCCAGCGCCAGCGCAAGGCCGCCCAGGCCGAGGTCCAGGAAGCCCAGCGCCAGCAGGAACTGCTGCCGGCCCAGCGCAGCCAGGAAACCAAGGAGCTGGGCTGGGACGACGTCACCCCGGTGGACATGGTCGGCCTGGAGGTCGGCTACCGGCTGATCCCCCTGGTGGACCGCAACCAGGGCGGCCAGCTGCTGGCGCGGATCAAGGGCGTGCGCAAGAAGCTGTCCCAGGACATGGGCTTCCTGATGCCCTCGGTGCACATCCGCGACAACCTCGACCTGCTGCCCAACGCCTATCGTTTGACGCTCATGGGCGTCAGCGTGGCGGAAGCGGAGATCTACCCGGACCGCGAACTGGCGATCAACCCCGGCCAGGTGTTCGGCACCCTCAACGGCATCGCCGGCAAGGACCCGGCCTTCGGCCTGGAAGCGGTGTGGATCGAGCCCGGCCAGCGCGACCAGGCGCAGTCCCTGGGCTACACCGTAGTGGACGCCAGCACCGTGGTCGCCACCCACCTCAACCAGGTGCTGCACAAGCACGCCCACGAGCTGCTCGGCCACGAGGAAGTCCAGCAACTGCTGCAACTGCTGGCCAAGACCTCGCCGAAGCTGGCGGAAGAACTGGTTCCGGGGCTGATTTCCCTGTCCACCCTGCTCAAGGTCCTGCAGAACCTGCTGCAGGAGCAGGTGCCGGTGCGCGACATCCGCACCATTGCCGAGGCCATCGCCAACGTTGCCGCCAAGAGTCAAGATCCCGCCGCCATGGTGGCAGCGGTACGCGTGGCGCTGAGCCGCGCAATCGTCCAAGGCATTGTGGGACTAGAGCCGGAGCTGCCTGTGATCACCCTGGAACCCAGGTTGGAACAGATCTTGCTCAACAGTATGCAGAAGGCCGGGCAAGGTTCGGAAGACGGCATTCTGCTGGAGCCGGGCATGGCGGAAAAACTGCAACGCTCGCTGGTCGAGACCGCGCAGCGCCAGGAAATGCTCGGCAAGCCGGCGATCCTGCTGGTGGCCGGGCCGATCCGCGCGATGATGTCGCGTTTCGCGCGGATGGCGGTGCCGAGCATGAGCGTGCTGGCCTACCAGGAAATTCCGGATAACAAGCAAGTCACCATCGTCGCCACCGTTGGACAGAACTGAAGGACAGCGCCATGCAGGTTAAACGCTTCTTCGCCGCCGATATGCGTCAGGCCATGAAACTGGTCCGTGACGAGCTGGGCGCGGATGCCGCCATCATCGGCAACCGCCGGGTCGCCGGCGGTGTCGAGCTGACCGCGGCGCTGGACTATCAACCGCCGGCAGCGGCCAGCAAGCCGAACCCGGCGCTGGAGGCCGAGCTGCGCCAGACCCAGGCGCGCATCGCCCAGGCCCGCGCCGAGCTGGACAGCCCGGTGCGCGCCGCCGCCACCGCGCGCAAGGACCGTCAATTGTACGGCGCCGAGCCAGCCAAACGCCCAAGCCTGGCCGAGGCCATGGCCGCCCCGGCGCCCGCCGCCGCGCCGGCCGCCGTCAGCCAGCAGGCGCTGGACGCCATGCGCTTCGAACTCAACGGCCTGCGCGAACTGCTCGAAGTGCAGCTGGGCTCCATCGCCTGGGGCCAGCTGCAGCACCAGCGTCCGAAGCAGGCCGGCCTGTGGCGCCGCCTGCAGCGCATGGGCCTGCCGGCGGACCTGAGCCGCCAGCTGCTCGAACGCGTGGCCTCCATCGCCGAGCCCAAGCAGGCCTGGCGCATGCTCCTGGCTCACCTGGCGCGCGCCATCCGCACCCCCGACGAAGACCTGCTGGAGCAGGGCGGGGTGATCGCCCTGGTCGGCCCGGCCGGCATGGGCAAGACCACCACCCTGGCCAAGCTGGCGGCGCGCTACGTCCTCAAGTACGGTGCGCACAACCTGGCGCTGGTCAGCATGGACAGCTTCCGTCTGGGCGCCCAGGAGCAGATCAAGTCCCTGGGCCGCATCCTCAACGTGCCGGTGACCCTGGTCGACCCCGGCCAGTCGCTGCTGCAGGCCATGGCGCCGCTGGCGGGCAAGCGCCTGGTGCTGATCGACACCGCCGGCCTGCCGGCCAGCGACCCGGCGCTGCGCATGCAGCTGGAAGCCCTGGCGGCGCAGAGCCTGAACGTGAAGAATTACCTGGTGCTGGCCGCGACCAGCCAGAGCCAGGTGCTCAAGGCTGCCTTGCACGCCTATCGCAGCTGCGGCCTGGCCGGCTGCATACTGACCAAGCTGGACGAGGCGGGCAGCCTGGGCGAGGCCCTGGCGCTGGCGATAGCACAACGCTTGCCGGTTGCCTATCTGGCGGATGGGCCGCGAATTCCGGATGATCTGCAGGTGGCGCGCGCGCACCAGCTGGTCAGCCGCGCGGTCAGCCTGCAGGCTCCGGAGGAGCCGTGCGAAGACACCATGGCCGGCATGTTCGCCGGCCTCTATCAGCAGCCGGCGCGACACGTCGGCTGACGGATTCCAGGGGCGCTCCCGCACGCGGGGGCGCCAGGCGGATACGGATGCTCGAGCAGATCCGTAAGCGCTGGTGGCGGGAGAGCACCGCGACCGGCAGACCCAGGCGCCAGCCGCGCCGGGGACGATGAAGAGACAAGGTAAGACTATGGGTATGCATCCCGTTCAGGTAATCGCGGTCACCGGTGGCAAGGGTGGCGTCGGCAAGACCAACGTCTCGGTGAACCTGGCGATGGCGCTGGCCGACCTCGGCCGCCGCGTCATGCTGCTGGACGCCGACCTCGGCCTGGCCAACGTCGACGTGCTGCTGGGGCTTTCGCCCAAGCGCACCCTGGCCGACGTCATCGAAGGCGAATGCGACCTGCGTGACGTCATCCTCCAGGGCCCCGGCGGCATCCGCATCGTCCCGGCGGCCTCGGGCACGCAGAGCATGGTGCAGCTCTCGCCCATGCAGCACGCCGGGCTGATCCAGGCCTTCAGCGACATCAGCGAGAACATCGACGTGCTGCTGGTGGACACTGCCGCCGGCATCGGCGATTCGGTGGTCAGCTTCGTCCGCGCGGCCCAGGAAGTGCTGCTGGTCGTCTGCGACGAACCGACCTCGATCACCGATGCCTATGCACTGATCAAGCTGCTGAACCGCGACTACGGCATGACGCGCTTCCGCGTGCTGGCGAACATGGCGCACAGCCCGCAGGAAGGGCGCAACCTGTTCGCCAAGCTGACCAAGGTCACCGACCGCTTCCTCGACGTGGCGCTGCAGTACGTCGGCGCCATCCCCTACGACGAGTCGGTGCGCAAGGCCGTGCAGAAGCAGCGCTCGGTCTATGAAGCCTTCCCGCGCAGCAAGGCCTCGCTGGCCTTCCGCGCCATCGCCCAGAAAGTCGACAGCTGGCCGCTGCCGGCCAACCCGCGCGGGCACCTGGAGTTCTTCGTGGAGCGCCTGGTGCAGCATCCCACCACGGGTTCGACCGTATGATGAGCGGCTCCGGAGCGCTTATGTACAGCAAGACGCAGGCGCGCAATGCCCAGGAAGAACTGATCCAGCGCTACGCGCCGCTGGTCAAGCGGATCGCCTACCACCTGCTGGGCCGGCTGCCGGCCAGCGTGCAGGTGGAAGACCTGATGCAGGCCGGGATGATCGGCCTGCTCGAAGCGGCGAAGAAGTACGACCAGGGCAAGGGCGCCAGCTTCGAGACGTATGCCGGCATCCGCATCCGCGGGGCCATGCTCGACGAGGTGCGCAAGGGCGACTGGGCGCCGCGTTCGGTGCACCGCAACACCCGCATGGTCAGCGACGCAATCCGCACCATCGAGGCGCGGACCGGACGCGATGCTAAAGATCAGGAGGTCGCTGCCGAACTCAATATGAGTCTCGACGATTACTACGCGATCCTGAGCGACACCCAGGGCAGCCGCCTGTACAGCTTCGACGACCTGCTGCAGGAAGGCGCCCAGGGCCCGGCGGAAGACACCACGCACCTGGACAACGAGCCCTCCCACGGCCTGGAGGACGAGCGTTTCCAGCAGGCGCTGGCCGACGCCATCACCAAGCTGCCCGAACGCGAGCGCCTGGTGCTGGCGCTGTACTACGACGAGGAGCTCAACCTCAAGGAGATCGGCGAGGTGCTCGGGGTCAGCGAGTCGCGCGTCAGCCAGCTGCACAGCCAGTGCGCCGCGCGCCTGCGGGCCCGGCTTTCGGAGTGGCGGGCGCACTGAGCGACCGGTGGGCGCAAGGAAGTAACGGATTTTTCCGGCGGGGCGTATAGAATCCCGTCGGTTCGACGCTGCTGGCCCTTTGCTATGAGGGCGGCGAAAAGGGCGGGGCACCCCGCCACCGACAAGCAACACGGCAGGCGCCGCCAAGGGCGCCCGCCCAAGGGTATTCAAGGCGCGCCCGCCACGGCGCGCCGGGACTGGACGGAGGCAGGTTTGGACAAGAACATGAAAATTCTCATCGTGGACGACTTCTCCACGATGAGGCGCATCATCAAGAACCTCCTGCGTGACCTGGGGTTCACCAACACCGCGGAAGCCGATGACGGCACCACCGCGCTGCCCATGCTGCACAGCGGCAACTTCGACTTCCTCGTCACCGACTGGAACATGCCCGGCATGACCGGCATCGACCTGTTGCGCGCGGTGCGCGCCGACGAGCGCCTGAAGCACCTGCCGGTGCTGATGGTCACCGCCGAGGCCAAGCGCGACCAGATCATCGAAGCGGCCCAGGCCGGGGTCAACGGCTACGTGGTCAAGCCTTTCACCGCCCAGGTGCTGAAAGAGAAGATCGAGAAGATATTCGAGCGGGTCGGCGGCTGAAGCCGACCAAGAGGGCGTCATGGATCTCGTCAACGAATCCAAGGGGGGCGACTTCGAGTCGACCCTGAAGAAACACGCGCGCGAATTGGTCGAGAGCCTGGAGCGCGGCGAAGTGCAGCAGGCCGTGCAGCTCATCCAGGAGCTCAACGAAGCCCGTGACCGCGGCCTCTACCAGGAGGTCGGCAAGCTCACCCGCGAGCTGCACAACGCCATCGTCAATTTCCAGATCGACCCGCGCTCGCGCCACGCCGAGGAAATGTCGCAGATCGCCGACGCCACCGACCGCCTGTCCTACGTGGTGCAGATGACCGAGAAAGCGGCCAACCGCACCATGGACCTGGTGGAAGAGTGCACGCCGCTGGTCGGCCACATCGAGGGCGAGGCCAAGGAGCTGCAGGAACAGTGGTCGCGCTTCATGCGCCGCGAGCTGGGCCCGGAGGCCTTCCGCGAGCTGGCCAAGCGCGTCGAGGCCTTCCTCTACAGCAGCGCCCAGGACAGCCGCAAGCTCTCCGCGCACCTGAACGACATCCTCCTGGCGCAGGACTTCCAGGACCTCACCGGGCAGGTGATCAAGCGCGTCACCAGGCTGGTCACCGAGGTGGAGAGCAACCTGGTCAAGCTGGTCTGGATGGCCGGGCAGGTGGATCGCTACGCCGGCATCGAGCACGACCACGAGGGCCTGCGCACGGCCGTGGAAAAAGAAAGATCGTCCAAGGGTGAAGGTCCGCAGGTTGCTGCCGATAAGAGAGTGGACGTCGTATCCGGTCAGGACGATGTCGATGACCTGTTGTCCAGCCTTGGTTTTTGAGGTGTGTGAACACACCGTGGGGAGCACCGAATGAGCTTCGACGCCGATGATGAGATCCTCCAGGACTTTCTGGTGGAGGCCGGCGAGATTCTCGAGCAACTGTCCGAGCAACTCGTCGAGCTGGAAAGCCGGCCCGACGACATGGACCTGCTCAATGCCATCTTCCGTGGTTTCCACACCGTCAAGGGCGGCGCCGGCTTCCTCCAGCTGAACGCCCTGGTGGAGTGCTGCCACATCGCGGAGAACGTCTTCGACATCCTGCGCAAGGGCGAACGCCGCGTCACCTCCGAGCTGATGGACGTGGTCCTGCAGGCGCTGGACACGGTCAACGTCATGTTCGCCCAGGTCCGCGACCAGGAAGAGCCGACCCCGGCCACCCCGGAGCTGCTCGCCGCGCTGGCGCGCCTGGCCGAGCCGGGCGACGACGACGCCGTCGAAGCCGCGCCCCAGGAACAGGAAGAAGCCGCCGCGCCGCAGCCCGCCGCCGAACCGGCCGCCTATGGCGACATCACCGACGCCGAGTTCGAGCAGCTGCTCGACGCCCTGCAGCCGGGCAGCCAGGCCGCGCCGGCCGAACAGCCGCCGCAGGCTGAAGCGCCACAGGCCGAGGCCGCCGGCACCGGCGACGAGATCACCGACGACGAATTCGAGGCCCTGCTCGACCAGTTGCATGGCAAGGGCCAGTTCAGCGGCGCCAGCAGCCAGCCGGAAGAGCCGGCCGCCGCCGCGCCCGCTCCGGCCGAAGCGCCGGCCGCTGGCGACGAGATCACCGACGACGAATTCGAAGCGCTGCTCGACCAGCTGCACGGCAAGGGCAAGTTCGGCGGTGCGGCGGAAGAACCCGCCGCGCCTGTCGCCTCCGCTGCACCGGCCGAAGCCGAGGCGCCCGCCGCCGCCGGCGACAACATCACCGACGACGAATTCGAAGCGCTGCTCGACCAACTGCACGGCAAGGGCAAGTTCAGTGCCGACGCCGCTGCCGCGCCGGCCCCGCAAGCCGCCCCCGCGCCGGCCAAGGCCGTCGAGCCGGCTGCCGTGGCCAAGCCCAAGCCCGCGCCCAAGCCGGCCGCCAAGCCCGCGGAGAGCCCGCGCCCGGCCGCGGCTCCCGCGCCGGCCCACGAAAAGAGCGCCAGCGAGGCGGAAACCACGGTGCGCGTGGACACCGCGCGCCTGGACGAGATCATGAACATGGTCGGCGAGCTGGTGCTGGTGCGTAACCGCCTGGTGCGCCTGGGCAGCAACAGCGGCGACGAAGCCATGGCCAAGGCCGTGGCCAACCTCGACGTGGTCACCGCCGACCTGCAGATGTCGGTGATGAAGACGCGCATGCAGCCGATCAAGAAGGTCTTCGGACGCTTCCCGCGGCTGGTGCGCGACCTGGCGCGCAACCTGAAGAAAGAGATCAACCTGGAGCTGGTGGGCGAGGAGACCGACCTGGACAAGAACCTGGTCGAGGCCCTGGCCGACCCGCTGGTGCACCTGGTGCGCAACGCCGTGGACCACGGCATCGAGTCGCCCGAGGAGCGCGAGGCCTCCGGCAAGGCGCGTGGCGGCCGGGTGGTGCTGTCCGCCGAGCAGGAGGGCGACCACATCCTGCTGTCGATCTCCGACGACGGCAAGGGCATGGACCCGGACATCCTCCGCGCCAAGGCGGTGGAGAAGGGCCTGCTGGACAAGGACGCCGCCGAGCGCCTGAGCGAGTCCGACTGCTACAACCTGATCTTCGCCCCGGGCTTCTCGACCAAGACCGAGATTTCCGACGTGTCCGGCCGCGGCGTCGGCATGGACGTGGTGAAGACCAAGATTTCCCAGCTCAACGGCATCATCAACATCTACTCGGCCAAGGGCCAGGGCTCGAAGATCGTCATCAAGGTGCCGCTGACCCTGGCGATCATGCCGACGCTGATGGTGATGCTGGGCGACCAGGCCTTCGCCTTCCCGCTGGTCAACGTCAACGAGATCTTCCACCTCGACCTGTCGCGCACCAACGTGGTCGACGGCCAGGAGGTGGTGATCGTCCGCGACAAGGCCCTGCCGCTGTTCTACCTCAAGCGCTGGTTGGTGCCGGGCGCCGAATGCGACGAATCCAGCGAGGGCCACGTGGTGATCATCTCGGTGGGCACCCAGCGCATCGGCTTCGTGGTCGACCAACTGGTGGGCCAGGAAGAAGTGGTGATCAAGCCCCTGGGCAAGATGCTCCAGGGCACCCCCGGCATGGCCGGGGCGACCATCACCGGCGACGGGCGCATCGCGTTGATCCTCGATGTGCCGAGCATGCTCAAGCGCTACGCGCGGCGTATCTGATCCGGCGCGCGGGGACGCCCGCGCGCCCGCAAGGCTTTAATCAGGAGTGTTTATGGCTGTCAAAGTCCTGGTAGTGGACGATTCGGGATTCTTCCGCCGCCGCGTCTCGGAGATTCTTTCCGCCGACCCGCAGATCCAGGTGGTCGGCACGGCCACCAACGGCCGCGAGGCGATCGAGCAGGCGCTGGCGCTCAAGCCCGACGTCATCACCATGGACTACGAGATGCCGCTGATGGACGGCATCACCGCGGTGCGCAACATCATGCAGCGCTGCCCGACGCCGGTCCTGATGTTCTCCTCGCTGACCCACGAAGGCGCCCGCGTCACCCTCGACGCCCTGGACGCCGGCGCGGTGGACTACCTGCCGAAGAACTTCGAGGACATCTCGCGCACTCCCGAGAAGGTGCGCCAGCTGCTCTGCGAGAAGGTCCACAGCATCGCCCGCGCCAACCGCCGCTATGCCTCGGTCCTCGGCGCGCCGAGCAGCAGCGCCAGCGCCCCGGCGCCGGCCAGCAGCGCGCCGCGCGCCTTCACACAGCCGGCGCCTGCCTCGGCCCCGGCGGCCCCGGCGGCCTCTGCGGCGCCAAAGCGTAAGCCCTACCGGCTGGTCGCCATCGGTACTTCCACCGGTGGGCCGGTAGCCTTGCAGCGGGTGCTGACCCAGCTGCCGGCCAACTTCCCCGCGCCGCTGGTGCTCATCCAGCACATGCCGGCGGCCTTCACCAAGGCCTTCGCCGAGCGCCTGGACAAGCTCTGCAAGATCAGCGTCAAGGAAGCCGAGGACGGCGACCACCTGCGCCCCGGCCTGGCCCTGCTGGCGCCCGGCGGCAAGCAGATGATGATCGACTCGCGCGGAGTGGTGCGCATCCTCCCCGGCGACGAGCGCCTGAACTACAAGCCCTGCGTCGACGTCACCTTCGGCTCGGCGTCCAAGGCCTACGGCGACAAGGTCCTGGCGGTGGTGCTCACCGGCATGGGCGCCGACGGCCGCGAGGGCGCGCGCATGCTCAAGCAGAGCGGCAGCCAGGTGTGGGCCCAGGACGAGGCCAGCTGCGTGATCTACGGCATGCCCATGGCCATCGCCAAGGCCGGCCTGGCCGACGCCGTGTACAGCCTCGACGACATCGGCCGGCACCTCTCCGAGGCCTGTGGCTGATGGATGTGCTGAGCCTGGTCGGCCTGATCCTCGCGCTGGTCGCCATCATCGGCGGCAACTTCCTCGAGGGCGGGCACATCAGCGCCCTGGCCAACGGCCCGGCGGCGCTCATCGTGGTCGGCGGCACGCTGGCCGCGGCCCTGGTGCAGACCCCGGTGCTGGTGCTCAAGCGCGCCCTGAGCCTGCTGCGCTGGATAGTGCTGCCACCGAAGGTCGACCTGGCCGGCGGCATCAACCGCGTGGTGGGCTGGAGCATGACCGCGCGCAAGGAAGGCCTGCTGGGCCTGGAGACCATCGCCGACGCCGAGCCCGACCCCTACGCCCGCAAGGGCCTGCAGCTGCTGGTGGACGGCGTGGAGCCGGAGGCCATCCGCAGCATCCTCGAAGTCGACCTGTTCAACCAGGAAGGCCGCGACCTGCAGGCCGCCAAGGTGTTCGAGGCCATGGGCGGCTATGCGCCGACCATCGGCATCATAGGCGCGGTCATGGGCCTGATCCACGTGATGGGCAACCTGGCCGACCCCAGCCAACTGGGCAACGGCATCGCCGTGGCCTTCGTCGCCACCATCTACGGCGTGGGCATGGCCAACCTGCTGCTACTGCCGGTGGGCAACAAGCTCAAGAGCCTGGTGCTGCGCCAGTCCAGCTACCGCGAAATGCTCATGGAAGGCCTGCTGTCCATCGCCGAAGGCGAGAACCCGCGCTCCATCGAACTGAAGCTGCAAGGCTTCGTCGGCTGAGGGGCGCTGCGCCATGGCCCGTCGACCGCCCCGCGAGGAGCACGAGAATCACGAGCGCTGGCTGGTGTCCTACGCGGACTTCATCACCCTGCTGTTCGCCTTCTTCGTGGTCATGTACTCCATCTCCTCGATCAACGAGGGCAAGTACAAGATCCTCTCCGAGACGCTGACCGGCGTGTTCAACCAGCCGGACCGTTCGATCAAGCCGATCCCGGTGGGCGACGACCGCCCGCGCACCACCCAGCAGCCCAACGACGCCATGCAGCAGGGCGGCGACGACAACGTCGACGGCGACCCGCTGACGCAGATCGCCGACGCCGTGCGCGAGCAGTTCGGCGACCTGATCGGCAGCGACCAGTTGAGCGTGCGCGGCAACGAACTGTGGATCGAGATCACCCTCAACTCCAGCCTGCTGTTCCCCAGCGGCGACGCCATGCCGGCGGACGCCGCCTTCGGCATCGTCGAGAAGGTCGCCAGGATTCTGGCGCCCTACCAGAACCCCATCCACGTCGAGGGCTTCACCGACAACGTGCCCATTCACAACGCCCAGTATCCCACCAACTGGGAGTTGTCCACGGCGCGGGCAGCGAGCATAGTCCGCCTGCTGGCCCAGGACGGCGTCGCCCCCTCGCGCCTGGCCGCGGTGGGCTACGGCGAGTTCCAGCCGGTGGCGGACAACGCCAGCGCCGAGGGCCGCGCGCGCAACCGCCGGGTGGTGCTGGTGATCTCCCGCAACCTGGAAGTGCGCCGCAGCGTGAGCGGCGTGGGCAGCGCCAAGGCGCAGCCCGACGGCGCCCTGCGCCAGGCTGGCACGCAACCTGCACCGGTGGCTGCCAGTGGTGCGCCCGAGGCCGGCGGCGTCAATTCCCCGCCGCCGGCGCCGGCGCCTGGAAGCTGAGAAAGATGAAGTACATGAACCGAGCATACGGACCGGGGAGAGCAGCATGAAAGTCTGGGCGGTAGCCAACCAGAAGGGCGGCGTCGGCAAGACCACCTCGTCCATCGCCCTGGCCGGCCTGCTGGCCGACGCCGGCAAGCGCGTGGTGGTGGTCGACCTCGACCCCCACGGCTCCATGACCAGCTACTTCGGGCACGATCCGGACACCCTGGAGCACAGCGTCTTCGACCTGTTCCAGCACCAGGGCGCGGTGCCCGAGGGCCTGCCGCGGCAACTGCTGCTGCCCACCAGCCACGAGAAGATCGCCCTGCTGCCGTCGAGCACTGCCCTGGCCACCCTGGAACGCCAGTCGCCCGGGCAGAACGGCCTGGGCCTGGTGATCTCCAAGGCCCTGGCGCAGCTGTGGCAGGACTTCGACCACGCCATCATCGACAGCCCGCCGCTGCTGGGCGTGCTGATGGTCAACGCCATGGCCGCCAGCCAGCACCTGGTGATCCCGGTGCAGACCGAGTTCCTCGCCCTGAAGGGCCTGGAGCGCATGGTCAATACCCTCAACATGGTCAACCGCTCGCGGCGCCAGGCGCTGCCCTTCAGCATAGTGCCGACGCTGTTCGACCGCCGCACCCAGGCCTCCATCGGCGCCCTGCGCATGCTGCGCGACACCTACCCGGAGACCCTCTGGCCGGCGTTCATCCCGATCGACACCCGCCTGCGCGACGCCAGCCGCCACGGCGTGGTGCCGTCGCGCCACGACGCCAACAGCCGCGGGGTGATCGCCTACCGCGCGCTGCTCAAGCACCTGCTCGGCCAGGTGCCGGCGAGCCAGGTGGCCTGAGCGATGTTTTTCCGACGGCTGCCTTCAAGTCCGGGCCCGGTCCAGCCGATAGACTGGGTGAACCCTTTGCGCGGATTTTCTGCATGAGCCGCTCCGCTACCGCCACACGCCCCCAGCTCGCGCTGCAGTCCTACCTGGACGCGCTGCTGCAGGAGGCCACATTCGACGACTACGAGGTCGAGGCGCCGGCCCCCGCGCCGGCCGCCCCGGCCCTGGCCGCCGTGCCGGCTCCCGCGCCGGCGCCGGTCGCCGAGCCCGTGAGCAGCGTCAGCCTCGACGAGTTCGAGGCCGCGGTGCTCGAAGAGCAGGTGCGCGATGCCCACCGCGTCGCCCGCGCCGCTGTCCCGCTGCCGCTGGCCGAGGCGCCGTTGCCCGTCGCGCCGGTGGTCGAAGCCGCGCCGCCGGTGGAGGCTGCCGACGAGGTGATCGACCTGCACCGCCCGGGCAGCGCGCAGATGCCCCCGGCGCCGCTGGCGCTGCTCGACGACGGCCGCCCGGAGTGGGCCGCCGAGCCCTTCGAGTGCCTGCTGTTCGACGTCGCCGGGCTGACCCTGGCGGTGCCGCTGGTGTGCCTGGGCTCGATCTACCCGCTGGCCGGCAAGGAGCTGACGCCGCTGTTCGGCCAGCCGGACTGGTTCCTCGGCATCCTGCCCAGCCAGTCGGGCAACCTGAAGGTGCTGGACACCGCGCGCTGGGTGATGCCCGAGCGCTACCGCGACGACTACCGCGAGGGCCTGCAGTACGTGATTTCCGTGCAGGGCTACGAATGGGGCCTGGCGGTGCACCAGGTCAGCCGTTCCGTGCGCCTGGACCCGTCCGAGGTGAAATGGCGCAGCCAGCGCCAGCAACGCCCGTGGCTGGCCGGCACGGTGATCGAACAGATGTGCGCGCTGCTCGACGTCTCGGCCCTGGCCGGGCTGATCGACAGCGGCGCGCTCCGCAGCCAGGCCCGTCACTGACGGGCCGGCAACGCAATTGAACGACAACCGCCGCGCTACCCTTCAAGCGTGGCCGAACACGAGAGGCTAGGGATATGAACAAGACGTCTGCGCAAGGTGCCGAGGATCCGATCCTGCAGTGGGTCACCTTCCGTCTGGACAACGAGACCTACGGCATCAACGTGATGCAGGTCCAGGAAGTGCTGCGCTACACCGAGATCGCCCCGGTGCCGGGCGCGCCCAGCTACGTGCTGGGGATCATCAACCTGCGCGGCAACGTGGTCACCGTCATCGACACCCGCCAGCGCTTCGGCCTGGCCCCGGCGCCGGTCTCGGACAACACCCGCATCGTCATCATCGAGGCGGACAAGCAGGTGGTGGGCATCCTGGTCGACAGCGTCGCCGAGGTGGTCTACCTGCGCCAGTCGGAGATCGAGACCGCGCCCAACGTCGGCAACGACGAGTCGGCCAAGTTCATCCAGGGCGTGTGCAACAAGAACGGCGAGCTGCTGATCCTGGTCGAGCTGGACAAGATGATGACCGAGGAAGAGTGGTCGGAGCTGGAGAGCATCTGAGGTGCTCGAACTCGTCATCCTGCTCGCCGTCGCCTGCCTTGGGCTGGGCGGCTTCTGCGCCTGGCTGCTGCAGGGGCAGCGCCGCCAGGCCGCGCAACTGGCCGAGCAGGCCACGCGCCAGGCCGCCCTGGAACAGCGCCTGAAGGAGCTGGCCAAGCGCAGCGAGGCCTACCAGCGCGTCAACGTGCGCATGGGCGAGGAACTGGGCGAGCTGCGCAAGCAGCTGGCCAACCTGCCCGAGCGCCTGGCGCGCCTGGAGCAGCGCGACCCCACCAGCCTGTCCTTCAGCCAGGCCGCGCGCCTGGCCGGGATGGGCGCCTCGGCCGCCGACCTGGCCCAGGCCTGCGGGCTGTCCCAGGCCGAGGCGGAGCTGATCACCCGCCTGCACAGCGGCCACAAGCCCGAGGAATGATGCCGGGCGGCCGCTCGGTATACCCTTAGGTGCTTTTCGGATTTGTCCGATCTCTTTCCTCAGAAGCTGTCTTTACAGTGGCTGCTGTCGCCATCTTCGAGGAAATCGCCATGTTGCCGCTGTCGCGCCGCACCCTGGTGTTCTGCCCGCATCCCGGCTGTCTGCAGCAGTACGGCATCCTGCTGAACCGCCTGGAAGTCTTCCACCTGAGCCTGTGCGTGAGCCTGGCCGAGGTGGACCAGGCGCTGTCCGGCGGGCAGCACTACAACCTGTTCATCTATGACAAGTTCAGCCTTTGCGAGGACGACCTCGCGACCCTGCTGCACCTGAGCCGCAACCCGCAGATCCAGCAGTTCCTGCTGGTCGGCAGCTTCAGCGACACGCAGCGCCGCGAACTGCTGGACTGGGCCTGGAACCAGCACGTGCCGTTGCTGCAGGTGCTGGAGCGGCCCTTCAGCCTCGGCCAGCTGCGCGCGGTGGTCGCCAGCCTCGTCGACTATTCCGAAGCCGACCAGGGAAGCTTCCCGGGTGCCCATCCGCTGGTTCCCAGCGAAGCCCCGTCGCTGAAGCCGGTCCACGGCATGCCGGAGTGGCCGGCGCGCGGATAGGGCAACGGTTCGCCGACGTCCGCAAAGCCGCGCTATCGATAGCGAAGGCACTTCACCCCGAAGTGCCTTCGTTGTTTCTCTAGGGCCGCAACATCAAGGCCTTCGCGGCGTCCTGCGGCGCTCGCGGCGGCGGGCTCTTGCCCTTGAGGTACCAGGCGAAGGCGATGATCTCCGCCAGGGTGCGGTACAACGGCTCGGGGATGGCGTCGCCCAGTTCCAGGCGGGCCAGCAGGCGCACCAGTTCGCCGTTCTCGTAGATCGGCACCTCGTGTTCGCGGGCGATGGCGAGGATGGCTTCGGCCAGTTCGGCGTCGCCCTTGGCGCTCAGCGTCGGGGTGTTCTGCCCGTCGTAGTTGAGGGCGATGGCCTGGCGCGGCGCAGTCTGTTTCTTCATGCCTTTTCGTCCACCCAGCGTTGTTCCAGCGCGGTGCGTGCGCCTTGTGGCGCGCGGCCTTTGTTGCAGCACAGTTCGCGCACGGTGAAGCCGGCGTCCTGCAGGCGCTGGCGCAGGTAGCCGAGTTCGCTTTCCATCAGGCTCGCGGTGCTTTCGCGTTCGGCCCAGAACTGGCTGCTCAGTCCCAGCGGCGCCAGGGTGGCCTGGACCTGCAGCGGCCCCAGCGGGTCGAGGTCGAAGGCCAGGTCGATGCGCCACAGGCTTTCCCGCGGCTGTTCCGGGTCGTTGGATTCGCGCCGGTCCTCGTGCTGGATGCGCACCTGCAGCGGCACCAGCGAATCCTCGGTGCGCATGGGCACCTCCATCTGCCAGGTGTGCAGTTGGCCGCCGCCACGCAGCGGCTCGCTCTGCACCAGGCTGCTCAACTGGTGCGTCTGCAGCCGCGCCACGGCCGCCGCGGCCAGTTTCAGCAGGGACTCCAGGTCGTTTTCGTCTTCCAGCTTCTGCAGCATGCGCGAGGGCAGCGGGAAATCCGCCTGCTGCAGGCGCGGGCTGCCGTTCTGGTTGAGCGCGCCCAGGGCGTTGCGGACGAAGGCCGGCAGGCTGCTGGCCAGGTTGGCGGCGGCGTTGTTGGCGAGGTTCGCCAGCAGGCCCGGCGCGGCGCTGCCCTGTTCGGCGGGCAGGAGCTGGCCGAGCAGGCGCAGCAGGTTGGCCTTGAAGTCGCCCGGCAGCGGCGCCAGGCCCTGCAGCAGGCGCGCTTCCAGGAAGCCGCCGCTCTGTTGCAGGGCCTGGGCCAGGCCCTTGGCGTCGCTCAGCTGGCGCACGTCGGGCAGGCCGGCGAGCAGGCGCTCGACGGCGCCGCGCAGGGTCTCGGGCAACTGGTTGCCGGCCTTTAGCGCCAGCAGGTTGTCGAGCAGGCCCTCGGTCGAGGCCTGGCGGGCCTGCTGGGTGCCCAGCTGGCTGGTCAGTTCCAGGCGGTCGAGGCGCCCGGCCAGGGGCAGGAAGAGCAGGGCGCGGCTGTCCTGGACCTGGGCGCTGAGCAGGCTGCCGGCCTTCAGCGGGCGCGCCGAGTCGATGTCCAGCAGGCGGCCGGCCAGGGGGCCGCCGAGCAGGCTGAGCAGCACCCGGTAGCTGGCCGGCTGCGCCGGGGTGCCGCCCTGGGGCGTGCTGGACAGCACCTTGCCTTGCAGCAGGCTGCCCACCGGCAGTCGTTCCAGGTCGAGGCTGTCCAGCGGCGGCAGGTCGCCCAGCGCCTGCTGGGCGCTGGAGAGCAGGGTGGCGGCCAGGCTGGTGGCGCTCAGGGCGGAAATGTTCAGGGTGCTGCCCTGGGGCAGGGCCTGCGGGCTCTCGGCGGTGACCAGCGTCTGCTGGCCGCCGGCCAGAGTCAGGCGCAGCAGCAACTGGAAGTTGTAGGCCGCCTGCTTCACGCCCAGCACCTCGGCCTGGGCGCTCTGCCCGGGCGGCAGCAGGTCGCCCAGGCTGCGGGCGAGCGTGAGCGACAGCTGCGCGGCGTTCTGCACGGAGCGGCTGGCCGTGGCCATGGGGAGCGGGCGGGAAGCGCCAATCTCGCTCGGCATCTGCGTCCTTCAGGGCTTGCGGCGCATCGTCGCGGGGGCGGCGAATGCCTGAAAAGCCTTAACAAGCTGTCGAAATTGCCGGCGCCGGGGCCGGAAACAGGCGTGTATAATGCGCCGCCCGTGGCCACTATAGCGGCCTGCGCTGCACCGACTTTAGCCTGAATTCGATTTTCCCGATGGGTGCCGATGCCTTGACCAGCCCGCTTCTCGAAACCGTGGCGCTCGCCTGCGAGCGGGACTGGCGCATGCTCTTCGAGCGCCTGGACCTGCGCCTGGGCGCCGGCGAGATGCTGCAGGTGGTCGGCCCCAACGGCAGCGGCAAGACCAGCCTGCTGCGCCTGCTCTGCGGGCTGATGCAGCCCACCGCCGGGCAGGTGCGCCTGAACGGCCGGCCGCTGGAGGAACAGCGCGGCGAACTGGCGCGCAACCTGCTGTGGATCGGCCACGCCGCCGGCATCAAGGGCCTGCTCAGCGCCGAGGAGAACCTCGCCTGGCTCTGCGCCCTGCACCAGCCGGCGGGCAAGACGGCGATCTGGCGCGCCCTGGAGGCGGTCGGCCTGCGCGGTTTCGAGGACGTGCCCTGCCACACCCTGTCCGCCGGCCAGCAGCGCCGCGTCGCCCTGGCGCGCCTGTACCTGGAGGCGCCGCCGCTGTGGATCCTCGACGAACCCTTCACCGCCCTCGACAAGCAGGGCGTCGCCCAGCTCGAAGAGCACCTGGCGCGGCACTGCGAGGACGGTGGCCTGGTGGTGCTCACCACTCACCACACGCTGAGCCGCATGCCCAGCGGCTATCGCGACCTGGACCTCGGCCAGCACGCCCGCGAAACGGCCGGGGAGGGCGCATGAGCAACGTCTTCGGCCTGCTCCTGGCCCGCGAGGCGCGCCTGCAGTTCCGCCGCCCGGCGGAGCTGGCCAACCCGCTGGTGTTCTTCGCCATCGTCATCGCCCTGTTCCCCCTGGCCGTCGGCCCGGAAACCCGGATGCTGCAGGACCTCTCGCCCGGCCTGGTGTGGGTGGCGGCGCTGCTGGCGGTGCTGCTGTCGCTGGACGGCCTGTTCCGCAGCGATTTCGAGGACGGCTCCCTGGAACAGTGGGTCCTTTCGCCGCACCCCCTGCCTCTTCTGGTCCTGGCCAAGGTGCTGGCACACTGGCTGGTTTCGGGGCTGGCCCTGGTCCTGCTGTCGCCGCTGCTGGCCCTGATGCTGGGTTTGCCGGTACGCTGCCTGCCGGTGCTGCTGCTGTCGCTGTTGCTCGGCACCCCGGTGCTGAGCCTGCTCGGCGCGGTCGGCGCGGCGCTGACCGTGGGGCTCAAGCGCGGAGGGCTGCTGCTGGCGCTGCTGATCCTGCCGCTGTACATCCCCGTACTGATTCTCGGCAGCGGTGCCCTCCAGGCCTCGCTGCAGGGGCTGCCGACCGCCGGGCACCTGCTCTGGTTGGCCAGCCTGACGGCGTTAGCATTGACGCTGACGCCCTTCGCCATCGCTGCCGGCCTGAAGATCAGCGTGGGCGAATGACGCCTGCCGGTGCCGCTGGAGCGGCGCCGGCACTAGAAAAAAGTGCCCTGACACACAGAGCCTGATGATGAACTGGACTTGGTTTCACAAGCTTGGGTCGCCCAAGTGGTTCTACGAGATCAGCGGACGCTGGCTGCCCTGGTTCGCCGTCGCCGCCGCGTTGCTGATGGCCGTCGGCCTCGTCTGGGGCCTGGCCTTCGCGCCACCGGACTACCAGCAGGGCGACAGCTTCCGCATCATCTACATCCACGTGCCGGCGGCCTTCCTGGCGCAGTCCTGCTACGTGATGCTGGCGGTGGCCGGCGCCATCGGCCTGATCTGGAAGATGAAGATCGCCGACGTCGCCGTGCAGTGCGCCGCGCCCATCGGCGCCTGGATGACCTTCGTCGCCCTGGTCACCGGGGCCATCTGGGGCAAGCCGACCTGGGGCGCCTGGTGGGTGTGGGACGCGCGCCTGACCTCGATGTTGATCCTGCTGTTCCTCTATTTCGGCGTCATCGCCCTCGGCCAGGCCATCGGCAACCGCGACAGCGCGGCCAAGGCCAGCGCGGTGCTGGCCATCGTCGGGGTGGTCAACATCCCGATCATCAAGTTCTCCGTGGAGTGGTGGAACACCCTGCACCAGCCGGCCACCTTCACCCTCACCGAGAAGCCGCCGATGCCGCCGGAGATGTGGATTCCGCTGCTGCTGATGGTGCTCGGCTTCTACTGCTTCTTCGCCGCCGTGCTGCTGATGCGCATGCGCCTGGAAGTGCTCAAGCGCGAAGCCCGCGCGTCCTGGGTCAAGGCTGAGGTGGAGCGCGCGCTATGAGTTTCCATTCCTTCGGCGAATTCCTCGCCATGGGCCACCACGGCCCCTACGTGTGGTCGGCCTACGCCATCAGCCTGGTGGTGCTGGCGATCAACGTGGCCGCGCCCATCCTGGCGCGCAAGCGTTACCTGCAAGAAGAGGCGCGCCGTCTGCGCCGGGAGGCCAGCAAGTGAATCCGGTCCGCAAGAAGCGTCTGTACATCGTCCTCGCCATCGTCGCCGGCGTCGGCGTCGCCGTGGCCCTGGCGCTGTCGGCGCTGCAGCAGAACATCAACCTGTTCTACACGCCGACGCAGATCGCCAACGGCGAAGCGCCGCACGACACGCGCATCCGCGCCGGCGGCATGGTGGAGAAGGGCTCGCTGAAACGCTCGGCCGACTCCCTGGACGTGGAATTCGTGGTCACCGACTTCGCCAAGGAAGTCACGGTGAAGTACCGCGGCATCCTCCCGGACCTGTTCCGCGAAGGGCAGGGCATCGTCGCCCTCGGCAAGCTCGACCAGAACGGCGTGCTGACCGCCGACGAGGTGCTGGCCAAGCACGACGAGAAATACATGCCGCCGGAAGTCACCAAGGCGCTGAAGGACAGCGGCAAGCTCGGTGAATACCAGCAGGGCGGCCAGCCCGGCGCCGCGGCCCAGGGGAGCAACTGACGATGATCCCGGAACTCGGCCACCTGTCGTTGATCCTGGCGCTGTGCATGGCGCTGGTGATGTCCTTCTTCCCGCTGGTCGGCGCCTGGCGCGGCGACCGCCAGTGGATGAGCCTGGCGCGCCCGGCGGCCTGGGGGCAGTTCGCCTTCCTGGCGTTCGCCTTCGCCTGCCTGGCCTGGGCCTTCCTGCATGACGACTTCTCCGTGGCCTACGTGGCCAGCAACTCCAACAGCGCGCTGCCCTGGTACTACAAGTTCAGCGCCGTGTGGGGCGCCCACGAGGGCTCGCTGCTGCTCTGGGCGCTGATCCTCGGCGGCTGGACCTTCGCCGTGTCGATCTTCTCCCGCGAGCTGCCCGAGCCCATGCTGGCGCGGGTGCTGGCGGTGATGGGGATGATCAGCACCGGCTTCCTGCTGTTCCTGATCATCACCTCCAACCCTTTCAGCCGCCTGCTGCCGCAGGCGCCGGCCGACGGCAACGACCTCAACCCGCTGCTGCAGGACCCGGGCCTGATCATCCACCCGCCGATGCTCTACATGGGCTACGTCGGCTTCTCGGTGGCCTTCGCCTTCGCCATCGCCGCGCTGCTCGGCGGCCGCCTCGACGCGGCCTGGGCGCGCTGGTCGCGGCCCTGGACCCTGGTGGCCTGGACCTTCCTCGGCATCGGCATCGTGCTCGGCTCCTGGTGGGCCTACTACGAACTGGGCTGGGGCGGCTGGTGGTTCTGGGACCCGGTGGAGAACGCCTCCTTCATGCCCTGGCTGGTGGGCACCGCGCTGATCCACTCGCTGGCGGTGACCGAGAAGCGCGGGGTGTTCAAGAGCTGGACGGTGCTGCTGGCCATCGCCGCCTTCTCCCTCAGCTTGCTGGGCACCTTCCTGGTCCGTTCCGGGGTGCTGACCTCGGTGCACGCCTTCGCCTCCGACCCGGAGCGCGGGGTGTTCATCCTGGCCTTCCTGCTGGTGGTGGTCGGCGGCTCGCTGACGCTGTTCGCCCTGCGCGCGCCGGTGGTCAAGAGCCAGGTCGGCTTCGCCCTGTGGTCGCGCGAGACCCTGCTGCTGCTGAACAACGTGGTGCTGGTGGTGACCGCCGCGATGATCCTGCTCGGCACCCTCTACCCGCTGGTGCTCGACGCCATCAGCGGCGCCAAGCTGTCGGTCGGCCCGCCGTACTTCAACGCGCTGTTCGTGCCGCTGATGACCGGGATGATGCTGGCCCTGACCGTGGGCGTGCTGGTGCGCTGGAAGGACACCCCGACGCAGTGGCTGCTGCGCATGCTGACGCCGGTGCTGATCGGCGCCGTGGTGCTCGGCGGCGTCGCCACCTTCCTCTACGGCGATCTGCACTGGCCGGTGCTGGCGGTGTTCCTGCTGGCCTTCTGGGTGATCCTCGGCGGCGTGCGCGACTTCCTCGACAAGGTCCGCCACAAGGGCCTGGTGGCCGGCGCCGCGAGCCTCAACCGCAGCTACTGGGGCATGCAGGTGGCGCACCTGGGCATCGCCGTGTGCGCCATCGGCATCGTCCTCACCAGCCAGTTCAGCGCCCAGCGCGACCTGCGCATGGCCCCGGGCGAGAGCGTGGAGCTGGGCGGCTACCAGTTCGCCTTCGAAGGCACCAGGCACTTCGAAGGCCCCAACTTCACCTCCGACAAGGGCACCATCCGCGTCACCCGCAAGGGTAGCGAAGTGGCCGTGCTGCATCCGGAGAAGCGCCTGTACAGCGTGCAGCGCTCGATGATGACCGAGGCCGGCATCCACGGCAGCCTGACCCGCGACCTCTACGTCGCCCTGGGCGAGCCGCTGGATAACGGCGCCTGGGCCGTGCGCCTGCACATCAAGCCGTTCGTCCGCTTCATCTGGCTGGGCGGCCTGCTCACCGCCCTGGGCGGCGTGCTGGCGGCCTGCGACCGGCGCTACCGGCTGAAAGTGAAAACCAAGGTGCGCGAGGCGCTGGGCCTCGCCGCCGGACAGGGAGCCTGAGTGTGAAGCGTGCGATCCTGCTGTTGCCGCTGGCGATCTTCCTGGTCGTCGCGGTGTTCCTGTTCCGCGGCCTGTGGCTCGACCCCAGCGAGCTGCCCTCGGCGCTGATCGACAAGCCGTTCCCGGCCTTCGCCCTGCCCGGCGTGCTGGAGCCGGGCAAGACCTACACCCAGGCCGACCTCAAGGGCCGCCCGGCGCTGGTCAACGTCTGGGGCACCTGGTGCCCGACCTGCCGCTTCGAGCACCCGGTGCTGGCCAAGCTGGCCGAGCAGGGCGTGGTGATCGTCGGCATCAACTACAAGGACGACAACGCCGCCGCGCAGAAATGGCTGCAGGACCTGCACGACCCCTACGTGCTGAACATCGCCGATGCCCAGGGCACCCTGGGCCTGGACCTGGGCGTATACGGCGCGCCGGAGACCTACGTGATCGACAAGGACGGCATCATCCGCCACAAGCTGGTCGGCGCCGTCGACGAGAAGGTCTGGCGCGAGCAGCTGGCGCCGATCTACCAGCGCCTGGTGGACGAGGCGGGGGGCAAATGAAACGATTCCTCGCCGCGGCCCTGCTGGGCCTGAGCCTCGCCGGCGTGGCCCACGCCGCCATCGACACCTACGAATTCCCCAACGAGGCCGAGCGCCAGCGCTTCCGCAGCCTGACCACCGAGCTGCGCTGCCCGAAGTGCCAGAACCAGGACATCGCCGACTCCAACGCGCCCATCGCCGCCGACCTGCGCAAGCAGATCTACGAGCAGCTGCAGCAGGGCAAGAGCGACGAGCAGATCGTCGACTACATGGTCGACCGCTACGGCGACTTCGTGCGTTACAAGCCGCCGGTCAACGCTCGCACCTGGCTGCTCTGGTTCGGCCCGGCGGCCCTGCTGGGCCTGGGTGTGCTGGTGGTGGGCGTGCTGGTGGCGCGCCGCCGCCGCAGCGCCGCCGGTCCGTCCGCCAGCCTGTCCGCCGAGGAACAGGCCCGCCTGAATCAATTGCTGGATAACCAAGACAAATGATCGACTTCTGGCTCGCCGCCGGCCTGCTTGCGCTGGTGGCCATGGCTTTCCTGCTGATTCCGCTGCTGCGTGGCCGCCGCGCCCAGGCCGAGGAAGACCGCACCGCCCTCAACGTCGCCCTGTACCAGGAACGCCTCGCCGAGCTGGACGCCCAGCACGCCGCCGGCACCCTGGACGACGCCCAGCTGCAGGCCGGGCGCGCCGAGGCCGCCCGCGAACTGCTGGCCGACACCGAAGGCGAGGGCGAGCGCCGCTCGCGCCTGGGCCGCGCCGCGCCGCTGCTGGCGGCCGTGCTGCTGCCGCTGCTGGGCCTGGGCCTGTACCTGCACTGGGGCGCCAGCGAGAAGCTGGCGCTGTCCCGCGAGTTAGCCGAGCCGCCGCACTCCATGGCGGAGATGACCGAGCGCCTGGAGAAGGCCGTGCAGGCCCAGCCGGATTCCGCCGAGGGTTGGTACTTCCTCGGCCGCACCTACATGACCCAGGAGCGCTTCGAGGATGCCGCCAAGGCCTTCGAGCGCGCCGCCAACCTGTCCGGGCGCCAGTCCGAGGTGCTCGGCCAGTGGGCCCAGGCGCTGTACTTCGCCAACGGCAAGAAGATGGCCGGCACCGCCCAGGCCCTGGCCGACGAGGCGCTCAAGCAGAACCCGGAGGAGGTCACCACCCTCGGCCTGATGGGCATCGCCGCCTTCGAAGACCAGCGCTACGCCGATGCCGTCGGCTACTGGCAACGCCTGGTCGCCGCGCTGCCGGCCGACGACCCGTCGCGCGCGGCCATCCAGAGCGGTATCGAGCGCGCCCGCCAGCATCTGGTCGAGCGTGGCGAGAAGCTGCCGGAAGCGCCGGCTGCGGCAGCCACTGCCGGCGTGACGCTGAAGGTGCGGGTGGACCTCAGCGACGCGGTGAAGGGCCAGGTCAAGCCGGACGACAGCGTGTTCGTCTTCGCCCGCGCGGTGAACGGCCCGCCGATGCCGCTGGCGGTCAAGCGCCTGAAGGTGGCCGACCTGCCGGACGAGGTGTCGCTCAGCGATGCCGACGCCATGATGCCGCAACTGAAGCTGTCGGCCTTCCCGCAGGTGGAGCTGGTGGCGCGGGTGTCGCGCGCCGGCAATGCCATCAGCGGCGAATGGATCGGACGCAGCCAGCCGTTGTCTACTGCCGGCGCGGGCGATCAGGCGGTGACCATCGACAGCCCGGACCAGCATTGACCGAACCCTTCCTGGAGGTGCGCCCGTGAAAGGCCGAATCCTCGCCCTCGCGGCCCTGCTCGCCCTGGCCGGTTGCGCCGGCCAGCAGCCCCACACGCAAGCCCCGGCGCCGGCCCCGCAACCCGGCGCCAGCGGCCAGCCGCCGGCGGCCCTGCCGTCGAACAAGCCGGCGCCGCGCTCGGCCATCACGCCGAACCCGCAGAATCCTTCGAACAAGCCCCGCAGCACCCACACCCAGTTCGCCCCGCCGCCGGGCGGCAAGGGCCGCTGGGACCCGAACCTGGGCGTCTACGTGATCCAGGGGCAGAAGGACCTGTACTACCGCCAGCGCACCTACTACCACTGGGACGGCGCCTGGTACTGGGGCGTGAGCCCGCAGGGCCCCTGGACCGCCACCGACGCCAACGGCGTGCCGCCGGGGTTGAGCCGCCGCTACGCACAGCCCTGAGGCCGGGGATTTTCGTAGGAGCGAGCTTGCTCGCGAATGAATTTCCCGGCTGCTGCGACGTTTGGGGTTGACGCCGTACCCTCACCCCAGCCCTCTCCCAGAGGGAGAGGGGGCCGTTCGGAGCGAGCGATCAATCTGGAGTCATCCTGAAACGCCTACGCGGCTACCCGCCGCCGAGGCCGGCGAATCCAATCGCGGACGGAGTCCGCTCCTACATGGCTGGTAGGAACACCATCGTAGGATGGTGTTGAGCGAAGCGATACCCATCACCACGGCCTCCCTGGAACCGTAGGGCGCATAACCGTTCGCGGTTATCCGCCGTTGGCTGGAACACCGGTGCCACCGATATCGGCGGATAACGCCGTAGGCGTTATGCGCCCTACGGGCTGGCAGTCACGACAGGGTATGAGGATGGCGCCTGACTTCCAGGCCGCTCAGGACAGCTCCCTCTCCCTCTGGGAGAGGGCTGGGGTGAGGGTACGGCGTCAACCCCAAACACCGCAGCCGCCGGGAAACGCTGTTCGCGAGCAAGCTCGCTCCTACGAAGAGCCGTGTCACTTCTTGCTTTGGGACTGCCAGCCCGTAGGGCGCATAACCGCGGACAGGGGAATGGCGGGAATAGATGGGAGCTTCAGGATGACTCCGGATTTACCGCCCGCTCCGAACGGCCCCCTCTCCCTCTGGGAGAGGGCTGGGGTGAGGGAACGGCGTCAACCCAAACACCGCAGCCACCGGGAAACGCTGTTCGCGAGCAAGCTCGCTCCTACGAAGAGCCGTGCCAGTTCTTGCTTTGGGACTGCCAGCCCGTAGGGCGCATAACCGCGGACAGGGGAATGGCGGGAATAGATGGGAGCTTCAGGATGACTCCGGATTTACCGCCCGCTCCGAACGGCCCCCTCTCCCTCTGGGAGAGGGCTGGGGTGAGGGGGCGGAGTCAACCCCAAACACCGCAGCCACCGGGAAACGCTGTTCGCGAGCAAGCTCGCTCCTACACAAAAGCTCACTCCAAGGTCCCATGGGGCGCGGCATCCATCACTTCCACCCGGTTGCGCCCGCTGGCCTTGGCCCGGTACAGGGCCTGGTCCGCCGTGCTGTAGAGCCTCTCGTAGGTGCTCGACACGCCGCTGGCCAGGCCGGCGATGCCGAAGCTGGCGGTGAGGTAGAGCAGGCCGTCCTTCATCGGCAGCGGGGTGTCTTCCAGCAGCTTGCGCAGCTTCTCGGCGATCACCCGGGCCTGGGGCGCGGCGGTGTCCGGTAGCAGCAGGAGGAACTCCTCGCCGCCCAGGCGCGCCACGCTGTCGCTGCTGCGGGTGTGCTTGCGCAGCAGGGTGGCGGTGTGGCGGATCACCTCGTCGCCCAGCGGGTGGCCGTAGCGGTCGTTGATGAACTTGAAGTGGTCCAGGTCGATCATCAGCAGGCTCACCGGCATCGGCTGGCGGTCGCAGCGCGCCAGTTCCTGCTTCACCAACTGGTCGAACTGGCGGCGGTTGAACAGCCCGGTCAGCGGGTCGTGGCCGGCCAGGTATTCCAGCTGCAGGTTCTTCTCTTCCAGTTCCTTGCGCTGCCGGCGCAGGTGCTGGCGCTGGCGCAGGTTGCGCAGGTGGCCGAACCAGAGGATCTGCGACAGCAGCAGGCCGATGCCGCAGATGGTCAGGCCGCCCATCTGGTTGGACAGGCGCAGCTGCGGGTCCGGCTGGACCATTTCCATGGCCAGCTCGAAGGCGACGAACAGCACGACGTAGAGCAGCGTGGCGAACACCGGGCGCAGCAGCAGAATCAGCGCCGTGGCCACCGCGCCCATGAGGAAGGGCGTGATGCTGCTGGTCACCTCTTGGTCGAAGCAGGTGATGACCAGGCCGAAGCCCAGCAGCACGCCGGCGCCCAGCAGCGCCAGCAGCTCGCAGTACCACGGCGGCGGCGCCTGCGGACGCTGGCGGGCCTGCCAGGCGAGCAGGCCGAGGCCGAGCAGCAGCACGGCCACCACCGCGTGGGTGAGGATGATGTGCTGGCGCCAGCCGTCGAACTCCGGGAGGCTGCCCTGCAGGTTGAGCCAGAACACCAGGATGTGCACCAGGCCGAAAGGCACCGCCAGCAGCGCCAGCCAGGCCAGGCGCCTGAGGTTCTCGGTGGCCACCGGTCGCGCCAGGGCGCGGGCGAGCCGGAATTGCTGGCGAAGGCGTTGCGGGAACGGCTGGGACACGGGGCTCGTCCTGTGCGCGATGGCATCCGGCTATGAGCATAGCCATATGCCGCCAGGCTGTCCCGCCGCCTGCCGGGATCGCGCGGCTTTTCGCTTGCAGCCTGGCGTGGCGGCTGGGCATAGTCCGCTACCTGTCAGGCAGCACGGCGAAAGGAGTAGGACATGGGCGAACGGGTACTGCGGTTTTCCGCACAGGACGGCCTGGATGCCGAACGCGCCGCCCTGGACCAGGTGTTCAGCGGCCAGGCCGACAGCCGCCTGCTGTTCTGGCGCCCGTTGCAGCAGGCGCTGGTGATGCCGCGCCGGCTCAGCCGCCTGGCCGGTTTCGCCGAGGCCGAGGCGCGCTGCGCCGAACTCGGCTGGCCGATCGCCCTGCGCGACACCGGCGGCGAGCCGGTGCCGCAGTCGCCGGCGGTGCTCAACGTCGCCCTGTGCTACGCGGTGCCCGATGGCGACAACGAGCAGACGCGCATCGACACCGCCTACCTGCGCCTGTGCCAGCCGCTCTGCGACTGGCTCGCGGCCATGGGCCTGGACGCCGGCGTGGGCGAGGTCGACGGCGCCTTCTGCGACGGCCGCTACAACGTCAACATCGGCGGCCGCAAGCTGGTCGGCACCGCCCAGCGCTGGCGCCGCCGGCAGAGCGACGGGCGCTACGTGGTGCTGGCCCACGGCGCCATCCTCATGGAGAACCAGCGCGAGGCCATGGCCGAGGTGGTCAACGTCTTCTACCGCGCCGTCGAGTTGCCGGCCGATATCCGTGGCACCAGCCACGTCGCGCTGGACGAACGGCACGCGCAGCCCTGGCAGCAGGTCGAAGCGCTCGCCGGGCAGTTCCAGCGCCACCTGATCGACCAGGGCCTGCCGCCGGTCTGATCGACACCCTTTCCGTTCCACCCGCCCGGCCGCGCGCCGGGCCTCATCCTGCCAAGGAGCGTTCCGGCATGGAGCATGGTTCCAACTATCTGCAATCGACGGTGGTCTTCCTCATCGCCACCGTCTTCATGGTGCCGCTGGCCAAGCGCCTGCAACTGGGCGCGGTGCTCGGCTACCTGCTGGCCGGGGTGCTGATCGGGCCTTCGGTGCTGCGCCTGATCGACGATCCGGAAAGCGTCGCCAGCCTGTCCGAGCTGGGCGTGGTGCTGCTGCTGTTCATCATCGGCCTGGAACTGTCGCCCAAGCGCCTGTGGGTGATGCGCAAGGCGGTGTTCGGCATCGGCCTGGCCCAGGTGCTGCTCACCGCGCTGGTGATCGGCGTGCTGGCGCACCTGGCCTTCGAGCTGCCGCTGAATACCTCGGTGGTGCTCGGCGGCGGCCTGGCGCTGTCGTCCACCGCCTTCGGCCTGCAGATCCTCGCCGAGCGCAAGGAACTGGCCAGCCCCCACGGCCGCCTGGCCTTCGCCATCCTGCTGTTCCAGGACATCGCCGCCATCCCGCTGATCGCCGCCGTGTCGCTGCTCGGCGCGCGCGCCGACGAGGCCGCGCCGGGCGGCGACTGGCGCCACTTCCTGGAAGTGGTGGGAAGCATCGCCGTGGTGGTGGTCGGCGGGCGCTACCTGCTGCGCCCGGTGTTCCGCACGGTGGCGCGCACCGGCATGGCCGACCTGTCCACCGCCACCGCGCTGCTGGTGGTGGTGGGCACCGCCTGGCTGATGGAGCTGGCCGGGGTGTCCATGGGCCTGGGCGCCTTCCTCGCCGGCCTGCTGCTGGCCGACTCGGAATACCGCCACGAGCTGGAATCGCAGATCGAGCCGTTCAAGGGCCTGCTGCTGGGGCTGTTCTTCATCAGCGTGGGGATGAGCGCCGACCTCGGCCTGCTGCTGCATTCGCCGCTGCTGGTGCTGGGCCTGACGCTGCTGCTGATCGGCCTGAAGCTGCCGCTGCTGTACCTGCTCGGGCGCCTCACCGGCGGCCTCGACGGCCATTCGGCGTTGCGCCTGGGCATCGTCCTGGCGGCCGGCGGCGAATTCGCTTTCGTGGTGTTCAAGCTGGCCCGCGCCGAAGGGCTGCTGGACGCCAACCTGCACAGCCTGCTGGTGCTGTGCATCACCCTGTCGATGGCGGTGACGCCGCTGCTGGTGCTGCTGGCCGCGCGCCTGATGAAGCCCGAGCCCGTGCCGGTGCGCGAGGCGCCGGAGGAGTACAAGCGCATCGAGGGCGACGCGCCGCGGGTGGTGATCGCCGGCATGGGCCGCATGGGCCAGGTGGTCGCGCGGATCATGCGCGCCCAGCGCGTGCCCTTCATCGCCCTGGACACCTCGGTGGACACCATCGAGCTGAGCCGCAGCTATGGCAGCATCCCGATCTTCTACGGCGACCCGCTGCGCCCGGAAATCCTCCGCGCGGCCCAGGTGGACAAGGCCGAGTTCTTCGTCGTCGCCACCGACGACCCGCAGACCAACATCGACACCGCGCGCCTGGTGCGCAAGCTCTACCCGCACGTGAAGATCATCGCCCGGGCGCGCAACCGCCAGCACGTCTACCACCTGCTCGACGCCGGGGCCAGCCCGGTGCGCGAGCTGTTCCACTCCAGCCTGGAGATGAGCCGGCGGGTGCTGGTGGAAATGGGCCTTTCCGAGGAGCAGGCGCTGGCGCGCATCCGCCGCTTCCGCCGCCACGACGAGGAAGTGCTGATGGCCCAGTACAAGGTCTACGACGACGCCGCGGCGGTGATCCAGACCGCCCGCGAGGCGCGCCAGGAACTGGAGACGCTGTTCGAGGCCGACCAGTTGGAAGACCGCGGCGTGGGCAAGCCCTGAGCGGGCTGGGTGCTACGGATGGACCGGCCGCGCTTCAGCCGCGCACGCGGCGGCGCGGCGGTTCGTCGATGCGGATGGGCTCGCCGGGCGAGCGCAGGTCGGCGTGGGCCAGGCGCGAGCCGCCGGGGCCGGCCTGGGCGCCGCGGGCCAGCAGGCCGCAGAGCGGCAGGGTGGCGAGCCGCCATGGGCGTTCGGCCATGGGTCTGCCTCTTGCCAGGGAGTTTTCCTCAGCCTGGCCGGCGTGGCTCAGCGCGGGTAGAGCGGTGGCAGGCTGTTGCCCTCGGCCGTCGCCGCGCTGCCGCCTTCCGCGGCGGGCAGGGTGCGGATCGCCCGCCAGAGGTCCTCGCCTTCCCAGTTGTGGCCGCCCTCGCTGTCGCTGTAGAGCGCGCCGTTGAGGCCGTCCATGGCGTCGGACAGCGGCACGAAGCGCGCCGCCATGTCGGCCAGGGTTTCCGGCTGCTGGCGCGCCCAGGCGTCGAGGGCCTGGCGGGTGGCGTGGGGGTCGTTGGCCTGGCAGCAGCGGCGCAGTTCGTCGAGCAGGGTGCGGGCGCTGGGCGCGTTGGCCGCGGCGCGGACGATGGCCGGCTGGCGCCGGGCGCGCCACCAGAGGCCGAAGCCGAGCAGGCTGGTCAGGGCCAGCAGCAGGGTCGCCAGCTGCCATGGCCAGAGGCGCTGGCCGTCGCTGCTCACGGCGCCTTCCAGCGGCGCCGGGGGCGGTGCCGCCAGCTGCGGGTTGGCGCCGACGTCCAGGCTGCGGCCGGGCAGGGTGGTGTGCTCCAGGCGGTCTTCCTGGGTGTTCCACCAGGTGATCTCGATGTCCGGCAGGCTCAGCTGGCCGGCCTGCTCCGGGATCAGGGCCTGGCGTTCCTCGCGGCTGCCGATCACTCCCTGGTCGCCCTGTTCCTCGGCCAGCTGCGGCTGGTCGGGGTAGTGCCGCAGCCCGGCCGGCAGGGCCTGGGGCAGCGGCGGCAGCTGGGCGCTGGAGAGGCCTTCCACGCGCAGCATCAGGTTGCGCGTCAGGGCTTCGCCGGCCTTGGCCTGCTCCGGCTGCGGCGCCCAGCTTTCGCTGAGGCTGACGGCGCGGGCCGGCAGCCAGGGCGCGTCGGCCGGGTAGTCGGCGGGCTTGGGCTTCACTTCCAGGGGAATCTCCGGCGAGCTCACCCGCAGGCGCTTGCCGGGCAGCACGCCGAAGGCGTCGCCGGGGTTGCTGCGTGCCACCCGGGTGGCGCTGAAGTTCAGCGCCGGGATGGTCAGCTCGCCGCTGTGCTGCGGGAAGATCGCGAAGCGCACCTCGATGACGCCGTGGCGCACGCCGTTGATTTCCTTCTCGTAGGTGCGCGGCTGGCCGAGCTGCTCGACCTTGGCGTCGTCGATCTGCAGCGGGCTGAGGCTGCTGTCGTCGTACAGCGACACCGAGTGGTAGATGCGCAGGGTGAGGATGGCCTGGGCCTGCACGTAGACCGACTCGTGGTCGAGGCTGGCGTCGATGAACACTGGCGAGAGTTTCTGCTGCTCGTCCGCGTCCTCGGCCTTGAGCACTTGCAGGCCGATCGGCTGGGTCTGGCTGTTGCCCATGCGCAGCGCCGGTATCTGCAGGGCGCCGCTGCGGGTGGGGCGCAGGGTGATGATCCAGCGCGTGGTGGCCTGGGCCTGGCCGTCGAGGGTGGTCAGGCGGTTGACCTGGCGGGTGCCGAGGATTTCGAAGGCGTCGCCCAGGGGCGTGAGGTCCGGCTTGCCGAACTGCGTGGGGTCGTCGGACTCCAGCGTCAGGTCCAGGCTCTCGCCCTCGGTCAGGCGCGCGCGGTCGACGCTGGCGGTGAAGCTGGCCTGCGCCTGGAACGCGAGCAGGCTGAGCAGGATCAGGCAGATCATCCGTTTCATGGCAGGTTTTCCTGGCGCTGCTGCTGTTGGTACCAGAACTTGCGGCGCAGCAGTTCGGAGGGTTCGTCGGGAATCTGCCGCAGCCACTGTTCCAGGGCCTGGCGGCTTTCGTCGCTGAGCTTCCCTTCGTCCGCCGTGGGGGCGGGGAGTTCCGTCGAATCGGCGGGCGGCTCGTCGTCCGGGCCGGCGGCCTGCAGGCGCTCGGCGCTGGCCTGCTGGCGGTTCTGCAGGGCCGCGGAGGGGCGCGTGGGCCGTTCTTCCAGGTTCTGCTGCTGCGAAGGCTTGGCCGCTGTCGTTGGCGCCGCTTCGGTTTCGCCGCTGCGGCTGGCCTGGGAGGCATTGGGGCGCTGCTGGGCGGCGTCCTGCTCGCGCTGGCGCAGCAGGTCCTCCAGCAGCGCCTTGTTGCGCTGGGCCTGTTGCAGGTCCGGCTGCAGTTCCAGCGCCCGCTCGTAGGCGTCGATGGCGGCCTCGTACTGCTCGGCGTGGGCCAGGGCGTTGCCGCGGTTGTAGTGGTCGGCGGCGCTGTCGCCCAGGGCGAAGGCGCGGGCCGCGCCGTCGTAGTCGCCGGCCTGGTAGAGGGCCAGGCCGCGCCAGCGGAAGTCGGCAAAATGCCGGGCGGCGTCGGCCGGGCGCTGCTCGGCGAGCAGGCGCTGGCCCTGCTGGTCGGGGCGCAGCCAGAGGTCGGCGAACTCGAAGGCCATGGCCGGTTGCGGCGCGCCCAGCCACAGCGGCAGCAATAATGGCAGGCTGAACAGCCAGCCGCGGCGCCCGGCGCAGGCGGCCAGCAAGAGCAGCGGCAGGAGCAGCCAGTAGCCCTGGTCGGCCCAGCGCTGCAGGTGCAGCACGGCGTCGTTGCCGGCGGCTTCCAGGCCGCGGTTGGCGTCCAGCAGGCCGAGGGCCCTGAGGTCGCGGTCGCTGGCGCCCAGGCGCTGGTAGCCGGCGTCGAGGCTGGCGGCGAACTGGCGCAGCCCGGCCTCGTCGAGGCGCGGCAGGAGGATGCCGCCCTGGTCGTCCTTCAGGTAGGTGCCGTCTTCCTGCGGGATGGGCGCGCCGCCGGCAGTGCCCACGGCGAGGATGGCGAAGTCCCGGCCGTGGCCGTGCAGGGCCTGGCGGATGCCCTGCCGTTCGCTTTCCTCCAGCCCGCCGGTGAGCAGCAGCAGGCGCCCGTTGCCCTGGGCGCCCTGGTCGAGCAGGCGGCGCGCCTGCTGTACGGCGAGGTCGGCGCGCTGCCCCGGCTCGGGCATGATCGACGGCTTGAGCGCATCGAGCAGGTTGCGCGCGGTGAACAGGTCGTTGGACAGCGGCACCAGGGTGTGGGCGCTGCCGGCGTAGACGACGATGGCGGTCTGCGCGTCGGGGCGCGCGCGCAGCAGGTCGAGGAGCTTGCGCCGGGCCTGTTCCAGGCGGCTGGGCGGCAGGTCGCCGGCGAGCATCCGCGGCGTCAGTTCGAGGATCACCACCAGCGGGTCGCTGCGCTGCATGGCCGGCTGCTCGACGCGTTCCCAGCTCGGCCCGAGCAGCGCCAGCACCGCCAGCAGCCAGGCCAGGCCCAGGTACAGCCAGGGGCGGCGGTCGGGGCGGCCGCTGCCGCCCTGCAGCAGCCAGGGGTGGAAGGCCGCCGGCAGCAGCAGTTGCCAGCGCCCGGCGCGGCGCTGGCGGTGCAGCAGCTTCCACAGCAGCCAGGCGAGCAGCGGCAACAGCAGCAGCCAGCCGGGGTAGAGCAGGTGCGGCCAGAGGCTCATGGGCGCCTCCACGGCCAGCGCCAGTGCTGCGTCGGCCAGAGTTCCGCGGCCACCAGCAGCAGGCTCAGCAGCAGCGCGGCGGCCAGCGGCCAGTGGTAGAGCGCCAGGGCCGGGCGCGCCTGGGTGGGCTTCTGCGTCACCGGTTCGAGGCTGTCCAGGGTGCTGGAGACGGCCTCCAGCTCGGCGCCGTTGCGGGCGCGGAAGTATTCGCCGCCGGTGAGGCCGGCGATCGCCTTCAGGGTGGCTTCGTCCAGGTCCAGGCCGGGGTTGAGGCCGAGCATGCCGAGCACGCCGCCGGGCTGCGGGTCGGCGCCGATGCCGATGGTGTAGATCTTCACGCTCTCCTCGGCGGCCAGGCGCGCGGCGGTCAGCGGCGGGATCTCGCCGGCGGTGTTGGCGCCGTCGGTGATCAGCACCAGCACGCGGCTTTGCGCCGGGCGCTGGCGCAGGCGCTTGACGGCAAGGCCGATGGCGTCGCCCAGGGCGGTGTCCTTGCCGGCGATGCCGATCAGCGCCTCGTCCAGCCAGACGCGCACGGTGTGGCGGTCGAAGGTCAGCGGCGCCTGCAGGTAGGCCTTGCTGCCGAACAGGATGAGGCCGACGCGGTCGCCGCGGCGCGCTTCGATGAAGTCGCCGAAGAGCTTCTGCACCAGGTTCAGGCGGCTGATCTCGCTGCCCTGCCAGGTGAGGTCGGCGGTGTCCATGGAGCCGGAGACGTCCACCGCCAGCAGCAGGTCGCGGCCGCTGGCGGGGATCGGCAGCGGCTCGCCGACCCACTGCGGGCGCGCCGCCGCCAGCAGCAACAGCAGCCAGAGCAGCACGAAGGGCGCCTGCAGGCGCCAGGCCGGCAGTTGCGCGCGGGCGCGGCGGCCGGCCAGGCCTTCGAGTTCGGCGAGGAAGCTGACCTTCAGCGCCGCCTCGCCGCTGTCGGCCGGCGGCAGCAGCACGCGCAGCAGCCAGGGCAGCGGGGCGAGCAGAAAGACCCAGGGCCAGGCGAACTCAAACATGCTTGCGCACCCAGGTTTCCACGGCGGCGGCGAGGCCGTCGATGGCCTTGTCGTCGAGCTTGCATTCGGCGCGGTAGCCGCCTTCCACGAGGATCATCCAGCGCGTCAGGCCGGCGGCCGGGCAACGGTTGTCGAGGAACGCCAGCCAGGCGCGGCCGCTCAGGGTGTGGCAGCTGTCGTCCGGCCAGCGCGCCCGCGACAGGCGCTTGAGCAGGGCGTTCTGCGCCTGCAGCCAGGGGCCGGCGGGGGCGCCGCCGTAGGGCCGCGGCAGGCGCGCCAGTTCTTCCAGGGCGGCGACGCGGATAGGCTCCAGCGGCGCTTCCGCCGGAACTGGCGCGCGGCGGCGCGGCAGCAGGCGGTGGCGCCAGCGCCACAGCGCCCAGGCCAGCGGCGGCAGCAGCGCGGCCAGCAGCCACCAGCCCGGCGCCGGCGGCCACCAGGGCACGGCGGCGGGCTGGATCAGCGGTTCCAGGGCGTCGAGGGGATTCACGGGCGTTTCCCCGCGGCGGGCTGTTCGAATTGGTCGAGCAGCTGCTCGACCAGGTCCAGCTGGGTGCTCAGCGGCAGCAGCGGCACGCCCAGGCGCTGGCTGACTCGCGCCCAGCGCTCGCGGCGCGCCTCGCCCAGGGCGCGGTAGGCCAGGCGCTGTTCGTCGACGTGGGTGTCCACTTCGAGCAGGGCCTGGCCTTCGGCGAAGCGCATCAGCCCGGCGGCCGGCAGGGCGTGGTCGAGCGGGTCGGAGACCGGCAGCAGGACCAGGTCGGTGTGCCGCGCCAGCAGGCCCAGCTGTTGCTCGGCCAGGTCGCCCTGGGGCGAGTGGGCGAGGGCGCGTTCGTCGCAGACGATCATCACCAGGCTTCCCGGCCGCAGCACCTCGCGGGCGCGGCGCAGGGCCAGGCCGAAGTTGTCGCCGGAGGACGCCGCGGCGCCGTCGGTGAGCAGCGCGTGGTTGGCGCGGACGATCAGGTTGAGCAGCTGCAGCTGGCTCTGCTTGCTGCGCCGCGGCTTGATCTCGTGGGTGTCGTGGTCGCTCAGCACCAGGCCGCCGATGCGGTCGTTGTGGGCCAGCGCGGCCCAGCCGAGCAGGGCCGCGGCGCGCGCGGCCAGCACCGACTTCAGGCACAGGCCGGAGCCGAAGAAGGTCCGCCGGCTCTGCTCGACAAGGACGAACACCGGGCGCTCGCGCTCCTCGTGGAACAGCTTGGTGTGCGGCTCCTGGGAGCGCGCGGTGACGCGCCAGTCGATGGTGCGCACGTCGTCGCCGGGCTGGTACACGCGTACCTGGTCGAAGTCCACGCCGCGCCCGCGCAGGCGCGAGTGGTGCAGGCCGATCAGCGGGCTGCGCCGGGCCGGGGTGGAGAACAGCTGCACCTCGCGCAGGCGATGGCGCATGTCGATCAGCTCTTGCAGGCTGACCGTCACGCCGTTGCTGGCGGTGTCCGGCATCAGGCCACGGCGACCACGTCGAGGATGCGCTGGACCACGCGGTCCTGGTCGATCCCCGCGGCTTCCGCCTCGAAGGAGAGGATCAGGCGGTGGCGCAGCACGTCGAACAGCACCGCCTGGATGTCCTCGGGGCTGACGAAATCGCGCCCGGCCAGCCAGGCGTGGGCCCGCGCGCAGCGGTCCAGGGCGATGGAGCCGCGCGGGCTGGCGCCGTAGGCGATCCACTCGGCCAGCTCGGCGTCGAACTTGGCCGCGGTGCGGGTGGCCATGACCAGCTGCACCAGGTATTCCTCCACCGCGTCGGCCATGTACAGGCCGAGGATTTCCTTGCGCGCGGCGAAGATCGATTCCTGGGTCACCTGGCGTTCCGGCCGCGTCTCGCCGTTGAGCGCCTCGCCACGGGCCTGCTGGAGGATGCGGCGCTCCACCGAGGCTTCCGGGTAGCCGATCTTCACGTGCATCAGGAAGCGGTCGAGCTGGGCCTCCGGCAGCGGGTAGGTGCCTTCCTGCTCGATGGGGTTCTGGGTGGCCATCACCAGGAACAGCGGCGGCAGGTCGTAGGTGCTGCGGCCGATGCTGACCTGGCGCTCGGCCATGGCTTCCAGCAGCGCCGACTGTACCTTGGCCGGGGCGCGGTTGATCTCGTCGGCCAGCACCAGGTGGTGGAAGATCGGCCCCTGCTGGAAGCAGAAGGTGCCGTTTTCCGGGCGGTAGATCTCGGTGCCGGTGATGTCCGCCGGGAGCAGGTCGGGGGTGAACTGGATGCGATGGAACTCGGCCTCCAGGCCTTCGGCGAGGTCCTTGATGGCCTTGGTCTTGGCCAGCCCGGGCGCGCCTTCCACCAGCAGGTGGCCGTCGGCGAGCAGGGCGATGAGCAGGCGCTCGACGAGCTTTTCCTGGCCGAGGATCTGGCTGGAGAGGAAATGTCGCAACGCGAGGAGCGACTCACGGTGTTCCATCGAATGCGGGTTCCTGGAGTGGGGAAGGTGGCGTGCCGGGGCCGCCGGGGGCATTACTTTACTGCATCGGCGCAGGCGCGTGCAGGGTGGCGTGGCGCCGCCGCGCGGCTCCCTGGTTCCACGGGCCGACGAGGAGGCTTCCCACGGCACAAGGACGCGTTTCCGAAGCGCACTCCCACTAATTTGGGAAGCTCCTCATGGACAACGTGGAGTAGATGGACATGGAACGCAATGCTCTGCATTTCCCGGCCGTCCTGGCCGGCCTGCTGTTCTTCGCTCACCCGCACGCCGCGGCCGCGCCGCTGAGCCTGGCCCCCGGTTCCGGCAACGCCGGCCTGGGTTCCGCCGGCAACGGCGTGCCTGTCGTCAACATCGCCAGCCCCAACGCCAATGGCCTGTCGCACAACAGGTTCGGCCAGTTCAACGTCGGCCGCGAAGGCCTGATCCTCAACAACTCGCCGGGCGGGGCGCAGTCGCAGCTGGGCGGCGCCATCGCCGGCAACCCCAACCTGGGCAAGGGCGCGGCGCGCAAGATCCTCGGCGAGGTCACCGGCGGCAGCCCCTCGCAGCTGCTGGGCGTCATCGAGGTCGCCGGGCCGGGCGCGCACTTCATCCTCGCCAACCCCCACGGGGTGACCTGCAACGGCTGCGGCTTCATCAACATGCCGCGGGCCACCCTGACCACCGGCAAGCCGATATTCGATGGCAACCGCCTGGCGGGCTACGACGTCGACGGCGGGCACATCGGCATCGAAGGCGCCGGGCTCGATGCCCGCGAGGTGGGGCGCTTCGAGCTGATCACCCGCAGTGCCACGCTCAACGCCGCGCTGCATGCGCAGCAGCTCGACGTGGTGGCCGGGCGCAATCGCGTGGACGGCGAAAGCCTGGCGGCCAGCGCCAAGGCCGACGATGGCCGCCCGCGGCCGCGCCTGGCCATCGACAGCTCGGCGCTGGGCGGCATGTACGCCAACGCCATCCGCCTGGTTGGCACCGAGCAGGGCGTGGGCGTGAAGCTGGCCGGGGAACTGGCCGCCAGCGCCGGCGACATCCGCATCGACGCCAACGGCCGCCTGGAGCTGGCGCGCCTGCAGAGCGCCGGCGGCGTGCGCCTGAAGGCCGGGGACATGCACCTGACGGGGCCGGTCGGCGCAGGGGGCGACACCGAGCTGTGGGCTTCCGGGAGCCTGACCAACCAGGGCCGCCTGGACAGCGCCGGCGGCCTGTTCATGCGCCTGGGCGGCGGCCTGGTCAACCGGGGCGGCGAGCTGCGCGCCCAGAGTATGGACCTCAGCCTGGCCGGGGCGCTGGACAACAGCCGGGGGCTGATCGAAAGCCGCGGTGGCCTGCGCCTGCACGCCGCGTCCCTGAGCAACGGCCAGGGACGCATCCGCGCCCGTGGTTGGGAGGGCGGCACCGACATCGGCATCGGCGGCGTGCTGGACAACCGCAACGGTAGCCTGGAGACCTACGCCCGCGACCTCGACCTGCGCAGCGGCAGCCTGCTCAACGACAACGGCTGGGTCTGGCACGGCGGCAACGGCCGCTTCGGCATCGACCTGGCGCAACTGGGCCTGGCCGGCGGCCGCTTCGTCACCCGTTCCGTGCTGCACATCAAGCGCGACCACTGGCTGAACAACAGCAGCCTGCAGGCCCGCGAGCTGATCCTGGAGGTGGGTGAGCTGGAGCAGGGCGCCAGCGGGCGCCTGAACGGCACCCTCGGCGTGCGCGGCAGCGGCCACGACTGGCGCAATGCCGGGCTGATCGCCAGCGAGTCCGGGTTGTCGCTGGAGCTGAGCGGGCGCTACAGCGGCAGCGGCCGGTTGCTCAGCCAGGATGGCTTGAGGATCAGTGCCGATTCCCTGGAACTGGAGCGTGGTGGCAGCCTGATCAGCGGGATGTATGCCCAGCTCGACATCCGTAACGCGCTCGTCAACCACGGCACGCTCCTGGCCTATGACGAGATCTGGCTGAATGCCGGGCGGTTGGTCAACTACGGGGTGCTGGGCAGCGGCTCCGAGTTGTACCTGGACGTGGGCAGCCTGGAGGATGAAGGGAACATGTTCAGCAATGGCGATGTGGAGTCGCATATTCCCTGGAGTTGGACGCTCTAGATCGGGACTCCGAGCCTGATGCCGTTTCTCTGCCCGGGAGAAGCGGCCCCGTAGGATGGGTTGAGCGAAGCGATACCCATCACCCTGGCCCGATGGGTATCGCAAGCTCAACCCATCCTACGAAAAGCCCCTCGGCGCGGCCGGTAAGACAGTTGCAGGGAAGCACGGGCGTAGGAGCGGACTCCGTCCGCGATTGGATTCACCGGCTACGCCGGACACCCCGGTGGCACGAACGGCCCCCTCTCCCGCTGCGGGAGAGGGTTGGGGTGACGGGGCCCCGGAAAGGGACGCTTAGCCCTTGCCCGAATGAACCGCATCAGGCGCCCCGAGCCGGGTTTCCCCCACTGGCTCGGCGGCCGCGCCGGGGATCGGTGTCAGGCAGCGCAGCGGGCTGTTGCCGTTGCGCACCTGGCGCATCTTCGGCGCGCCGCCGAGCACCACCGCCAGGTAATAGACCCAAGCCAGCGGGCGGGGCATGCCGGCATCTCGCAGCATCCGCAGGAACAGGCGGTCGGCGCTGGCCTTGCCCAGCGGCGAGACGTTGAGGAACTGGTAGAGCGCGTCGTGCACCAGGCTGGCATGGTGCGCCACGGGCCAGAACACCTGCCTGCGACGGATTTCGCCGTCGCGGATGCAGGCCACGTCTTCCAGGTGCTCCCACCAGTCCGGGGTGCCGAAGATCGCCAGCCAGTAGAAGGGCACCTTCGGCGAACAACCATCCCAGGCGTAGGTGCGCGGTCGGTCGAAGTGGTAACGCACCTCGCCGCGGGCCAGGTCGACCTCGCTGTGCCCGGGGTTGACGATGATGCGCCCGTCGTGGATCACCAGCCATTCGCTATAGAAGAAGCGGCCGCGGGCCTCTTCGCAGAACACCGTCAGCGGGAAGTCGATGTAGTTGACCCAGGGGCCGGGCCTGTCGCGGCTGCAGAAGCCCCAGCGCTCCACCGAGGTTGCCCGCGCGGCACGCACGCGCCGCAGGCGCTCGCGGCGGCCGACCAGTTGCGGCAGCAGCACGCCCAGGTACACCGGCAGGGCGCCGGCCAGCAGGTATTGCAGCAACAGCGGCTGCAGCAGCCAGGCCAGGCCCAGCAGGAGCAGGCCCAGGGCGGTGACCAGCAGGTTGGCGAGGTGGCGCAGCAGCGGGCGCTGCAACGGGGGAACGGCTTGCATGGCATCCTCCGTGATGTCGGGGATGCCATTGTGCCATTATCGTTGGCCGGCTTCAGTCGACCTGTCGCCATTGCGCCAGCAACTGCCGGTGCGCCGCCAGCGCCGCGGGTTGCACGCTGGGCCGCAGGCGCAGCTCAGCGCCCGGCAGGCATTGCGCCAGGCGCGCCAGGGCCCTGGGGCTGAGGGCGCCCAGGCGCGGGTAGCCGCCGATGGTCTGGCGGTCGTTGAGCAGCACTATCGGCTGGCCGTCCGGCGGCACCTGCACGGCGCCCAGGGGAATGCCCTCGGAGATCATCGGCCGGCCCAGGTACTGCAACGCCGGGCCAAGCAGTCGCATACCCATGCGGTCGGCGCGCTGGTCGAGGGTCCAGGTGGCGTCGAAGGCGTCGAACAGGCTCTGCCCGGCGAAGTCGCCGGCCTGGGCGCCGAGCACCAGTTCCAGCTCCGCCGGGCCGTCGTAGCGCGGTTGCTGCCGGGCCTGCATATGGCGCTGCGGGGGCGTTCCGCCGGCGGCGCGCAGTTCGTCGCCGGCCATCAGTGGCTTGCCCTGGCCGTCGAGGCCGCCGAGCCCTTCGCGGACGACGGTGGCGCAACTGCCCAGCACCGTCTCGCCGAGGAAACCGCCGGGCGCCGCCAGGTAGGCGCGCACGCCGCTGCGCGGCTGGTGGAAGGCCAGGCGTTGGCCGCTGCGCAGTTCGAAGGCCTGCCAGGGCGCCAGCGGCTGGCCGTCGATTTCCGCCGCCAGGTCGGCGCCGGCCAGGGCCAGGCGCACGTCGGCATGGGCGCGCAGGGTCACGCCGCCCAGGGGAATCTCCAGCACCGCCGCGTCCAGGCGGTTGCCCAGCAGCCAGTTGGCCCAGGCCTGGGCTTCCCAGTCCAGGGCGCCGCCCTGGGTCACGCCCAGGTGGCGCACGCCGAAGCGGCCGCCGTCCTGCAACTGGGCCAGCGGGGTGCTCTTTTCCACGTGGAGGATTTTCATGCCTGGCCCTCCTCGGCGGGCATGGGCGTGTCGTCGCCGCCCAGGCGGATGAATTCGGCGTGGTCGATGGCCTCGAAGCGCACCCGGTCGCCGGGTTGCAGCAGGCTGTAGCCGTCGCGCCCGCGGTCGAACAGGCGCGCCGGGGTGCGCCCCAGCAGGTTCCAGCCGCCGGGGGAGGCCAGCGGGTAGGCGGCGGTCTGGCGCTCGGCGATGCCGACGCTGCCGGCGGCGACGCGCTGCCGCGGGGTGGCCAGGCGCGGGGTGGCCAGGGCCGGCTCGACCAGGCCCATGAAGGCGAAGCCCGGAGCGAAGCCGAGGGCGAACACCTGATAGGCGCGGCCGCTGTGGCGGCGGATCACCTCGGCCACGCCCAGCCCGCTGTGCCGCGCCAGGCGCGCCAGGTCGGGGCCGACGCTGGGGTCGTACCACACCGGCAGCACCTGCTCGCGGCTGTTCTCGCCGGCCAGCGGCCGCAGGCCGTCGAGGGCGGCGAACAGGCGCTCGCGGATCGCCAGCGGCTCCAGCCGCAGTGGGTCGAAGCGCAGCATCAGGGTGGTATAGGAGGGCACCAGCTCCAGCAGCTCGTCGCCGAAGACCGCGCGCAGGCGCTGCGCGGCGGCCAGCAGCCAGGGCATGTTGGTTTCGTCGATGGCGTCGAACAGGCGCAGCATGTAGCTGTCCAGGGCGACCACTTCCAGGCGCGGTCTCATGCCGGCACCAGGGCGCCGAGGGCGGCGCGCAGCTGGCGCACGGCCTCCACCGAGCCGGGGTTGTCGCCGTGCACGCAGATGCTGTCGGTGCGCAGGCGCAGCGCGCTGCCGTCGCTGGTGCCGAGCGCCTCGCCGCGGGCCAGGGTCAGCGCCTGGGCGATCACCTGGCGGCTGTCGTGGTGCACCGCGCCGGGCAACTGGCGCGAGACCAGGTGGCCTTCGGCGGTGTAGGCGCGGTCGGCGAAGGTCTCGAACCACAGGCGCAGGCCGAACTCGGCGGCCATGGCCAGGGCGCCCTGGTTGTCGCGGATGGACAGCAGCATCAGCGGCAGCCCGCGGTCGTAGGCCGCGACCGCGCGCATCACCGCGCGCAGTTGCTCGGACTTGCGCATCATGTCGTTGTACAGCGCGCCGTGCGGCTTGACGTAGCTCACCCGGGCGCCCTGGGCGCGGCAGATGCCGTCGAGGGCGCCGATCTGGTAGTGCAGCATGTCCTCGATCTCCTGCGCGCTGCAGTCCAGCGAGCGACGGCCGAAGCCGAGCAGGTCGGGGTAGCCGGGGTGGGCGCCGATGCGCACGTCGTGCTCCCGCGCCAGGGCCACGGTGCGGCGCATGCTGCCGGGATCGCCGGCGTGGTAGCCGCAGGCTATGTTGGCGCAGTCGATGTACGGCATGACCTCGGCGTCCAGGCCCATTTTCCAGGCGCCGAAGCTTTCGCCGATGTCGCAGTTGAGCAGGGGGAGGTGCATGGTCGTCCTCGTAGGTCGCTGCGGTTCAGGGTTCCAACTGCTTGCCGCGGGTTTCCGGCAGGCTCAGGGCGGCGAGGATGACCACGCCATAGGACACCGCGGCGAAGCCGCCAATGCCCAGGCCCAGCGGCACGTGCTGGCTGATCATGCCGATGAGCATGGGGAAGAGCGCGGCGATGGCGCGCCCGGCGTTGTAGCAGAAGCCCTGGCCCGAGCCGCGGATGCGGGTGGGGAAGAGTTCGGTGAGGAAGGCGCCCATGCCGCTGAAGATGCCCGAGGCGAAGAAGCCCAGGGGGAAGCCCAGCCAGAGCATGGCCGCGTTGGCGATCGGCAGCTGGGTGTAGAGCAGCACCACGATGAACGAGCCGACCGCGAACAGGATGAAGTTCTTCTTGCGCCCCAGCAGGTCGGTGAGGAAGGCGCTGACCACATAGCCGACGTAGGAGCCGAGGATGACCATGGCCAGGTAGCCGCCGGTGCCGAGCACGCTGAGATGGCGCTCGGTCTTCAGGTAGGTCGGCAGCCAGGAGGTGATGGCGTAGTAGCCGCCCAGGGCGCCGGTGGTGAGCAGCGAGGCGCGCAGGGTGATGCTGAGCATGCCGGGGGCGAAGATTTCGTGGAAGCTGGTCTTTTCGCCGCTCTCCAGGGCCTTGGCGCGCTGGTAGACCTCCGGCTCCTTGACCAGGCGCCGGACGAACAGCACGAACAGCGCCGGCAGCAGGCCGAGGAGGAACAGCGCGCGCCAGGCGTACTCGGGCGGCAGCACGCTGAACAGCAGGGCGTAGAGCAGGGCGGTGACGCCCCAGCCCAGCGCCCAGCCGGACTGCACCAGGCCCACCGCCTTGCCGCGGTCGCGGGCGCGGATCACCTCGCCGATCAGCACCGCGCCGGCGGTCCACTCGCCGCCGAAGCCGAAGCCCATCAGGGTGCGCGCGATCAGCAACTGCTCGTAGTTCTGCGCCAGCCCGCAAAGGAAGGTGAAGAAGGCGAACCACAGCACCGTCAACTGCAGGGTGAGGACGCGGCCGATGCGGTCGGAGAGAATGCCGGCAACCCAGCCGCCGGCGGCGGAGGCCAGCAGGGTGAGGGTGTGGATCAGGCCCGCCTCGCCGGTGCTGATGCCCCACAGGGCGATCAGCGTGGGAATGACGAAGCTGAGCATCTGGGTATCCATGCCGTCCAGGCCGTAGCCGATCTTGCAGCTCCAGAAGGTCCGTCGTTCCTGCTTGTCCAGGTCACGGTACCAGCCGAAATAGCTGCCGCTGCTCACGTCGAGGGGGACGGCCGGGCTCGCCTGCTTTTCCATGGGGGATCTCCGCTCTTGCGTTCTTGGAATTGTTCTAGCGGCCGGTACCACATCTCGCCGTCGCCTGGGCCCGGATTCTTCGAGGCCCGGGGGCATGCGTCCAACTAATTTATGCGGTCGCCGGTGACAAGAATTTCCGATACCCGCCCCTGGCGCGGAATTCGCGGTGCCGGCGGGGTGGGGTTATGCTTGCGCGTCCCCGTCCGGTACCGGCCATGAACCTGAAATTCCTCGAGACCTTCGTCTGGGTCGCCCGCCTGAAGAGCTTCCGCCTCACCGCCGAGAAGCTCTTCAGCACCCAGGCCGCCATTTCCAGCCGTATCGCCGTGCTCGAAGGCGATCTGGGCGTGAAGCTGTTCGTTCGCGATTCCCGCGGCGTGACCCTGACCCCCGAGGGCCACCAGGTGCTGGAGTACGCCGAGCGCATGCTCGACACCGCGCAGTCGCTGCGCCAGGCCATAGACGCCGGCCGCGTCGGCCAGGGGCGTATCCGCATCGGCGCCATGGACACGGTCATCCACACCTGGCTCAGCCCCCTGGTGGCGCGTGGCATGGAGCGTTTCCCGGACCTCGAGATCGAGCTGATGGCGGACACCGCGATCAACCTCGCCGAGCAGTTGCGCAAGGGCTACCTGGACCTGATCTTCCAGACCGACGCCATCCGCCACGAATCGGTGCTCAACCTGGAGCTGGGCAGCTACCCGCTGCGCTGGGTGGTGCCCCGGGGCTCGCCCTACGACCGCGACTACACGGGGCTGGAGGACCTGTTCCGCGAGCGTGTGCTGACCTTCTCCAAGCATTCGCGGCCGCACCTGGACCTGCTCACCATGCTCCAGGCCCGCGACGTCAGCCTGCCGCGGCTGAACTGCGTGAACTCGGTGGCGGCGATGACGCGCCTGGTGCGCGATGGCTTCGGCATAGGCGCGCTGCCGCCGGCCCTGGTGGTCCAGGAGCTGGAGCGCGGCGAACTGCGGGCGCTGGACGTGGAGCCGTCGCCGCCGGAGCTGCCATTGGTGGCCTCCTGGCGCGGCGGCAGCGGCCTGGAGCTGGTGGAGCAGGTGGTGGAAATGAGCCGGACGGTGCTCGCCAACTACGCGGCCGGCGCCGGCGAGTCGCGCATCGTGCTGCTGCCGGCGGGCCGCTGAATCAATTTTTCCGATGCCCGGGGGCGGAAACTATTTGTTGGACGGCCTCGGCGCCGGCCGACTAGAACGGGGGCCTTGCCCACCATCAGGAGACCGCCGATGCCCCCGGCCCAGCCCCACGATCTCGCCTCCCTGAGCCCGCTCGAACTGCGCCGGCTGATCCGCCGCGGCGACTACGCCGGGCACACCAGCGGCCTCGGCCAGCGCCACCTGCAGGCCAACATCGTGATCCTGCAGCGTTCCTGGGCCGACGAGTTCCTGCGCTTCTGCGTGCTCAACCCGCGCGCCTGCCCGCTGCTGGACGTCACCGAACCCGGCTCGCCGCGCTTGCACAAGCTCGGCGTCGACATCGACGTGCGCAGCGACGTGCCGCTGTACCGCGTGTATCGCCGCGGCCAGCCCCACCGCGAAACGAGCGACATCGGCGAGCTGTGGGAGGCCGACTTCGTCGCCTTCGCCATCGGCTGCTCCTTCTCCTTCGAGCAGGCGCTGCAGGACGAAGGCATAGCCCTGCGCCACATCGAGCAGGGGCGCAACGTGGCCATGTACCGCACCCATATCGCCAACACCCCCTCCGGGCGCCTGGCCGGCCACATGGTGGTGTCGATGCGCCCGCTGAAGGCCGCCGACGCGGTGCGCGCCAGCCAGATCACCGGGCGTTTCCCGCTGACCCACGGCGCCCCGGTGCACATCGGCGACCCGGCGCTGATCGGCATCGCCGACCTGCAAGCGCCGGATTACGGCGAGCCGGTGGCCCTGGCCGCCGACGAACTGCCGGTGTTCTGGGCCTGCGGCGTCACCCCGCAGGCGGTGCTGGCCGAGGCCGAGCCGGAGCTGTTCATCACCCATGCGCCAGGCTGCATGCTGGTCAGCGACCTGCTCTACGGCCAGCTCTGAGTCCCGCGCCCAGTGCGCCTGTTGCGGGGGAAGCTCGGCTGTCTGGGCGCCCCTGCTGCCCTTGCATGCCCGCTACCGCGCAGGCGCTGCGCCAGGCCATCCACGCCTGGCCCAGCCCGCAGGCGGCACGGATAACGGAGCGTTTCCCGGCGTGTTACCGGCCACCTTAGGCCGTGCAGCCTGCTCGTTGCCTGGTTTGTCGCTGTTACCGCCGGGGCGCTGGGTAGCCTTTCGCTAGCACGCTGCTCCATTTGGTAACGCCCGCCCCGTAGTAGGGCATGTGGGGGCCGGCACTTCCCCCGAAAGAACGGATTTTTTCCTTCCCAACGCCATTTTCAGTCGGCCTTCTTATTAATTGGCATCAAGTTTGATTACTCGTAACGAAAAGATTGTTGAACAATCACCGTGCGAGGGCTTCACCATGAAACAGCGATTTGCAGGCAAGGCGGGCTGGCTGGCGGCACTGGCGTTGCCCGGCGTACTGGCGCTGGCCGCACCGGCCATGGCGGCGGTAACCGGCACCCTGGAGGAGGGCCGCTTGAGCATCGGCTCGGACCTCACCTACCCACCCTACGCCTACCTCGAGCAGAGCCAGCCCGCCGGCTTCGACCCGGAGTTCATGAGGGCGCTGGGCAAGCAGCTGAAGCTGCAGCCGGAGTTCCGCGACACCCGCTTCGCCAACCTGGTGATGGGCGTCAACGCGCGGCGCTTCGACGTGGTCGCCTCGGCGCTCTACGTCACCCCCGAGCGCGCCCGCCAGGTGGACTTCCTGCCCTACCTGAAGAGCGGCGCCTCGCTGATGGTGCGCAGCGACGACGACTTCCGCCCGCAGCGCGCCGAGGACCTGTGCGGCAAGCGCGTGGCCTCGATCAAGGGCGGTTCGTGGATTCCCAGGCTGCTGGAGGTGTCCCGCCAGTATTGCGAGGCCCAGGGCAAGCCGGCGATCCAGTCGCGGGAATTCCCCACCTCGCCGGAAGCGGCCCAGGCCCTGCTGGCCAAGGCGGTGGACGTGCAGTTCGAGAACGCCGCGGTGGCCAAGATCACCGCCGAGAAGCTGCAGGGCCGCCTGCAGATCGCCTCCCGCGAGCTGATCTACCCGGTGGTCATCGGCCTGGCCGTGCGCAAGGGCAACGGCGAACTGCTCGACGGCTTGCGCCAGGGCTTCGAGGCCATGAAGCAGGACGGCGAATACCAGGCCCTGCTGGCGCGCTACAACCTCGCCGAACCGAGCGCGGCGGACGTCGCCCAGGCGCTGGGCAACTGAACCGACGACCGGCCGAGCAATACGGAGCAAGAACATGCATTTCGATTGGCACTATGCCCTGGGCCTGCTGTGGAACGCCGATTTCTGGCGCGCGGTGGGCACCGTGGTGGAGCTGAGCCTGGAAACCTGGCTGCTGGGCATCGTCCTCGGCTTCCTGGTGGCCCTGGCCCGGCAATCGTCGCGGCGCTACCTGCGCGACGCGGCGGCGCTGTACATCTGGTTCTTCCGCAGCCTGCCGCTGCTGGTGCTGCTGATCTTCGTCTACAACCTGCCGCAGGTCTTCCCCGGCACCAGCGCGCTGCTCTCCAACCCATACAGCGCCGGGCTGATCGCCATGGTCCTGAGCGAGACGGCCTATATCGCGGAAATCCATCGCGGCGGCCTGCTGGCGATCGCCAAGGGCCAGCTGGAGGCCGGCAAGGCGCTGGGCATCGGCTACCGCGGCGTGCAGTGGCTGATCGTGATTCCCCAGGCGCTGCGCGTGGCGTTGCCGACCCTGGCCAACGAGTACATCACCATCGTCAAGCTGACCTCGCTGGTCTCGGTGATTTCCCTCAGCGAAATCCTGCTGGTCGGCCAGCAGCTCTACACGCAGAACTTCCTGGTGATGGAGACCATGCTGGCGGTGGCCTTCTACTACGTGTTCATCGTCACCGTGTTCAGCTACCTGCTGCGGCGCCTGGAGAACCACCTCGACGTCACCCGCCGGCAGCCGCGCCCGGTGCCGGTCGGCGAGCTGCCGGCGGTGGTTTCGCGGCGCAGCGGGGCCAGCGCCGGGCAGGGCGCCTTCGCCCTGCAGGTGCGCGGGGCGCGCAAGCACTACGGCCAACTGGAGGTGCTCAAGGGCATCGACCTCGACGTGCGCTAGGGCGAGGTGGTGTCGATCATCGGCCCCTCGGGTTCGGGCAAGACCACCCTGATCCGCACCCTCAACGGCCTGGAAGCGCTCGACCAGGGCGAGGTGACTCTCTGCGGCAAGCCGTTCCTGCGCGGCGCGCGCGAGCCGGGCGGGCCGCTGGGCAACAAGGTGCACATGCAGGGCATCGTCCAGGTCGGCATGGTGTTCCAGGGCTTCAACCTGTTCCCGCACAAGACCGTGCTGGAGAACGTCATGCTCGCCCCGCACCACCACGGCCACGCCGATAGCGCCGAGCTGCGCCAGCTGAGCCTGGCGCTGCTGAACAAGGTGGGCATGCTCGAACACGCCGGCAAGTACCCGCACCAGCTCTCCGGCGGCCAGCAGCAGCGCGTGGCCATCGCCCGCGCGCTGGCCATGCGCCCGGCGGTGATGCTGTTCGACGAGCCGACCTCGGCGCTGGACCCGGAGCTGGTCGGCGACGTGCTGGCGGTGATCGAGGAGCTGGCCAAGGAGGGCATGACCATGGTCATCGTCACCCACGAAATGAACTTCGCCTTCCGCCTGTCCGACCGCGTGGTGTTCATGGAGGCCGGGCGCATCGTCCAGGCCGGGCCGCCGCGCGAGCTGCTGGAGCAGCGCAGCGAGCGCATGGGGCGGTTCCTCAAGGACGTCCAACTGGCCTGAGGAGGGCCGCAGATGAAAAACAAAGACGCCGGCGGCCTGTCGCTGTCGGCCCAGGTCGCCAACGAACTGCGCGAGGACATCATCGGCGGGCGCCTGCTGCCGGGCATGGCGCTCATCGAGAGCGAGCTGGTGAAGGGCTACAACGCCTCGCGCAACACCATCCGCGAGGCCCTGCACCAGCTCGGCCGCGAGGGCCTGGCCACCTACGTGCGCAACAAGGGCGTGATGGTGCGCCGCCTGGGCCTGGCCGAGGTGCGCGACATCTTCCTGGTGCGGCGCACCCTGGAGCTGCAGGCGATCCTCGCCAGCAAGCCGCTGCGCGAGTACCAGTCCGACCGCATGCTGGAGGCCATAGAGGCCGCCGAGCTGGCCCAGGACCGCGAGGACTGGCAGGCCTTCGGCACCCACAGCCTGCACTTCCACCAGCACATCGTCGGGCTGATGCGCAGCCCGCTGTTCGACGAGTTCTTCGCCAACGTGGCGGCGCAGATGCGCCTGGTGTTCTCCCTCGCGCCCAACGAGGAGAACTTCCAGCGCCCCTGGATCGACCGCGACCGGCACATCCACGACCTGCTCGGCGCCGGCCGCAAGCACGAGGCGGCGGAGGCCATGGCCAGCTACCTCGAGGATTCCGAAAACGCGCTGCTGGACCTGCTCGGCACGCCCCACTCCCTCTGAACCAGGAGACACCGAACATGTACAAGGACTATCCCGCCGCCTACCAGGCCAACAAGGGTTCCGCCCTGCAGGTGGACAAGGCGTTCTACGACCGCCTGCGCGAGGACAAGGGCGCGCGCAGCCTCATCGAGCAGTTCGAGGTGCCGATCCGCACCGGCCGCGCCTGGAAGGTGCCGGCCGGGCACCTGTTCCGCGTCACCACCCCGGTGGGCCCGCAGGTCGGCGACTTCAACGTGTGGAACGCCAACGACCCGCGCGAGCGCATGTGGGCCGCGCGCACCCGCCAGCTGCAGGGCGCCCACGTCACCACCTACGACCGCCTGTGGTCGAACCTGCCGTTCCTCCGCCCGCTGCTGACCATCACCGACGACAGCCTGGCCGCCTACGGCATCGACGAGCACGGCGGGCGGGTGCACGACCTGCTGGGCACGCGCTGCGACCCCTACGTCAACAAGATGCTCACCGGCGAGGACTTCCACCACCATTGCCACTCGAACCTGACCCGCGCGGTGCTGCCCCATGGCCTCACCGAGTTCGACGTGCACGACGTGCTGAACATCTTCCAGTGCACCGGCCTGAACCACGATGACATGTACTTCATGAAGGCCTGCCCGGCGAAGCAGGGCGACTACCTGGAGTTCTTCGCCGAGATCGACGTGCTCTGCGCGCTGTCCACCTGCCCGGGCGGCGACCTGTCGCTGCCCATGTGGGGCCCCGAGGCGCAGGACCCGCTGAGCGTCTGCCGCCCGCTGGGCGTGGAGATCTACCGCGTCGAACCGGCCCTGCTCGAAGGCTGGCAGCCGCCGCAGCGCGCGGCCTACGACGGTCTCCACGGCCTGCGCCTGCAGAAGCCCGACTGGGAGCGCTGAGCCCGCCGCGACGGGCGTGCCGGCCGGCGGCCGGCACGCCTCGTTACCCCTGCATGAACGAATATGTCGCGGCTTGGTAATCCCATTGCCGCGCCGTCTCGTTAAGCTCCGCAAGTGAATCGTGACCGGGCGGTCCGGCCGCCTACCTGGATGCTTCCCCTGCCTGGATTAATGCCCAGCATCTGCTGAACTTCATCGGAAGACGGTGGCCCGGCGCCACTCCCGGGGCGATTCGCAGCTCGAGAAAGCCCTTGCTTCACCCAATGACAAGCCAAGCGGAGCATTGACCATGGCGTTCTTCACCGCGGCCAGCAAAGCCGATTTCCAGCAGCAACTGCAATCGGCCCTGGCGCAGCACGTCGGCGAAAAGGTGCTGCCACAAGTAGCCCTGTTCGCCGAACAGTTCTTCAGCCTCATCTCCCTCGACGAATTGACCCAGCGCCGCCTGTCCGACCTGGTCGGCTGCACCCTGTCCTCCTGGCGCCTGCTGGAGCGCTTCGACCCGGCCGAGCCGGAAGTGCGCGTGTACAACCCCGACTACGAGAAGCACGGCTGGCAGTCCACGCACACCGCCGTGCAGGTGCTGCACCCGGACCAGCCGTTCCTGGTCGACTCGGTGCGCATGGAGCTGAACCGCCGCGGCTACAGCATCCACACCCTGCAGACCACCGTGGTCAGCGTGCGCCGCAACGCCAAGGGCGAGCTGCTGGAAGTGCTGCCGAAGAACAGCCAGGGCAAGGACGTGCGCCATGAGTCGCTGATGTACCTGGAGATCGACCGCGCCTCCCACGTCGGCGAGCTGCGCACCCTGGAGAAGACCCTGCTGGAAGTGCTGGGCGAGGTGCGCCTGGCGGTGGCCGACTTCCCGGCCATGCGCGCCAAGGCCGAGGAGCTGCTGGCCTGGCTCGGCAAGTCCAAGGCCAAGGCCCGCGCCGAGGAGACCGCCGAGGTGCGCGCCTTCCTCGAATGGCTGCTGGACAACCACTTCACCTTCCTCGGCTACGAAGAGTTCACCGTGGTCGACGAGGCCGACGGCGGCCGGGTGAACTACGACGAGAAATCCTTCCTCGGCGTGACCAAGCTGCTGCGCACCGGCCTGAGCAAGGAAGAGCTGCACATCGAGGACTACGCGGTGGCCTACCTGCGCGAGCCGCTGCTGCTGTCCTTCGCCAAGGCCTCGCACCCCAGCCGCGTGCACCGCCCGGCCTACCCGGACTACGTGTCCATCCGCGAGATCGACGCCAAGGGCAAGGTGCTGCGCGAATTCCGCTTCATGGGCCTATTCACCTCCTCGGTATACAACGAGAGCGTCAGCCAGATCCCGTCGATCCGCGGCAAGGTCGCCGAGGTCGAGCGCCGCTCCGGCTTCGACGCCAACGGCCACCTGGGCAAGGAACTGGCCCAGGTGCTGGAAGTGCTGCCGCGCGACGACCTGTTCCAGACCCCGGTGGACGAGCTGTTCGCCACTGCCATGGCCATCGTGCAGATCCAGGAACGCAACAAGATCCGCCTGTTCCTGCGCAAGGACCCGTACGGCCGCTTCGCCTACTGCCTGGCCTACGTGCCGCGCGACATCTATTCCACCGAGACGCGGATCAAGATCGAGCAGGTCCTGCGCGAGCGCCTGAAGGCCAGCGACTGCGAGTTCTGGACCTTCTTCTCCGAATCGACCCTGGCCCGCGTGCAGTTCATCCTGCGGGTGGACCCGAAGACGCGCATCGACATCGACACCAAGCTGCTCGAGGAAGAGGCGATCCAGGCCTGCCGTTCCTGGCAGGACGACTACGCCGCGCTGGTGGTGGAGAACTTCGGCGAAGGGCAGGGCACCAACATCCTCGAGGACTTCCCCAAGGGCTTCCCGGCCGGCTACCGCGAGCGCTTCGCCCCGCACTTCGCGGTGGTCGACCTGCAGCACCTGCTCAGCCTGTCCGACGCCCGCCCGCTGGTGATGAGCTTCTACCAGCCGCTGGCGCAGAGCGAACAGCAGCTGCACTGCAAGCTGTACCACGCCGACGCGCCGCTGGCGCTGTCCGACGTGCTGCCGATCCTGGAGAACCTCGGCCTGCGCGTGCTCGGCGAGTTCCCCTACCGCCTGCGCCACGCCAACGGCCGCGAATACTGGATCCACGACTTCGCCTTCACCTACGCCGAAGGCCTGGACGTGGACATCCAGCAGCTCAACGAGACCCTCCAGGACGCCTTCGTCCACATCGTCAACGGCGACGCCGAGAACGACGCCTTCAACCGCCTGGTGCTGACCGCCGGCCTGCCGTGGCGCGACGTCGCCCTGCTGCGCGCCTATGCGCGCTACCTCAAGCAGATCCGCCTGGGCTTCGACCTGGGCTACATCGCCAGCGCGCTGAACGCCCACGTGGACATCGCCCGCGAACTGGTGCGGCTGTTCAAGACGCGCTTCTACCTGGCCCGCAAGCTCACCGCCGAGGACCTGGAAGACAAGCAGCAGAAGCTCGAACAGGCGATCCTCAGCGCCCTGGACGACGTCCAGGTGCTCAACGAGGACCGCATCCTGCGGCGCTACCTGGACCTGATCAAGGCCACCCTGCGCACCAACTTCTACCAGCCCGACGCCGCCGGCCAGAACAAGAGCTACTTCAGCTTCAAGTTCAACCCCAGGGCGATCCCCGAGCTGCCCAAGCCGGTGCCCAAGTACGAAATCTTCGTCTACTGCCCGCGGGTGGAAGGCGTGCACCTGCGCGGCGGCAAGGTCGCCCGCGGCGGCCTGCGCTGGTCCGACCGCGAGGAGGACTACCGCACCGAAGTGCTCGGCCTGGTCAAGGCCCAGCAGGTGAAGAACGCGGTGATCGTCCCGGTGGGCGCCAAGGGCGGCTTCATCCCGCGGCGCCTGCCGGTGGGCGGCAGCCGTGACGAAATCCAGGCCGAGGCCATCGCCTGCTATCGCATCTTCATCTCCGGCCTGCTGGACATCACCGACAACCTCAAGGAAGGCGAGGTGGTGCCGCCGGCCAACGTGGTCCGCCACGACGAGGACGACCCCTACCTGGTGGTGGCCGCCGACAAGGGCACCGCGACCTTCTCCGACATCGCCAACGGCATCGCCGCCGAGTACGGCTTCTGGCTGGGCGATGCCTTCGCCTCCGGCGGCTCGGCCGGCTACGACCACAAGGGCATGGGCATCACCGCCCGCGGCGCCTGGGTCTCGGTGCAGCGGCACTTCCGCGAGCGCGGCATCGACGTGCAGAAGGACAGCGTCACCGTCATCGGCATCGGCGACATGGCCGGCGACGTGTTCGGCAACGGCCTGCTGATGTCCGACAAGCTGCAACTGGTGGCCGCCTTCAACCACCTGCACATCTTCCTCGACCCCAACCCGGACCCGGCGGTGAGCTTCGCCGAGCGCCAGCGCCTGTTCAACCTGCCGCGCTCGGCCTGGTCGGACTACGACGCCTCGCTGATCTCCGCCGGCGGCGGCGTGTTCCCGCGCAGCGCCAAGAGCATCACCCTGAGCCCCGAGGTGCGCGCGCGCTTCGACATCCAGGCCGAGCGCCTGACCCCCACCGAGCTGATCAACGCGCTGCTCAAGGCGCCGGTGGACCTGCTGTGGAACGGCGGCATCGGCACCTACGTCAAGTCCAGCAAGGAAAGCCACGCCGACGTCGGCGACAAGGCCAACGACGCCCTGCGCGTGGACGGCCGCGAGCTGCGCGTGAAGGTGGTGGGCGAGGGCGGCAACCTGGGCGTGACCCAGCTGGGCCGCGTCGAGTTCGGCCTCAATGGCGGCGCCTGCAACACCGACTTCATCGACAACGCCGGTGGCGTGGACTGCTCCGACCACGAGGTCAACATCAAGATCCTGCTCAACGAGGTGGTGGCCGCCGGCGACATGACCGGCAAGCAGCGCAACGCCCTGCTCGCCGAGATGACCGAGCAGGTCGGCGACCTGGTGCTGGGCAACAACTACAAGCAGACCCAGGCGCTGAGCCTGGCCGAACGCCGCGCCCGCGAGCGCATCGCCGAGTACAAGCGGCTGATGAGCGACCTGGAGGCGCGCGGCAAGCTCGACCGCGCCCTGGAGTTCCTGCCCACCGACGAGGCCCTGGCCGAACGCATCGCCGCGGGCCAGGGGCTGACCCGCGCCGAGCTGTCGGTGCTGATCTCCTACAGCAAGATCGACCTCAAGGAATCGCTGCTCAAGTCGCTGGTGCCGGACGACGACTACCTCACCCGCGACATGGAAACCGCCTTCCCGCAGACCCTGGTGGCCAAGTTCGGCACGGCCATGCGCCGGCACCGGCTGAAGCGCGAGATCGTCAGCACGCAGATCGCCAACGACCTGGTCAACCACATGGGCATCACCTTCGTGCAGCGCCTGAAGGAGTCCACCGGCATGACCCCGGCGAATGTCGCCGGCGCCTACGTGATCGTCCGCGACGTGTTCCACCTGCCGCACTGGTTCCGCCAGATCGAGCAGCTCGACTACCAGGTACCGGCGGAAGTCCAGCTGACCCTGATGGACGAACTGATGCGCCTGGGCCGCCGCGCCACCCGCTGGTTCCTGCGCAGCCGCCGCAACGAGCAGGACGCCGCCCGCGACGTGGCCCATTTCGGCCCGCGCATCGCGGCGCTGGGGCTGAAGCTCAACGAACTGCTCGAAGGCCCGACCCGCGAGCTGTGGCAGGCGCGCTACCAGGCCTACGTCGACGCCGGCGTGCCGGAACTGCTGGCGCGCATGGTCGCCGGCACCAGCCACCTCTACACCCTGTTGCCGATCATCGAGGCGGCGGACGTCACCGGCCGCGACCCGGCCGAAGTGGCGCGCGCCTACTTCGCCATCGGCAGCGAGCTGGAGCTGACCTGGTACCTGCAGCAGATCAGCAACCTGCCGGTGGAGAACAACTGGCAGGCGCTGGCCCGCGAAGCCTTCCGCGACGACCTCGACTGGCAACAACGGGCGATCACCGTCTCGGTGCTGCAGATGCAGGACGGCCCGCAGGACATGGGCGAGCGCGTGGCGCTGTGGATCGACCAGCACCGCGAAATGGCCGAGCGCTGGCGCGCCATGCTGGTGGAGCTGCGTGCCTCCACCAGCACCGACTACGCCATGTACGCGGTGGCCAACCGCGAACTGCTGGACCTGGCGCAGAGCAGCCAGCACGGCGCGAGCGTCGCTGCCTGACGCCCGCCGGCTGAGCCGGTCGTTGTTCCCGAGCCCCGCCTTGTGCGGGGCTTTTTTTGCCCGGACGTCAGGCGTGGAGCTGCCTTGCCGCTTTTCGTAGGATGGGTTGAGCCTTGGTGAAACCCATGCGGCCATGGCGATGGGTATCGCTTCGCTCAACGCCATCCTACGACGGCCCCATCCACGCCATTTCCATGTAGGAGCGCGCCCTGCGCGCGAATTGCGGGCAGAGTCCGGGCACGGCTTCTCGTAGGAGCGGACCTTGTCCGCGATAGCCGGGTATATCGGCGCGGTTCGCGGACACGCCACGCCCACCTCCGAATCCACCTGTAGGAGCGCGCCCTGCGCGCGAAATCGCGGGCAGGGCCCGCTCCTACGGGGGCGGGTGGGGCTTATCGGCCGGTTCCGCCGAAGATTTCCCTTGGCTCGGTTTCGCCATCGCCGCCCAGGCTCATGAGCCTGGCCAGCTCCTTGGGCCGAAAAGGCGCCTGGAGCACGCCCAGCAACGGGATGCGTTGCGCTCTCGCCCAGCGGAACAGCGCCTGGCGCTCCTGCGAGTTGGCGTCTGCCACCGCGATGATCGAGCCTATGGCCTCATACCAGGCCAGTAGCTCCAGCGAGCGGGTATGGAGGCTCTTGCCGAGGTCGTCGACGAGCAGCAGTTCGAATCGTTCGCCTCGCTCCAGAAGCTCCACCAGCTCTTCCACCGAGCCACTGAGGACGACGCTGTAATGCCCCAGTTCGTTGAGGGCGCTCCAGTAGTTCAGCAGCGAGCCGGGGTGTATTCCGAGCACCGCGATCTTTCCTTTCTCGTGCACCCCTGGGCTCCCGGTAAATGGGAAGTACCGTAGTGCGGGAAGGCGTGGGGCAACACGGGAGGCTTCCCGATTTCCTCCGGGGATCGTCTGGAATGGGGCTCGGCGGGGGAGGGCGAGGTACGACCAAGAAAAGTCTCCTACCATGGTGAGAAAAATCAGGAAAATTCCTGGCAAGCGGCTTGATGTCTTCGTGATGCCTTGCCTGCAAACTTTCTTGCGAAATAGCAGGAAATGCGCTGCGGAAAACGAGAAATTTCGGTCGTGCCCAGGCTGGCTCATACGACGTCACATGGCGTCGCAGGCCGCATGGCTCGCGCTTCTTGCATTCCTCCCACCCAGGTTGCCCGAGACTCATGAGCAAGACTGTACTGATCGTCGATGACCATCCCCTGATCTGCCAGGCCATACGCCAGGCGCTGGCCTCCGTCGGTTTCGAGACGCTGGGCGAGACGGCCGACGGCGTGGACGCGCTGCGGATGATCGAAACCCTGAAGCCGGACATCGTGATCCTCGACATCGGCCTGGAGAAGCTGGATGGGCTGACGGTGCTCAAGCGCATCACCCGGGAGCGCCTCGACACCCGCGTGCTGGTGTACAGCTCGCAGACGAAGGAGACCTACGCCACGCGCTGCCTGCAGGCGGGCGCCAGCGGGTTCGTCAGCAAGAGCGAGCCGATCGGCAAGCTGATGAAGGCGATCGAGACCATCGCCGAAGGCTACGTATTCTTCCCCAGGGACGCGATGCCGCTGCCCGGCGGCGGCGACGGCGCGGTGGGCGACCTGGAGGACCTGACCGACCGCGAGTTGCAGGTATTCAAGCTGCTGGCGGAGGGATTCTCCAACCGGGAGATCGCCGACAAGCTCAGCCTGAGCAACAAGACCGTCAGCGGCCACAAGGTCAACATCCTGACCAAGCTCAGCGTCACCTCGATCGTGGAGCTGGCCGATATCGCCCGCCAGCACAACCTCATCTGACCGGCCGTCGGTGAAGCCGTTGCCGATCCTTCTGCGCTGCCTCGTGTGGCTGTCGCTCGTGCTCTGCGGCGTCACGGGCGGGGCCTGGGCGCAGGACCTCACGCCCATCGCGCGGCAGTCGCTGGATGAGCTGAAGGTGCGGCTCACCGAGCAGGAGCGCGGCTGGCTCGCGCAGAGGAAGACGCTGGTGGTCGGCGTGCTCCACGACCCCTTGCCGCCGCTGCGCATCTTCGTCGAGCGGCAGGGCCTGGAAGGGATCATGGCCGACTACCTGGTGGCCCTGCAGCGCGAGCTGGGCGTGCCGATCCGGGTGCGCCCGTTTCACAGCCGCGACGCGATGTACGACGCGCTGCAGGCCGGAAGCATCGACCTGGTCAGCAACGTCACCCCGCTGATGGCGCAGCACCGTGGGCTGGTGCTGACGCCGCCCTACGCGCTGACCGAACTGGCGCTGTTCGCCGAGGGCGGCGACCTGCGCGAATACAGCACCACCGATGGCAAGACGCGCATCGCCGTGGCCAACGACGTCATGCTGGACATGTACCGCGCCGCCGGCGGACGCGGCATCATCCAGCGCTATCCCTCGGCGCTGGTGGCCATGGCCGCGGTGCTCACCGGCGATGCCGACGTCTTCCTGGGCGACACGCTGTCCACCCACTACCTGTCCAGCCAGCTGTTCAGCAACCAGTTGGCGATCAACCAGAGCGCGCAACTGCCCGAACTGGCGGTGGGCTTTGCCCTGGAGCCGGGGAATACGCTGCTGCAGGGTATCTTCCAGCGTGCCCTCGGCGGCCTCACGCGCTGCCAGACCGTCAACGCGCAGTACCTCTGGGGCGACCTCGAGGGTTGCGAACTCAACGATTTCCGCAGCCGCCTGAGCGAGTCGGAGCGGGCCTGGCTGGAGCGCGCCGACACCGTGCAACTGGCCGTCAGCGAGGACCTGGCGCCCTACGCCTTCTTCAACAGCCGCGGGCGTTTCAACGGCATCGCCTCGGATGTGCTGGACATCATCCGGCGCAAGACCGGCATGCGCTTCAAGATCGTCCGCGTCAGCTCGCTGAGCGAGGCCGACGCCTTGCTGGACCGTGGCGAAGCGAGCCTGAGCATCCTGCCGGAAATCACCCCGCGCCAGCCGCCGTACCTGCATACCCAGCCCGTCGCCACCGCGCCCTACCTGTTCGTGATGCGCCAGGATGCCGGCCAGGGCGCGCTGGATGCCGGCAGCCGGGCGACGGTGGCCATCGCCAGGGGCTACCTGCTGCCGGAAATGCTTGCCAGCCACTATCCGCACCTGGCGTTCAAGCAGACCGAGACCATGGGCGAGGCCTTCAAGCTGGTGCGCGACGGCAGCGCCGACATCGTGCTGGCGCCGGCCAACGTGGCGCGCTACTACCTGTCCTACAAATACGAGACCAGCCTGAAGATCGGCGGCATCTTCGACGGCCCCGGGGCGCAGATCGTGTTCGCCGCGCCTAATGGGCAGCCACAGCTGATCTCGATCCTCGACAAGGCGATGCTGGAAATCACGCCCCGCCAGTACCTGCAGATCGTCGGCCGCTGGCGCGCCAACTCGGCCACCGACGATAAGTACTGGGAAGGCGTGGCCTCGTACATCCAGCGCTCCTTCGAGGTGCTCGGCGTGCTGCTGGTGGTGGCGGCTCTGCTGATCCTCGTCCAGCGCGGGCGCATCCGCCGCAAGCGCCGCGACCTGGAGCAACGCCAGTTGCTGCTGGACGAACTGCGGCGGGCCAAGGAGTCGGCGGAAAAGGCCAGCCGCGCCAAGTCGGTGTTCCTCGCCACCATGAGCCATGAAATCCGCACGCCGCTCAACGCCATCATCGGCATGCTGGAGCTGGTGCTGACGCGCAGGGACGACGCCGAACTGAACGCGCAGTCGGTGCACATCGCCTACGAGTCGGCCATCGGCCTGCTGGCGTTGATCGGCGACATCCTGGACATCTCGCGCATCGAGTCGGGCAAGCTGACGCTGGTGCCGGAGCCTGCGCGGATGAAGGAGCTGCTGGAGTCGGTGGGCAACGTGTTCTCGGCCCTGGCGCGGCAGAAACAGCTGCGCCTGAGCCTGGACATCGACCCGCTGGCCGCCGAGCTGGTGTGGGTCGACGGCCTGAAGGTCAAGCAGATCCTTTCCAACCTGGTGAGCAACGCCATCAAGTTCACCGAACGAGGCGGCGTCGACGTTCGTTGCACGGTAGCGCCGGCTGGGGCGGCGCTGCGCTTTGTGATCGAGGTCGTCGATAGCGGTGCGGGGATTCCTGCGGCGCAGCTGGACCAGGTGTTCAGGCCGTTCTTCGTGGCCGATGGCGCGGTGAACGATCCCAACGCCGGCGCCGGCCTCGGCCTGGCGATCAGCCAGTCGCTGTGCCTGCTGATGGGCGGCACCCTGGACGTGCGCAGCGAAGTGGGCGTCGGTACGAGGATGACCTTCAGCGTCAGCCTGGACCGGGTGATCGCCGAGCCTGCCCAGCCCAGGGCCACCGAAGGCGAAGAGGCAGGGCAGGGCGCCGAGGGGCCGCTGACGGTGCTGATCGTCGAGGACCACCTGCCCAGCCAGTACCTGCTGTACCAGCAGGTCAGCTACCTCGGCCACCGGGCGCTGACCGCCAGCAACGGCCTGGAAGGGCTGGCCGCGTGGCGCGAGCATGAGGTCGACATCGTCATCACCGACTGCAACATGCCGGAGATGGACGGCCACGAGATGACCCGCGCCATCCGCCGCCTGGAGCAGGGGCAGGGGATTCGTCCCTGCCTGATCATCGGCCTCACCGCCGACGCCCAGCGCGAGGAACTGGAGCGTTGCCGCGCCTCGGGCATGGACCATGCGCTGGCCAAGCCGATCAACCTGGCCGGGCTCAACCGCCTGATTCCCAAGTTCGGCGCAGGCCAGCCGCAACCCGCGGGCATGCCGTCGCGCATGGACGGCATCCGTGCGGCCATGGCCGAACAGGTGGTGCGCAGCAACGAAAGCGAGCGCGCGGCCATGGGCCACGCGCTGGATGGCGGCGACCTGCCGGCCATCAGGCGCATCGCCCACAAGCTCAAGGGCACTGCCTACCTGCTGAACCATCAGAAGCTGCTGGAACAGTGCGTGGAGGTCGAGGATCTGTGCGCCGCCAACGTGCTGTCCGACGACCTGCGCGAGGCGATAACCGCGCTGCTGGAAACCCTGGGCGAGATCGATCGCGCGTTGCGCACGAGCTGAATCCCGCGGGCGGGAAAAGTCTCGTTCCGACTCGGGAAGAGCCCCGGTCGAACCCCCGATGCGTCTGTGAGGGTGCGGAAGACCGCTCGCATAAGCTTTCCGGGTGATTCGAAGCGAGGTTCCAGCCGTCATGCCCCAGCATTCACTGAGCGCCCTGCTGCTGAGCAGCGAAACCAGCCGCCGCGCCTACGCCTCGCAATTGCGCCGGGAATGCCCCAACGCGCTCATCCTCAGCGCCAGGGACTGCCAGCACGCCCGGGCATTGCTGCAGCAGTTCGGCCCGGTCGACGTCGCCCTGTGCGAGGCGCAGCCGAATCCGGAGCGACTGGCCTTCCTCCAGCAGGCGCGGCGCGGGCGCAAGTTCCGCTCGCTGCTGCTGCTCGCCGGCAACCCGGCCATCGAGCGTGGCATGCGCCACTGGGCGCAACTGCGGGGGATTCCGCTGATCGATCGGCTGGCCGACTATTCGCCGGCGCTGGGCATGCTGGATGCCGATGTCGTTGCCGAACCGCCCAGCGCCGAGGACCTGCGCCTGGGGCTCTGGCATCGGGAGTTCCAGGCCTACGTGCAGCCGAAGTTCGACCTGCGCAGCGGTGCGGTGCGGGCGGTGGAGGTCCTGGCGCGCTGGCAGCATCCTTTCCGTGGCCTGCTCGCGCCGGCCAGCTTCATCCCCCTGATGAGCCGCGAGGGGTTGCTCGACGATCTGTTGTTCGACCTGCTGGAACAGGGCCTGGCCTGCCAGCTCGAGCTGCATCGCCAGGGCCACGACCTGGCGTTCGCCTTCAACCTCAGCCTGGGCCAGGCGAGCGACGCCGCGCTGATCCAGCGCCTGGTCGAGCGCCTGCGGCAGCATCCCCTGCCGCTGTCGCAACTGACCTTCGAGATCACCGAAGACGGCCCGGCCAGCGCTGGTGCGACCTGCGTGGAAAACCTCATCCAGCTCAGCCTGCTGGGCGTGCGGCTGTCCATCGACGACTTCGGCACCCAGCATTCCTCGCTGCTGCGCCTGTGCCAGTTGCCCTTCGACGAGATCAAGCTGGCCGCCGAGTTCACCCGGCAGATCGCCGACAGCGAGCACTACCGCAGCGTGGCCCGCCACGTGCTGGCGCTGGCCGGCGAGCTGGGCATGCAACTGGTGGTGGAGGGCATCGAGACCGAGGCGCAGCGTCATTGCCTGGTGGAAATGGGCGTGCGCACCGGCCAGGGTTACCTGCGCGCCGAACCCTTGAGGGCGGATCTTCTGGAAAGCTGGCTGAAGTTGCAGGGCGCGGGCTTCGCCGCCTGAGATCGATGAACCGGCGCAGGGACGTGGCCCTGCGCAGGAGGATCAGTCGTATTCGAGAATGTAGTTGAGCACGGCATTGGCCATGCCTGGAGTGACTGGATCCGCGCCCTTGCGCACGTATTGCGCCTTGACCGGCAGGCGGTAGCGCTCGCCCGTGGCTTCGGTCCTGATCCAGCTCATGTTCAGCGCGCTGGCCTTGGCGAAGGGCAGCTTCAGGCCCCAGTCGGTGGTCAGCGCGATCTCCACGCCCTTGGCGCCGCCCGGCGTCAGGTTGAGACGGCCGGGGCCGTCCGAGTTGCCGTCGAAATAGACCTTGACCGGCAACTGCGAGCCCGCCGGCACGCCCGTGCAGAGTACGTCGATGTCGAAGTCGCGGGAGGCCTCCTGCTGGCCCAGCCTGTCCGCCGTTACCCGCCCTAAGGGAATGCTGAGAAATTTGCTGCCCACGCAGCTGGAAAAGGAGCCGCGGCTGGCCAGTTGCGACGTGAGGGGGGTCCTGATCTCCAGGATATACTCGTCGTTTACGTAGAGCCCCAGCGAGGGGTAGGTCAGGTAGATGTTATCGCCGGTCGCTACCTTCTGCCCGGTACGGATGAGCTCGATGTCGATCGTGGGCGGGATCGGGACGTGCGCCCCGCGATAGTTCCCATATTCCCCGCTTGTCATCCTGTAGGGGTGCAGAAAATACCGAACGCCCAGCCCGGGCACGTTGGTCGTGTACACATCCGAGTAGCCTGGCGCCAGAGAGGCATTCGTTGGCGTGAAGCGCCAATAGACGTAGTCCACTAAGGAGGAGCAATAGGGCCAACTTGTACCAAGCCCCTGTCCCAGGTTGTCCTGATAGACAAACAGGATGACGGTGGCCATCGGCTGACCGATTGGTACATTGTCCAGGTCTATTAGGCTAGGCGGCAACTCGGTCTTGGTTTGGCGGAACTGGGGGTCTCGGGGCCAGCCACACATGGGAAGGGCGTGGGCTGTGCCGATGCTTGCGGCGGCCAGGGCTGTCAGGAGGAGCGCAAGAATGGACATCTTCATGGGGGCATCTTCTTTCGTTGGACGGATGGGCAAGGCAACCCAGGGGAGGGGGCTCGGTTTGGATTCCTTGCTGCCTGAGTAGGCGGAAGAGGCGCAGGACATGGCCCGGCGCAGGCGTTTCAGTTGTATTCGAGAATGTAATTGAGCACGGCGTTGGCCTTGCCTCCCCCGACCGGCTCCTTTCCCTTGCGTACGTATTGCGCCCTGATCGGCAGGCGGAAGAGCTCGCCCTTGGGTTCGCTGCGGATCCACTTCATGCCCAACGCGTCAGCCTTGGTGAAAGGCAGCTTCACGCCAGGGTTGTCGGTGGTCAGCGCAATCTCCACGCCCTTGGCGCCGCCCGGCGTCAGGTTCAGGCGGCCAGGGCCATCCGAGCTGCCTTCGAAATAGACCTTGACCGGTAGCTTCGAGCCGGCAGGCAAGCCACTGCACAATACGTCGAGGTTGAAGTTCTGGGCCGCCTCCTGCTGGCCCAGCTCGCTGGCCATAACCCGCCCCATGGGGAGATCGAGCATCTTGACGCCCGTGCAGCCGGAAAAGTAGCCATTGTTGATCAGGTTGATCTGGCCGACGAGCCCAACTTCCGCGGCAGTCCAGCCGTTCACCACGAACTTCACCCAGTGGTTCAGCTGGAGGTTGCCTCCCGCCACCTCACGAGCGGTACGGACCAACACGAGCCTGGCCGTCCTCGAGAGAGAGACTGTTGAAGTCGGTGAGTTCTCGTATTCACCGCTCCCAGACAGCCCCCGCTCCCAAGCGATATGAATACCCACTCCGGGCAAGTTGGTCTTATGCACATTATCGTAGAGTCCTACGTTGGTCCCTTTCCCGTCGTCCGAATATTGCCAGCGGACACGAGGAACGCTCATGGCACATTTGACTTTCTCTATATCGCCGATGAGGGGCGTGATAGATACATCGATAACCGCCATCGACTTGCCGATAGCTGCCTCATACAGACGCGTTGAGGCGGGCAGCCTAGCGTTCTCGATACGAGTCTGCTGGTCATTCATGTTGGGGTACCAGTAACAGAGGTCGGCGGCGTGGGCTGTATCGATGCCTGCCGCGCCCAGGATGATCAAGGGAAGGAGAGCGAGTTTCTTCACGGATTTGCTCCGTCGCTGGATGGAACGCCGCAGACGAGTTGCACCTGGTCGTAGGTCAGGGATGCGTCCCTGCTCGGCAGTTCGTAGGGCGCCGAGCAACTGCCATCGGCCCAACTGACGGTCAGCCGGCCCTGGTCCTCGAGGCCGAACACCAGGGCGCGGGACTGGTTGTCGACCACCGCCAGCAGCTTGCCGCTGGCGTCGGACACCTGGGCGCCGAAGGGTAATTTGCTACCGTCGGCCAGGCTCAGGTCGAGTTGTACGCGGCGGCCGGAGGCGGCGGCGAAACGTGCCTTGACCACCGCGCCACGGCGTGGCACCACGCGTTGCGAGGTCTCGTCGACGTCCACGTCGACGCCCAGAGTCTGGGTGTCGAGGTCCAGGTAGTTGTAGCGGTAGGGCTGCACGTAGCCTTCCACGGTGTAGCCGGCGCCATCCGTGCGCGCGGTCGAGCCGCCGATGCCCACGCCTTTCACCCCGGGCACTTCCACCAGCGCGAAGGTTTCGCCCACGGGCTGGCTGAAGGTCACACCACCGCTATGGGCCACCATGGAGCCGGAGGCGGTGAGGTCCAGGTGGCGCGAGTCGTCGGACTTCGAATAGTTGCCGGCGAGCTTGGCCGAGGGCGCGTCCCAGGCCAGGCCGACGCTGCCCGAGTGCTCGCTGCCGTACCGCCCGGTCTGGGCCGAGTAGGACAGGGTGTTGGCGTCGTCGAGGTAGCCGGAAACGCCGGCCTGCAGGCTGTCGTCGCCGCGGCTGCTGCTCGTGTAGCTGCTGTAGAGGCGTTGCGAGCGCGTTGAGCCGAAGGGAATGCTCACCGAGAAGGACAACTGATTGTCCGTGTCGGCCCAGCCGCCCGCACTCCGGGTATGCGAGGCGGAAATGCTGTAGCTGACCTCGCCGAGGTTGCCGCTGTAGCCCAGTTGCAGGCGCCGCGTGTTGCCGCTGCGGTCCCAGTAGTTGGTTTCGCCGGCGCTGAGGAAGAGCGAACCGTAGCCGCCCAGCGTCTGGTTGATGTTGAGATCGAGGCGGTTTTTCGGGCGGCCCCTGGCGAAGCTCTGGTGGTCGACCTCGCCCATTTCCTGGATGTGTTCGCTCAGGGTGCGGTAGCCCACTGTCGAATAGCGGTAGCCGACCATGGTGAAGGTGGTGTTGGTGCTGTTGAGCGTCTTGGAGTAGAGGAAACGCGCGCTCTGGCCGCTGGCGGCCTTGCCGCGGTCGGGCCGCGAGCGGCTGTTGGTCACGTCCAGCGAGGTCCCGCCCAGGGGGGTGTTGAGCCCCAGGCCGAAGTTGAATGCCGTGTAGCCGTCGGCGCCGAGCATGCCGCCGTAGGTGGTCAGGTTGTCGGTCGCGCCGTAGACCGCCGTGCCCTGCATCAGTTGCGGCGATTCCGAGCCGTCGTTGTCGTACTTGCCCAGCGACAGGCTGTACTGGAAGGTGCCGCGGCGGACCATCACCGGCAGGTAGGAATAGGCCTGGGTGAATTTGCGCTTGCGCCCGTCGGATTCGATGACGGTGATTTCCAGGTCGCCGTTGGAGCCGCCGGGGTAGATGTCGCGGATCTCGAAGGCGCCCGGGGACACGCTGGTGGAATAGATCACGTAGCCGTTCTGGCGCACTTCCACGGTCGCGTGGCTTTCGGCGATGCCACGCACCACCGGCGCATAGCCGGCCTCGTTGTCGGGCAGCATGCCGACGTCCGAGCCGAGCTGGACGCCGCGGAAGCGGCTGCTGTCGAAGATGTCGCCACTGGTGTACAGCTGGCCGATGGCGAAGCGGCCCTTGAGGGCGGTGACGTCGTGCTCCAGGTAGGTGCGATTGCTGGAGAAGTTGCGTGATACGCCGGTGCTCTGGCTGATCGACGACTCGTTGCGCAGGTGCCACTGGCCGAGGTTGAAGCCGTTGCGCAGCCCCAGGTAGCCATAGTCGCTGCGCCTGCCGTCGCCGCTGTTGCGGTTGAAGTTCAACTGGTAGTTGCTGAAGAACGCGGCCACGCCGTCGTCCCACAGCGACGGGTCGACGTAGCCGCGCGAGTGGCGCTTGATATAGGCCTGGGGCACGCTGAGATACAGCGCGAGTTTCGAGACGTCCATTTCGACGGACGCCCCCTCGATGCGCAGCAGGGCGACCGGTTCGGCGTCGCCGCTATCAATGGGAACGATGCCTTCCTTCTTCAGGCGCTCCACGTCCACACCGATCTCGCGCAGCAGGCCGAGGCTCAGGACCGGTTGCGCATCGTCTTTTTCGGCCTTCTCGTCGGTCTTGAAGGCGATGTCCTGGCGGCGCTCCAGGCGCTGGTTCAGGTAGAGGTCGACGCTGTAGGTCCCCGGCAGCATGCCGTTGCTTTTCTCGAAGAAACGCAGATCGACCTGGGCACCCTTGTCCTTGAGGAACATTGGGTTGAATTGCGTGGCGGATACCGAGGTCGCACCCAGCAGGCTGACGGCGGCCAAGTAAGGGAATCCTTTGTTGAAACGCATCCTGGCGTCCTTTCTGCTCGGTTTCTTCCTGATGTTTTTCATCTTTCTCGAAAGGAGTGGGCGCCCTGCCGGAACAGTGTTTTTCTGCGCAGGAAGCCCCATGGGCGTGATATCCCACGAAGTACATGAGGAGTGTGTGGAGAGGATTCAAAAACGCGTCAGAGTTGAATCGAAGCCTTGTGTTTTATCAGGGCGCCATAATCATTTATGGATTCCCAGTGAACTTCCGCGCTATCTCTAAACGTTTTCGGAAGACCTTCGATCTTCATCTTTTCGCTACTCTGCGGACTTATCATCGCGGCTTGGACCGGATATTCCTTCTGCCCGGCAATGACCTTCACCTGGCCGAATGAAACATGGAAGGCCGAATCATTGGCGGCCTGCAGCACCAGCCCGTCGGCAGTTTCCAGGACCTTCCAGCTCAGCTTGTTCGCCGCCTCGTCGGCCGTGCCCGGCAGCCCCTTCGGCCGGTAGAAGATTTTCAGGCGCTGGCGGAAGGCGACCTGCAGGCTGTTCTCGGTCCTGGAGACCTGGGGAATCTCCTGGACGCTGAGCCAGACCACGGATTCGCGATCCTCCGGTAGGCCCTTGCCCTGGTAGAAGATGCGCAGCATCTGCTGCTTCTTGTGGCCCAGGCGCGCCAGCGACGGAGTGATGGCGAAGGGCAGGTCGCTTTCCGACTGGCCCGGCGCGGCTTCGATCCAGGATTGGATCATGATGTCCTCGGTGCCTTCGTTGCGTACCTGGATGGAGGCTTCATGGTCGGTCGCGGGGAATACGACCCGCGTGCCGCCGACCTGGATGGCGGCCAGGCACAGGTCGGAAAGGGAGCAAAGCGCCAGCAACAGGCTGGTGCGAAACAGGAACCTGGGTTTCATCGTTCGACTCGCAGGGTGACGGGAGCGCTGGGCGCTCCCGTTCGGTGGCTTACTCGTAGGTCAGAGTGAAGGGCAGGGTGCCGTTGGCGGTGCCGGGCTGGAGCTGGTTGCCGTTGGCCACGTAGGAGGCACGCATGTTCAGCGTTGCGCTGTACTGGGCGTCCTGGCCTTCTCCGGTCTTGATCAGCGGGGCGACGTAGGTTTCGTTGGCGGACAGGTTGATCAGGTGGCTGTCCGCATCGAACATGCCGATGCCCACGCCGCTGGCGGTGCCGGTGGTCTTCAGCAGGCTGTTGTTCTTCGGGTCGACGCCCGAGCCGGACAGCGGGTCGAAGCCGAACTTGACGGTGCTCAGGCCGGCGGCGGTGTTGCCGCAGTCCAGGTTCAGGTTGATCGCGGTGCCGGCGGCCAGGCCCGCTTCGGCGGAACCGCCCAGGGCGTCCATGCTGACCTTGCCGAGGTTCACGTCGATGATCTGATTGCCTTTGCTACCGCTGACGGAGGCGCCGGCGCCTCCCGAAGCGACGCAGGAAGCAGCAGTGATTTCACCGGTGAAATTGATGACGCCGTCGGCGGCCAGCACATGGTTCGCCATCAGGCAGGTGGCGGAAGTCAGCAGCAGGAGTTTGAAAGGTTTCATTGGACCGATATCCCTTAGATAAAAGCTTGAATGCTTCAAGTACGGCTCATCTTGAGCCGCGGCAAAGAATATCGAGGGCCATGCTCCTCAAATACCAGACACTCGCCAGGGATCAACCGAGAACTTTCTTGTTCTGATGGGGGCAGCTGCGAAATATATGGGGTAATGGGTGCGTGGATATTTTGCTGGGCAAGACTTGAGAACTATTCGGAGGAAGTGGCTGGAGTTCAAAAGAAGGGCCGTATATTTAATACGGCAACATAATCATGAATATGCCGAGAAAATAACGCCGTTATTCTCACTGTCCCCATCGACAGCGTTCAGAAGAATGGCGCGACGTCGAGGGAGCCTGATACCGACACTTTCCCCATCACCCTGCCTTCCTCCTTCCACCCACAGGATCCTTTTCGGACAGGAGGTAGTTATGAAATATCTTGTTACTTTTATTTTCGATCCTTCAGAAGAACCGACTATGGCCAATGGCTATTGGCCATCCATCGACGGGTTTCCCGATAAACAAGAATAAATGTCGATATTTATCGGTATTAAGGCCCCCGAATGGCCTCTCTTGTGAAGTCGTAGCGCACCTCCGTCAAAAAATCGCGCTGCCAGGTTTTGGCTGTATTCGTCAATTTATTGTCTTCTTCTTGGCCGAGATGAGTGGTTCGTCGTAGGACGTCAGCGTTTTTTCGCGAACGGCAGTTGACTAAATTCTGACGGAAAGCTTTTCTTCTCGCCTCAATGTCAATAAACCGGCATGCGGCGGCTGCGTCAGTTATCGACAGAGTGTCGGCTTTCGCGCGGCTTCCATGCAGTTAGGGATGATTGCTTCGTGCTGTCCAAGACCTCCTTGTCCTTTCTCGCTTCGCAGCTTCTCCAGCGACGGCTCCCCATGGGCGGTTGCCTGGCCGTGCTGCTGCTCGGCAGCGCCTGGGCCCAGGCCGCCGAGGATTACGACCAACTGGTGCGCGAGGCCCGCGCCGGCAATTACCAGCCGGCCTTGCAGCGCCTGCGGCAGAACCCCGACGACCCCGCGCGCCTCGACGATCACCTGATCATCGCCGGCTGGGCGGGGCTGGACGAGGAGGTGCTGCAGACCTACCAGCGCCATCCCCAGGCGCGGCTGTCCAGCGGCGCCTGGGCCTCGGTGGCGCGGGCCTATCGCAACCTCAAGCGCTGGCCCCAGGCATTGGAGGCCTACCGTCGCGGCCTGGCCGCCTACCCCGGCGATCAGGCCCTGCAGCAAGGCCAGGCGATGACCCTGGTGGATGCCGGGCGTGGCGCCGAGGCGCTGCAGAAGGCCGCGGCCCTGGTCGCCGCCGCGCCGCGCGATGCCGAGCGGCGCCTGGCCCTGGCCTATGTCCACCAGCAGATGGGCGAGCCCTATGCGGCGCTGTTCCAGGTGGACCAGGCCCGCCAACTGGCCCCGCAGCAAAGCCGTGTGCTCAGCGAATACGTCGATGCCTTGCAGGCCGCCGGCCTGCCGCGCCAGGCGCTGGCCTTCGGCGAGCGCCACCCCGGTGTGCTGTCGGCGGCGCAGCAGCGCAGCCTGCAGGCCGACCGCGTCGCCGAGCTGGTGCGTCTGGCGGAAGTGTCGCCCCTGCGCGACAGCGAGCGCTTCGTGGTCGCCGACCGGGCCATCGCCCTGGCCGACCAGTCGCTCGCGCAATGGGCCAGTGACCCGGCCGCGGCGCAGGAGGTGCGCCGGGTGCGCATCGACCGCCTGGGCGGCCTCTATGCCCGGGCGCGCATGGCCGAGGTGGTCGAGGAATACGAACGGCTGCATGCCGAGGGCGTGGAGCTGCCGCCCTATGCCCTGCGCTGGGTCGCCGGCGCCAGCCTGTACCAGCGCCAGCCGGAGCGGGCCGCGGAACTCTACCGCCAGGTGATCGCCAGCGAGAACGACAAGGACAGCGACTGGATGGACGACCACCAGGGGCTGTTCTACGCCCTGGTGGAAAGCGAACGACTCGACGAGGTGCCTGCCCTGAGCGATGGCCTGGTGGCGCAGCAGCCGATGCGGCTGCATCCGCCGGGCATGGGCGTGGCCCTGCCCAACGACGACTGGCTGGAGGCCCGCCTGCTGCAGGCCAACGGCCGGCTGTACCGCAACGACCTGCCGGCGGCGCAGCAGGACTATGAAAGCCTGGTGGAAAGCGCGCCGGACAACTCGCGGCTGCGCACCGGCCTGGCCAGCACCTACCTGTCCCGCGGCTGGCCGCGGCGCGCCGAAGACCAGCTGAAGATCGCCGAAAGCACCGACCCACGCGGCGTGGCCCTGGAAACCGAGCAGGGCATGGTGGCGCGCGAGCTGCAGGAATGGCGGCAGCTGGACCTGCTGGCCGACGACGTCATCCAGCGCTTCCCCGAACAGTTGCAGGCCCAGCGCCTGGACTACCTGCGCCAGGTCCACCACATGGCTGAGCTGCGCATCAGCGCCTACGGCGGTCATGCCAACGGCGGCGAGGTCAACGGCAGCCGCGACCTGGGCTTCGACAGCGTGCTCTACAGCCCGCCCATCGCCGACCACTGGCGGCTGTTCGGCGGCGCCGGCTACGCCACCGGCGATTTCGAGGAAGGCACCGGGCATTACCGCTGGCAGCGCGTCGGCAGCGAATGGACCGGGCGCAACACCACGCTGGAGGCGGAGGTGTCGCACAACGATTACGGCGACGGCGACAAGCTGGGCCTGCGGCTGTCCGGCGTCCACGACATCGACGACCAATGGCAGTACGGCTGGAGCGCCGCGCGCCTGTCCCGCGAGACGACGCTGCGGGCGCTCAACAGCGGCATCCGCTCCGACCGCCTGGACGGCTACCTGCGCTGGCGCCAGAACGAGCAGCGCGAATGGCGCCTGGCCTATTCGCCCTCGCACTTCAGCGACGGCAACATGCGCCACGAACTCGCCCTGACCGGCAGCCAGCGTGTCTACAGCTCGCCCTACCTGGTGGCGGACCTCGGCCTGGAGGTTTCCGGCAGCCGCAACAGCAAGTCGGAGGACGTCCCCTATTTCAACCCGAAGTCGGACCTGCTGCTGCTGCCCAGCCTGAACCTGGAGCACACCCTCTACCGCCGCTACCAGACGCGCTGGACCCAGCAGGGCCAGCTCGGCGCCGGCAGCTACAGCCAGCAGCACCACGGCACCGGCGCCGTCGGCCTGCTCGGCTACGGCCAGCGCCTGAGCCTGGACGACCGATTCGACGCAGGCTTCAACCTGTCCGCCGTCAGCCGCCCCTACGACGGCGACCGCGAACTGGACTACCGCCTGGTCTTCGACCTCAGCTACCGCTTCTAGGACCCGAACATGAGAGCCACCTACCGTTTCCTGCTGTTGGGGCTGGCGCTGCTGATCGGGGCTTGCGCCAGCGAGGCGCCCCCCTTCGTCGAGCCGGCGCAACGCACCCTCGCCGCCAACGAGAAGCCCTGGCCGTCGGGGCGCATCCTGACCCTGGCCTACCACGAGATCGCCGACAGCGACGCCAACCAGGCCTTCATGACCGTGCGCACCGCCAACCTGGTGGACCAGCTGGCCTGGCTGCACGAGCAGGGCTTCCAGGCGATTTCCGTGGACCAGTTGCTGGCCGCCCGCGCCGGCCGCGGCAGCCTGCCGGAGAAACCGCTGCTGCTGAGCTTCGACGACGGCTACAGCAGCTTCTACCAGCGCGTGCTGCCGATCCTGAAGGCCTACGACTGGCCGGCGATCATGGCGCCGGTGGGCGTCTGGCTGGATACCCCGGACCAGCAGCGCGTGGACTTCGGCGGCCTGGCGGTGGAGCGCCGGCGCTTCCTCACCCGCCAGCAGCTCGCGGAAATCGCCCGGTCCGGCCTGGTGGAAATAGGCGCGCACACCGAGGCCCTGCACTTCGGCGGCCCCGGCAACCCGCAGGGCAGTCAGCTGCCGGCAGCGGCCAACCGCCTGTACCTGGCCAATGCCGGGCGCTACGAAACCGAGGCCGAATACCGCAACCGCGTGGGCATCGACGTCAAGCGCATCAGCCGCACCCTGCAAAGCATCACCGGCAAGGCGCCGCGGGTGTGGGTGTGGCCCTACGGCGCGGCCAGCGGCACCGCCCTGCAGGTGGTCGGCGACGACGGCTACGCCCTGGCCCTGACCCTCGAGGATGGCCTGGGCAGCATCGACCACCTGGACAACCTGCCGCGCTTCCTGCTCAACGGCGACCCCGACCTGCATCACTTCACCTCGGCCATCAGCCGCGTCCAGGCGCAGGACAACCTGCGCGTCGCCCACGTCGACCTGGACTACGTCTACGACCCCGACCCGCAGCAGATGGAGGCCAACCTCGGGCAGCTGGTGCAGCGCATAGCCGACCTGCGCATCAACACCGTGTTCCTCCAGGCCTATGCCGACCCGCTGGGCGATGGCACGGTGAAAGCGCTGTACTTCCCCAACCGGCACCTGCCGATGCGCGCCGACCTGTTCAACCGCGCCGCCTGGCAGCTGCGCACCCGCGCCGGCGTGGAAGTGTTCGCCTGGATGCCGGTGCTGGCCTTCGACCTGTCGCCGCAGCTGCCGCGGGTGCAGCGCTGGGACCCGCACAGCGGGCGCCTGGAGATCGACCCGCAGCAGTACCGGCGGCTGTCGCCGTTCGACCCCGAAGTACGCCGGCAGATCACCGAGATCTACGAGGACCTGGCCGGGCACGCCGCCTTCGCCGGCTTGCTGTTCCACGACGACGCGCTGTTCTCCGACTTCGAGGATGCCGGGCCCCAGGCGCTGGCGGCCTATCGCGCGGCCGGCCTGCCGGGCGACATCGCCAGCCTGCGCGGCGATGCGCAGACGCTGCAGCGCTGGACGCGCTTCAAGAGCCGCTACCTCATCGACTTCACCCGCCAGCTCGCCGAGCGCGTGCGCGCCATCCGCGGCCCGCAGGTGCAGACGGCGCGCAACATCTATGCGCTGCCGATCCTCGAACCGCAGAGCGAAGCCTGGTTCGCGCAGAACCTGGACGACTTCCTGGCCGCCTACGACTGGACCGCGCCCATGGCCATGCCGCTGATGGAGGGCGTGCCCCTGGAGCAGTCCGAGGCCTGGCTGCAGCGCCTGGTGCGCGAAGTGGCCAAGCGCCCCGGCGCGCTGCAGCGCAGCGTCTTCGAACTGCAGGCGCGCGACTGGCGCGAGGGGCGCGAGGCGCCCATCGACGCCGCGCAGTTGCGGCGCTGGATGCACCGCCTGCAGTGGGAGGGCGTGCGCAGCTTCGGTTACTACCCGGACGATTTCGTCAACGACCAGCCCGAACTCAAGGCGCTGCGTCCGGCCATCTCCAACGCCTGGTACCCCGAGCCATGATCGATCGCATCGTTGCCTTGCTGGTCCTGCTGCTGTTGCTCGGCGGCCCGATCGGCGTAGCCATCGTCCTCACCGGCGAGATACTGCTGAACTTCGTGTTCTTCTATCCACTGTTCATGTCGGCCCTGTGGATGGCCGGCGGCATCTACTTCTGGGCGCACTGGGAACGCCACTGGGCCTGGCCGGAGGACGTCCCGCATCTCGCCGGCGAGCCGCTGGTGTCGATCCTGATCCCCTGCTTCAACGAGGGCGACAACGCCGCCGACACCATAGGCGCGGCCCTCGCGCAGCACTATCCGAACATCGAAGTCATCGCCATCAACGACGGTTCCTCCGACAACACCGCGCAGGTGCTCGATGCCCTGGCCGAAGGCGAGCCGCGGCTGCGCGTGCTGCACCTGGCGCAGAACCAGGGCAAGGCCGTGGCCCTGCGCATGGGCGCGCTGGCCGCGCGCAGCGAGTACCTGGTGTGCATCGACGGCGACGCGCTGCTCGACGCCAACGCCGCGGCCTACCTGGTGGCCCCGCTGATCGACAACCCGCGGGTCGGCGCGGTGACCGGCAACCCGCGCATCCGCACGCGCTCGACGCTGATCGGCCGCGTCCAGGTCGGCGAGTTCTCTTCCATCATCGGCCTGATCAAGCGCACCCAGCGCGTCTACGGGCGGGTCTTCACCGTCTCCGGCGTGGTCGCCGCGTTCCGCCGCACGGCCCTGGCGCGGGTCGACTACTGGAGCACGGACATGATCACCGAGGACATCGACATCAGCTGGAAGCTGCAGCTGGATCACTGGTCGATCTTCTACGAGCCGCGCGCGCTGTGCTGGATCCTCATGCCCGAGACCTTGCGCGGTCTGTGGAAGCAGCGCCTGCGCTGGGCGCAGGGCGGGGCCGAGGTGCTGCTGAAGAACATCCGCAGCATCTGGACCTGGCGCTACCGCTACATGTGGCCGCTGCTGATCGAGTTCAGCCTGTCGGCGGCCTGGGCCTTCACCTTCCTGCTGTCGGTCCTGCTCTGGGCGCTCGGCCTGGTGGTCGAGATGCCGCCCAGCCTGCGCGTCGCCAACATAGTGCCGCCGGCCTTCACCGGGCTGCTGCTGGCCTGCGTGTGCCTGCTGCAGTTCGCCCTGAGCCTGCTGATCGAAAGGCGCTATGAGCGTCACCTGGCGAGTTCGCTGTTCTGGGTGATCTGGTACCCCTTCGCTTTCTGGCTGGTCACCTTGCTGACCACCCTGGTGAGTTTCCCCAAGGTCATGCTCAAGACGCGCCAGGCCCGGGCGCGCTGGACCAGCCCCGACCGTGGCATCAAGAGGAGTTCGTGATGAACCTGATCAAGACACCGCAGCACTGGCTGCCCCGGAGCCTGGACGTTCTGCTGACCCTGTGCGCCTGGGCGATCTTCGTCTGGCTGATGGAGCGCGGCATCGCCAGCCTGCTCGCCAGCGGCTGGCGAGGGCCGCGCCTGGACTGGGGCGGGCAGTTCCTGCAGACGCTCGATACGCTGATGGTCTATGTGCTGTGCAGCGCCTTGATCGCCGCGCTGCTGGTGTCCTGGGCCCGCTACAACCAGATTCGCGCGGCGCGCTACGAACGCCGCTCACGCATGCCCGACCTGTCCCGGCAGGCGCTGTCGCGCAGCTTCAACATCAGTGGCGATACCCTGGCCCGCCTGCACGGGGCCCAGGTGGTGACCCTGCACAACGACGAGCATGGCAACCTGGTGTGGGTGGAGAACCCGGCGGAGATGGAAGTCGAGACGCCCTGAGCGGCCTCAGCTGCCGCTGTTGCCGTGGTGCGGCTCGGTCAGGGCGCGGCGGTAGCGCGCGTAGAGGTCGCTGTCCATGTTGCTGGCGCTGAGGATCTTCAGGGCGAAGGCCTTGACCTCGGCGTCGCTGTACGCCCGCTGGGGCTCGGTGGCTGCCGGTTGCGCGGCGCAGCCCACCAGCACGGGGACGGCCAGCACCAGGCTGGAAAGGGATCGGAACATGGCGGGTTCACCCGGGGCATGGATAGTGGGGATGGGCAAAGGCTAGCGATGAGCGGCCGGCCAGGGAAATCATCCCGGTCGATAGTCGCTATCGTCCGAGCCGGCTTCCGACACCCGGGAGCGCCAATAGGTTCCGGCGGCCCAGCAAGCCGGGCCGAATCCGGCTATCCTTCGCGGCCTTCGCCACTTCCCGGGACCGCGCCATGAAAGAACAGCTCGTCGAACTCCTTACCCTGATCAGCTCCGGCTGCATGGGCGCGGAGGAAATCCGCCAGATCGCCGAGGATGCCGCCGCGGCCTACGCCGACCCCGAGGCCTTCCTCGCCGCCAACCCGGACATCAACTACGACGACAGCTTCCCCATCCCGCTGGGCGAGTGGGTGGTGGTCGGCAGCCTGCCGGACATCGTGCTGTTCCAGGGCGACGACTACAAGGAACTGTTCGAAGGCATCCGCGCCTCGTTCGACGCCAGCGTGAACTTCGTGCTGCAGGCCAAGCAGCTGCACAAGGCCGAGCCGCTCGCCGCGCTGAAGCGCATCCAGGTGCAGCTCGGCGCGCTCTATCCGGAAAAGGGCGGCTACGTGCTGCTGGACTTCAGCGAACCGCTGGACGACGAACTGCAGGCGGTGCTGGTGTACCGCTGCGACCTGGAAAGGGTCATGGCCCTGTGCCTGGAAATCGGCATTCCGGCGGCGCCGGCCTACGAACGCCTGGTCGAGGCCAGCCGGGAAGAGTGATGCCCCCTCGGCCGCCGTCCTTCCGGCGGCCCCTGCCAGGGAAAAACGCCCTGGCTATTCTCCAGGCATGGCGGATGACCGCGCACCTGTTCCCGGTGGGCTGCTTATAAATGTGGGAGTTCCGGCGTGTTCAGGGCTTTGGCTTCCCGTCCGAGCGTAGGAATGCTCTGAGGTCAACCAGGCGATGTCCTGCAATTACCCGCGTCGGCAGCTTGCCGTTGGCGATCCATTCCTCCAGAACCTCCGGCTGATCGGACATCCCGAGCAATTCGGCGAAACGCTCGAGGCTCAGGTAATAGGTTTCGTCCTCGGGAGCGGGGGAGAAGGGTTCTTCCACTTTCATGTGGTGTCCTGCACCATGGCCTGCGCTATTAGGGGAGGGAGACTAAATGACTCTCTCGAGACAATACACTAAATATTAGTGTTTTTGTATGGTGCTTCGAATGTCCGGAAATGGATTACAGATCGTGAAGAAACGTTTCCTTTTTACCGCTGGGGAAAGACTGCGTGGCCTGCGTGAGCTGACCGGGCTCAAACGCCCGGAATTCGCCAAGATCGTCGGCATGAAGGCCAAGACGGTGGAGAACATCGAGTTCGGTCGCCAGCGCATGCGCGACGAGGATTTCGAGAAGGTCTGCAGCGTCTATCCGGATTTCGCCCGCTGGATCACCTACGAAGGGCCCATCGACTCGGCGTCGGTGGCCTGGGAGATCGCCGATTCGGCGCAGTCCGCCGCCGTCTACCTGGTGGAGCAGAACCCCGCATTGCTGGAGAGCAGCAGCCTCAGCCTGGAGGAGTGGCGCAACCGCCACCACGACGTGCTCGAGCGCCTGCGCCATGAGCCGGGGCGCGAGCTCGTCGCAGAGACCGACGACGATGACGACGAGTCCGAAGAAGAGACGCGGGACTAGGCGACGCAGCCGCGCAGGTAGCCCAGCAGGTCCGGGGCGCCGATGCTGCGCAGGCCGGCGCCGAATTCGTCGGCTTGCGGGTGGTCCTTGGGCAGCAGCAGGGATTCCGGCGTTTCGCTGTTGAACAGGCCGAAGCGCGCATAGGGCAGGCCGGTGTCCAGCAGCAGGCCCATGAACCCGGCATCGCTCCAGGCCTGGGTCGGCATCGCCAGCATGTGGTAGCGCCGCTCCAGGTCGTCCAGGGCGCTGCCCTGCAGGCTGAACTGGCGCACCCTGCCGGGCAGGCGCAGTTCCAGGCCGCGGCGGCGCGCATAGGCCACCGCGCAGGCGAACGCCTCGGTGTGGTTGTCCAGCTCCAGGAACAGCCGCTGGCCATGCCAGTCGGCCTGGCGCAATTGCAGCTCCACGCCGCGCTCGAAGCCGGGCAGGGCCTGCCCGAGCGCCTTGCCGAAATCCCGGTAGCTGATGATCCGCACCTTGCGTCCGGCGTCGCCGGCCGCCACGGCTTCGAAGTCGGGTAGCGCCGAATTCGCCAGGGGGCCGCGGGTGCACAGGCCGTCCACCTCGCGCAGGTCGACATCGTGCAGCTCCAGCAGACGGGAGCCGACCAGTTTCTTCAGTGCGGCATGGGCGCGCGCCTTGTCTTCCTGCACCGGCCCGGACAGGGCGCCGCGCGGCAGGTCGATCAGGCGGTACAGCGGCGCGCCGGACTGCCAGCCGATGCCGCTGGGCGGGCTCGCCGGGGCGCTGAAGCTCAGGGCCAGGGACCGGGTGCGCTGCGAGACCTTGTGCAGGTCGGCGTTGCCGAGCCCCAGGCGCTGGGCGATGGCCGCGAGGCGCTGGGCCATGTTGCGGGGTGGATTCATGATCGAAGGCAAACTCCCGATGCCCGGCCGACAGCCCTAAGCATAGGTAAGCCAGTCGCGGTTGTGCTTCCGGGCAGTGACAAATGTTGCTTCCTTCCTTTCAAGGGCGGGCGCCATGCCGGGGCCCGCCGCGGCCGCGCCTCGCCTAGGGACAGGCCGGCCGGCTATACTAGCGCCCCATTTTGCCGACCGATGCCCGACCATGTATAGCCTGGCCCGCGAGCTGCTGTTCAAACTCTCCCCGGAAACCTCCCACGAGCTGTCCATCGACCTGATCGGCGCCGGCGGCCGCCTGGGGCTCAACGGCCTGTTCTGCCCGAAGCCGGCCAGCCTGCCGGTGCAGGTCATGGGCATCGACTTCCCCAACCCGGTGGGCCTGGCCGCCGGCCTGGACAAGAACGGCGACGCCATCGACGGCTTCGCCCAGCTGGGCTTCGGCTTCGTCGAGATCGGCACCGTCACCCCGCGCCCGCAGCCGGGCAACCCCAAGCCGCGGCTGTTCCGCCTGCCGCAGGCCACCGCGATCATCAACCGCATGGGTTTCAACAACCTGGGCGTCGACCACCTGGTGGAGCGGGTCAAGGCCGCGAAGTACCGCGGCGTGCTGGGCATCAACATCGGCAAGAATTTCGATACCCCGGTCGAGCGCGCGGTGGACGACTACCTGATCTGTCTGGACAAGGTCTACGCCCACGCCAGCTACGTCACGGTCAACGTCAGTTCGCCGAACACCCCGGGCCTGCGCAGCCTGCAGTTCGGCGACTCGCTCAAGCAACTGCTGGAGGCCCTGCGCCAGCGCCAGGAAGACCTGGCCGAACAGCATGGCCGCCGCGTGCCGCTGGCGATCAAGATCGCCCCGGACATGACCGACGAGGAAACCGCCCTGGTCGCCGCGGCGCTGGTGGAGGCGGGGATGGATGCGGTGATCGCCACCAACACCACCCTGGGCCGCGAAGGCGTCGAGGGGCTGCCGTTCGGTGACGAGGCCGGCGGCCTGTCGGGCGCGCCGGTGCGCGAGAAGAGCACCCACACGGTCAAGGTGCTGGCTGGCGAACTGGGCGGCCGCCTGCCGATCATCGCCGCCGGCGGCATCACCGAGGGCGCCCACGCGGCGGAGAAGATCGCCGCCGGCGCGAGCCTGGTGCAGATCTACTCGGGCTTCATCTACAAGGGGCCGGCGCTGATCCGCGAGGCGGTGGACGCCATCGCCCAGGCGCAGCGCGCGGGCAAATAAAAAGGGCTCCTTTCGGAGCCCTTGGGCTTACGCCCTGCCGCCCGGATGGGGCGTGCCTTGGGGAAATCGGTGTGATCCTTTGGTCAACTGGTGGCGTGTTGCATCTGATTCAGACGTTGAAGACCGGCGGTGCCGGTGAGGCCATCCCAGTTGTCGCCGCGACCCTCGCGCCAGCCATTGAGCCAGGACTGCCGGGTGGTGGGATGGGTGAAAGGACAGAGATCGCGAGACTTGCCACTGATGCCGTACTGGTAACCGCGCATAAAGGCTCTTTCCAACGGATCACGCTTGAGTCTTCTCATAGGGTGTTGCCCTCACTTGTTGACTGTTATGTCCCGTTGGCCCCCTGGGGAGGCCTGGCGGACAGTTCCGCCAAAAAGGGGCCTGTTGCCGGCGTGACAGACCCCGCCCGACACCTTTGCGGCGACGGGTTAAGCTGAGTTCTAAACCATGGGCTTCGAGCCTGTGAACAACCAATTTGTCATAAAGACTTAACTCTTATGGGTTCAAGCCATAAGTTTTTCCCCCGGGCGGGTCGGGCAAATTGCCCGAAACCGCATGTTCAGGGGCTTGTGCGAGGCAGCCTGGCGAACTGCCAGGAAATTGAGAGGTTCTCTCATCCCGACGAGCGGGCAAGTACCTGCGACCTCGGGTCGCAGGTTTTGTGAAACCTTTTGAAATGAACCATGGCCGGGTGCCAGCGTTTTCACGCGGCATCCGCTCAACAGGGGCCGAGGCCCCTCTGGAAAGGGCTGCGGCCCGGGAATGGCGATGTCGGAACACTACGAACTCTTCCTCACCTGCCCCAAGGGCCTCGATGGCCTGCTGCTGGACGAGGCGCAGGCGCTGGGCCTGAGCGATGCCCGCGCGCAGGTGTCCGCCGTGCGCGGCCGCGGCGACCTGGAGACGGCCTACCGGCTGTGCCTCTGGTCGCGCCTGGCCAACCGCGTGCTGCTGGTGTTGGCGCGCTTCCCGGTGGCCAACGCCGAGGAACTCTACCTGGGCGTGAACGCGGTCAACTGGAGCGATCACCTGGACCCCGGCGGCAGCCTGGCGGTGGAGTTCAGCGGCAAGGGCTCGGGCATCGACAACACCCACTTCGGCGCGCTCAAGGTCAAGGACGCCATCGTCGACAACCTGCGCGCCGAGTTCGGCCGGCGGCCGACGGTGGACAAGGTCAACCCGGACATCCGCGTCCACCTGCACCTAGACCGCGGCCAGGCGGTGCTGTCCCTGGACCTCTCCGGGCACAGCCTGCACCAGCGCGGCTACCGCCTGCAGCAGGGCGCCGCGCCGCTGAAGGAAAACCTCGCCGCGGCCATCCTCATCCGCGCCGGCTGGCCGCAGCTGGCCGCCGAGGGCGGGGCGCTGTCCGACCCCATGTGCGGCGTCGGCACCTTCCTGATCGAGGCCGGCCTGATGGCCGCCGACATCGCCCCCAACCTCAAACGCGAGCACTGGGGCTTCGACAAGTGGCTGGGCCACGTCCCGGTCCTCTGGCGCAAGCTGCTGGCCGAGGCCGAGCAACGCGCCGCCGTCGGCCTGGCGCGGCCGCCGCTGTGGATCCGCGGCTACGAGGCGGACCCGCGGCTGATCCAGCCGGCGCGCAACAACATCGAGCGCGCCGGTCTGGGCGAATGGGTGAAGGTCTACCAGGGCGAGCTGGCCACCTTCGAACCGCGCCCGGACAAGGGCCAGCGCGGCCTGGTGATCTGCAACCCGCCCTACGGCGAGCGCCTGGGCGACGAGGCCAGCCTGCTGTACCTCTACCAGCACCTGGGCGAGCGCCTGCGCCAGGCCTGCCTGGGCTGGAACGCCGCGGTCTTCACCGGGGCGCCGGAGCTGGGCAAGCGCATGGGCATCCGTAGCCACAAGCAGTACGCCTTCTGGAACGGCGCACTGCCGTGCAAGCTGCTGATGTTCGAGGTGGAGCCGCGCCAGTTCGTCACCGGCGAGCGCGGTGCCGAGGCGCGCCAGGACGGCGCCGTGCAAGCTCCGGCGGAGCCGGCGCGCCTGAGCGAGGGCGGGCAGATGTTCGCCAACCGCCTGCAGAAGAACCTCAGGCAACTGGGCAAATGGGCCAGGCGCGAGAAGATCGAATGCTACCGCGTGTATGACGCGGACATGCCCGAGTACGCCCTGGCCGTGGACCTGTACCGCGACTGGGTGCACGTGCAGGAATACGCCGCGCCCAAGTCCATCGACCCGGCCAAGGCCCAGGCCCGCCTGCTCGACGCCCTGGCGGCGCTGCCGCAGGCCCTCGGCATCCCCAGCGAGCGCATCGTCATCAAGCGCCGCGAGCGCCAGGCCGGCAGGAAGCAGTACGAGCGGCAGAACAGCGAAGGCCGCTTCATGGAAGTGGAGGAGGGCGGCGTGCGCCTGCTGGTCAACCTCACCGACTACCTGGACACCGGGCTATTCCTCGACCACCGGCCGATGCGCCTGCGCCTGCAGCGCGAGGCCGCCGGCAAGCGCTTCCTCAACCTGTTCTGCTACACCGCCACCGCCACTGTGCATGCGGCCAAGGGCGGCGCGCGCAGCACCACCAGCGTCGACCTGTCGAAGACCTATCTGGATTGGGCGCGGCGCAACCTGTCGCTCAATGGTTTCTCCGACAAGCAGAAGCTGGTGCAGAGCGATGTCATGGAATGGCTGCGGGCGGACCGCGGCGAGTACGACCTGATCTTCATCGACCCGCCGACCTTCTCCAACTCCAAGCGCATGGAGGGGGTGTTCGACGTGCAGCGCGACCAGGTCGAGCTGATCGACCTGGCCATGACGCGCCTGGCCAAGGGCGGCGTGCTGTATTTCTCCAACAACTTCCGCAAGTTCGAGCTGGAGCCGAGCCTGGCGGCGCGCTACCAGGTCGAGGACATCAGCGCCCAGACCCTCGACCCGGACTTCGCCCGCAACCCGAAGATCCACCGGGCCTGGCGCATCAGCGCTCGCTGATTCGCCAGGGCCCCGCGGCCGGTTTCACTGGCCGCGGGTGGAGGCGTAGAGGTCCAGCAGCACCTGGTCGAGGATGGACGAAGCGCCCCACGGCCGGTTGCTGTTGAGGATGGCCACCACCACCCAGTTGTTGCCGCGGGCGTCGCGGCTGAACCCGGCCAGGGCGCGGACGGTGTTGAGGGTGCCGGTCTTGACGTGGGCCTCGCCGGTCATGGGCGTGTGGCGCAGGCGCTTGCGCATGGTGCCGTCGACGCCGACGATCGGCAGCGAGGAGATGTACTCCGAGGCGTAGGGGCTGTGCCAGGCGGCCTGCAGCATGGCAGCCATCTCGCGGGCGCTGACGCGCTCGTCGCGGGACAGGCCGGAGCCGTTCTCCATCACCAGGTGCGAAGCGGTGATGCCCTTGCGCGCCAGCCACTGGCGGATCACCCGCTGTGCCGCCAGGCCATCGTTGGCGTCCGCGCTGGTGCGGTTCTGCGCGCCGATGCTGAGGAACACCTGGCGGGCCATGGTGTTGTTACTGTACTTGTTGATGTCGCGGATGATGTCCACGGTGTCCGGCGACAGCGCGCGGGCCAGCAGGGTGGCGTTCTTCGGCACGGTGCCCTGGCGGTCGGCGCCGCTGATGCTGCCGCCCAGTTCCTGCCAGATGCCGCGGATGGCGCCGGCGGTGTAGCCCGGATGGTCGAGCAGCGACATGTAGGTCTGCGCGCTGCAGCCGCGCGGAATCTCGCCGGCGGCCACCAGCACGGTGCCCTCGGCGCGGGTTTCCGGCACGAAGCGCAGCTTCGGCCAGGCCGGGCAGTTGGCCGGGCCGCTGACCTTGATCTGGTTCTCCAGGCGCACGTTGGCCAGCGGCGGGTCCATCATCACCGAGGCCTGGTTGCCTTCGCTGCGCACCACCAGGCGCACGCTCTTGAGGTTGACCATGGCGGCGTCGGGGCCGACCAGGAACGGCTTGTTGTCGTCGCCGCCGTCATCGTTGAACACCGGCAGCTGCGGCTGGTTGAAGTAGCTGCGGTCCAGCACCAGGTCGCCGTTGACCTTGAGCACGCCGTTGGCGCGCAGGTCGCGCATCATCAGCCAGAGCTTTTCCAGGTTCAGCTTGGGGTCGCCGCCGCCCTTGAGGTAGAGGTTGCCGTTGAGCACGCCGTCCTGCAGCTTGCCGTCGGTGTAGAACTCGGTCTTCCACTGGTAGGTGGGGCCCAGCAGCTCCAGGGCGGCATAGGTGGTGAACAGCTTCATGGTCGAGGCCGGGTTCACCGAGACGTCGGCGTTGAAGTAGGTGGGCGTACCCGGGCCATCCAGGGGGATCATCACCAGCGACAGGGCGTCGTTGGTCAGCTTGCTGGCCTTGAGCGCCTTCTCCACCCGTTCGGGCAGGGCGGACTTGATCGGGGCGGCCAGGGTGGGCAGGGCGAAGGGCAGCAGGGTGGCGAAGGCGAGAACACGCAGTGACTTGAACATATTTGAAGTGAAATCCCGGTTCAGGGCATTGACATGACGAAGGTGACGAAAGAAGACACTGACGATAGACGATTGCGCCAGTGACGCGGCAACGCGCCGGCGCATTATGCCGCAAGCCGTTGCGGGATGCGCTGGGGTTTGTGAGCCGATGCGCGTGGGAGCGCCGCGCCCGAGCTGCTAGAGTCTGTGCGGGGCGGCTCCCGCCCAGCCCCGCATGCCGTCATCAATCGAGGAGATCCGCCACATGGCCAGCAACCGTTCCCGTCGTCTGCGCAAGAAACTCTGCGTCGATGAATTCCAGGAACTGGGGTTCGAGTTGTCGCTCGACTATCGCGAAGGGCTCCCCGAACAGGAGCAGCAGGCCTTCCTGAAGCGCTTCGTGGAGCAGGCCATTACCGCCAACGGCCTGGCCTATACCGGTTGCGACGATTTCGGCTTCGTGTGCCTGGCGCGCCGCGGCTCGGTCACCGAGGAGCAGCGCAAGGCCGTGGAGGACTGGCTGAAGCAGCAGGGCGAGCTGAGCGGCAGTTCGGTCAGCCCCCTGCAGGATGCCTGGTATCCGGAGCAGCCCATTCACCAGCCTGGCTGAGAACGGGCTGAGGGTGGGCGCCCGCCCCGGGTTCAGCCCGGTGGGTTCTGCGCGCCCTCCAACTCCAGCGCGGAGCCGGCTTCCGTCTCCGGCGGTTGCAGGTCGACGCCCGTCCAGTGGCGATAGGCGTCCTCCGACATCGGCCGGGCGAACAGGAAGCCCTGGCCGAACCGGCAGCCCAGTTCGCGCATGCGCTGCAGTTGCTGGTAGGTCTCGATGCCCTCGGCGATCACCCGCAACTGCAGGTGGCGCGCCAGCACCAGGGTGCTGGCGACCGACTCGTGGGTGCGCGGGTTGTGCTGCATGTCGCGGATGAAGGAGGCGTCCAGCTTGATTTCGTTGCAGGGCAGGTCGCAAAGGCGCTGCAGCGAGGAGTAGCCGGTGCCGAAGTCGTCGATGGCGACGTTGCAGCCGAGCAGGCGCAGGCGGGTGAGGTTCTCCAGGCTGGCCAGGGGCGTGGTCGCCAGCCCCCCTTCGATGATCTCGATGGTCAGGCTGGCAGGGTCGACGCCGGTCTGCCGCAGTTTTTCCTTCAGGTGGCCGGCCAGGTCGCGCTGCTGCAGCACCTCGAGGTCGATGTTGATCGACAGCGCCCGCTGGGTGCCGTGACGCAGCTCGCGCCGGGCGAAATCCAGGGCCTGGTCCAGGACCAGGTCGAAGAGGTCGGGCAGCAGCTTCATCCGGCGGATCGCGGCGAGGAAGTAGGCCGGGCGCAACAGCCCGTGGACCGGGTGGTCCCAGCGCACCAGCACCTCGGCGCCGATCTCCTGCAGGGTGTCGAGGTCGACCTTGGGCTGGTAGTAGGCCCTGAGCTCCCGGTTGCGCATGGCCTGCCAGACCTCCAGCGCCGATGGCGTCGGCCGCGGCAGCGGCGGGGCGGCGGCGGGCGCAGGGCTGTAGTGGCGCAGGCGTGCCTGCAGGCTGGACATCTGCAGCGGCTTGGTCAGCTCGCCGAGCACCGACAGGCCGTACAGCGTGGCGATGTGGGCGATGGCCCGGCGCAGGTCGGCGGGGACCTCGCTGACCACGATGATCGCCCGCAGCAGCTTCTCCTGGGCCGCCAGGCGCAGGAACCCGAGCAGGTCCATGCCCGGCGGCAGCACGTCGCAGATGCAGATGTCGACTCCGCCCTTCTGCCTCAGCAGTTCGATGGCGCTGTCCCCGTCGCCGGCGGCCAGGACCTGCTCGTAGCCGAGGACCCGCAAGCCGTGCACGGTGGCCTCGCGCAGAAATGCATGGTCCTCCAGCACCAGCAGGCTGGATGGGATCGATATGTTCATGGTCGCGCGTACCGAATTGGATAACGGCCGCAGTGTGCCGGCTGGCGGGTGCCATTTATTTAAAAAACTTCCATTTCCGTTGTAGGAAATTGCATTAGGAGGTGTTGAAAAAGTCCGGCTTGAAAGTTAACGGAAGTTGGTCGATCAAGTTTGTGTAGGAATTTATACTTTGATGTATGGGAATTTACTTAAGATGTTAAAAGTGGCACCAGTTAATCTCGACACTGATTTCCTAGACGATATCTTACGGCGCACTCTTGGGAAGTCTGTCGGAGATTGAAAATTGAGCAAGGTTCTTATCGTCGATGATCATCCGGTGATACGGATGGCAATGCGCGTTCTGCTGGAAAAGGAAGGTCATACCATCATCGGGGAAACCGACAACGGCGTGGACGCCCTGTCCCTGGTGAAGGATCTGCTGCCGGAGCTGGTGGTGCTGGACATCGGCATCCCCAAGCTGGACGGGCTAGAAGTCATCAGCCGTCTGACCGCGTTCAACCTGCCCCTGAAGATCCTCGTGCTGACCGGCCAGAGCGCCTCGCTCTACGCCATGCGCTGCATGCAGGCCGGGGCCTCCGGGTTCGTCTGCAAGCAGGGCGGGCTGGCCGAGTTGATCAGCGCGGTCAATGCGGTGATCGCCGGGTACAACTATTTCCCCAGCACGGCCGTGCGCCCGGCGCGCAAGAACAACGGCAGCATGGATGACCATGAACTCATCCAGCGCCTCTCCGACCGGGAAATGTCGGTATTGCAATACCTGGCCAATGGTTATTCGAACAAGGACATCTCCGAGCAGATGTTCATCAGCAACAAGACCGTCAGTACCTACAAGACGCGCCTGCTGCTGAAGCTCAATGCCCATTCGCTGGTCGACCTGATCGAGTTCGCCAAGCGCAACGCACTGGTCTGAGACAGTCGCCATGGGCTCGAAGTGCAGGGCGCTGCTGGGTGCCGTTCTCGGTGCGATGCTGGCGATGGGGGCCTGGGCCGCAGAGGTCCAGGCCCCCGCGCCCTGGACGCAACTCGCCTTGCTGGCCCGTACCGCGGCGCTTCCCGAGAGGCCGCGGGTCGAGCTGCCTGAGTCGGACTGGCAGTGGCTGCGCGAGAAGCGCACGCTGGTGGTGGGGGTGGCCGCGCCGGATTATGCGCCACTGATCGTCACCGTCAGCGGCAGCGAGCTGGAGGGAGTCACCGCCGACTACCTCGGGCTGGTCAGCGAAGCGCTCAACGTCCGCATCGAGATGCGCCGCTACCCGTCCCGGCGCCAGACCATCCAGGCGCTGCAGGATGGCGAGATCGACCTGATCGGCCGCGCCACCGGCTTCGAGGCCGAGATCCCGGACCTGCTGCTGTCGCGCCCGTATTCCCTGAACCAGCCGGTGATCGTCGGGCAGCAGGACATGCGCCTGGAAGGCGACCTGCAACTGGCCGGCCGGCGGCTCGCCGTGGTGGGCGACTACTTCTCGCCGAAGGAGCTGGCCGACCATTTCCCCGATGCCGAGGTGGTGCATTTCGACTCGCTGCGCCGCGCCCTGGAATCCGTCGCCCTCGGGCAGGTGGACGCCTACGTCGGCGACGCCCTGAGCGCGCAGTACCTGATCAGCCAGGGCTACCTGGTCAACCTCAAGCTGCTGAACTTCGCCAACTTCAACGGCGTCGGCTTTTCCTTCGCCGCGCGCAAGGACGGCAGCCCGCTGCTCTACAGCGTCAACGAAGTGCTGCAGAACATCAGCGCCCAGCAACACCTGTCCATCCAGCGGCGCTGGAGCGTGGGCGGCGTGTTCTCCATCTCCAACCACCGGCTGAACCTCACGCCCCAGGAGCTTCGCTGGCTGGAGCACAACCGGCGGCCGCGCCTGGGCATCGACCAGTCGCTGGCCCCGCTGACCTTCTTCGACTCCCAGGGCAATTTCCGCGGCATAGTCGCGGACCTGCTGGATCTGATTCGCACCCGTACCGGCCTGCAGTTCGAGGTGGTGCCGACCTCGTCGATCTCCGGCATGTTCACCCAGGTTCGCCGGGGCCAGGTCGATGCCCTGGCCACCATGTCGCCCACCGTCGAGCGCGAGGCGCACGTAGACTTCACCCGACCTTACCTGAGTACCTCCTTCGTGCTGCTCACGCACAAGGACAACACCCGGCTGAACAACCTCGCGGACCTCAACGGCAAGCGCGTGGCGGTGGCCCATGGCAGCTCGCTGGTGTCCTACGTGCGCGAGCAGTTCCCGCGGGTGAAGCTGGTCGAGGTGGACAACTACAGCGATGCCCTGCCGTTGCTGCAGGAGGGGAAGGCGGACGCCGCGCTGCAGCCGATGCTCACCGCCACCTTCCTGGTCAATCGCTACTACCGCGACCTGCGCATCGCCGCGACCCTGGACCTGGAGCCGGCGCAGATATCCCTGGGCGTCTCGCGGGCCGACCCGGAGCTGCTGAGCATCCTCAACAAGGCCCTGCTGGCGATCTCGCCGGAAGACATGGCCAGTATCATCAGCCGCTGGTCCACCAGCGGCGCGTCGCCGGACAGCGTCTGGGAAGGCTACCGCTCGCAGTTCTTCTGGCTGCTGTGGGGCGGGCTGGCGCTGCTCGGGCTGATCCTGCTGTGGAACTGGTACCTGCTCCTGCGGATGCGCGCGCGCCGCCGCGCCGAGCTGGAGCTGCAGGACCGCCTGGCGTTCAAGCGCGCACTGATCGACGGCATTCCCCAGCCGGTCTCGGTGCGCGACGCCGATGGGCGCCTGATCACCTGCAACAGGGCGTTCCGCGAGGCCACCGGGCTGCCGGAGGACCTGGCGGTGGGCTCGCAGCTGACGGACTGCACCTGGCTCTCGGCGGAACAGGCCGAGGGCCTGCACCGGGAATACCTCCAGGTGATGGCCAGCGGGGAGCCGGTCGCCGTCGACCGCATGTTGGAGATCAACGGCGAGACGCGCCAGGTGCACCATTGGCTCACGCCCTACCACAGCGCGTCCGGCAAGCTCCGCGGCGTGGTTTCCGGCTGGGTTGACGTCACCGAGCGCGAGCGCCTGCTCCAGCAACTGGAGATCGCCAAGGAGCAGGCCGAGGAAGCCAGCCGGGCGAAGAGCACCTTCCTGGCGACCATGAGCCACGAGATCCGCACGCCGATGAATGCGGTGATCGGCATGCTCGAACTGGCGTTGACGCGCAATCGCTGCGGCGGTTGTGGCGAACAGGGGCCGATCGAGGTGGCCTACGAGTCGGCCAAGTCGCTGCTGCTGTTGATCGGCGACATCCTCGACGTCGCCAAGATCGAGTCCGGCCGCCTGACGCTGCTGCCCGAACGGGCGCGCCTGCGTGAACTGATCGAATCGGTGGCCCGTGTCTTCGACGGCCTGGCCCGGCAGAAGGGCCTGCTGCTGAAACTGGAGATCGAAACCGAGGCCGCCTGCGACGTACTCATCGACCCGCTGCGCTTCAAGCAGATTCTCTCCAACCTGGTGAGCAACGCCATCAAGTTCACCGATGCGGGCAGCGTCTGGGTGCGGGTGTCGGGCGAGCCGCTGCCGAACGAGCGGCTGGCGCTGGAGGTGTGTGTCGAGGACAGCGGCATCGGCATCGCCGAGGAAGACCAGAAGCAGCTCTTCGAACCCTTCAGCCAGGTGCAGCGCGAGGGGCGCACCAACCATGGCGGCACGGGGCTGGGGCTGACCATCTGCCGCAAGCTGGCGGAAATGATGGGGGGCTCGGTGCGCCTGGAGAGCGTAGCCGGCATGGGCACCAAGGTGCACGTCAGGTTGGTGCTGCAGGTGCTGGAGCCCCTGGCGCCGGAAGACGATTCGATCATCCTGCGCAGTGCGGTGGTGCAGAGGACGCTGCGCGTACTGGTGGTGGACGATCACCCGGTCAACCGCCTGCTGCTGGCGCAGCAGCTGGAACACCTCGGGCACACCGTGGCCATGGCTACGGACGGCGGCGAGGCGCTGCAGATGTGGCGGCCCGGCGAATTCGACCTGGTCATCACCGACTGCAACATGCCGGTGCTCAGCGGCTACAGCCTGGCCCGGCGAATCCGCGAGATCGAGCGGGAGAGCGGCGCGGCGCGTTCCCCCATCCTCGGTTTCACGGCCAATGCCCAGCCCGACGAAATCGTTCGTTGCAAGGAGGCCGGCATGGACGACTGCCTGTTCAAGCCAATCAGCATCGAGCAACTGCGTGAGCAGCTGGAGCAACTTCAGCGCGGCGAGATCATGCCGCCGGAGCCGGTTCCTGAAAAACACCCGCAGGAGGAGGGCGACCTGGACATCGGCGCCCTGCTGGAGATGACCGGCGGCAACGCCCAGCTGACGCGCAACCTGATGGCCGAGCTGGTGTCGAGCAACGAGGCGGACGCCGAACAGCTCGAACCCTTGCTGCACGCCCAGGACAGGCGGCGCCTGGCCGAGCTGGCCCACCGCATCAAGGGCGCGGCGCGGCTGGTAGGTGCCATGGCCCTGCATGATCGTTGCGCGGAGCTGGAGAAGGTCTGCACCGAGCGCGCCGAGTTCTCGACCTTGCGCAGTGCCGTGGAGCAACTGCGCAGGGCGCTGGATGCGCTGCAGGCCAGCCTGCATGGCCACCTGAAGCGACTGGACGAGGAAGGCCAGATCCGCCCGGCGCAGTCGGCCACCGAGGACGATCCGGCCTAGCGCCGTAAGGATGCCGTTTCTCCGTCTGGGAGAAACGGCATTTTTCATTTGGGCTCATGGCGTGGTTCGGGAGCCCAGCCGAATCGCGGACAGAGTTCGCTCCTACCCCCGGTAAACACCACACCCCGTGCCACCACCGCATGGGTTTCGCAGGCTCAACCCATCCTACGGGGCTGCCTTGCCGGCCACGCCGTGGGGCTCTTCGTAGGAGCGGACCCTGTCCGCGATAGCCGGATATATCGGCGCGATTCGCGGATGAGAGCCGCTCCTACGCCGCCCACCCGCACCATTCCCATGTAGGAGCGCGCCCTGCGCGCGAAATCGCGGGCAGGGCCCGCTCCTACAGTTCCAGGAAGGCACGGACGTAGGACTCCGTCCGCGATTGGGCTCACCGGCCACGCCGGAAATCCCGGCGGCACGGATGGCGGTGGAGGTCATGCGCCCTACGCTCCTGCCTTCGCCAACTCAAAGCATCGCTTAAATGAACGGCATTGGGCCTCACACCGGGCTGGAGCGCCCGGTCATCTCCCGCGCCATTTCGGTGGCGTAGCTGTCGGTCATCCCGGCGATGAAGTCGATGACGCGCAGGAAGGCCTTGTGCAGCGGCCAGTCGGGATCCGGTGCGTTGTGCCCGAGCAGGTCGAGGATGCGCTGGTTCTTGAACGACGGGCTGCGCCCGCCATGCTGTTCCAGGGCCGCGCCGCAGAAGGAATTGAGGAGGATTTCCAGGGTGGTGTAGGCGCCGATCTCGTGCAGCGTCTTGCGCTTGTCCTGGAAGATTTTCTGCCGCGCCAGGGCCTTGGCCTGCTGCACGCAGCGCTTGGCCGGGCCGCTCATGTGCTCGACCAGGTCGCCGCCCAGGCGTCCGTCCAGCAGGGCCTGCTTCTGCTCGACGAAGGCTCGTGCGGCGGCATTGCTCAGGTGCTCGATGGCCTTGCCGCGGAGGATCGCCAGGCGCCGCCGGCGGGAATCGCTGGGGCCGAGCTGGCGGTAGGTCTCGGGGATGTCGTCGCCGACCAGGTCGAGCAGCAGGGCTTCCACCTCGGGGTAGTCGAGCAATTCCATTTCCAGGCCGTCTTCCAGGTCGATCAGGCCGTAGCAGATGTCGTCCGCCGCCTCCATCAGGTAGACCAGCGGGTGGCGCGCCCAGCGCTCGTCGTCGAGCTTGGGCATGCCCAGCTTCTCGGTGATCTGTTCCAGCAGCGGCAGCTCGCTCTGGTAGCAGCCGAACTTGTGCTTCTTGTAGCCGAGGGAGTCGGCGTGGCGCGCGGTCCAGGGGTACTTCAGGTAGCTGCCCAGGGTGGCGTAGGTCAGGCGCATGCCGCCGTCGAACTGGTGGTACTCCAGCTGGGTGAGCACCCGGAAGCCCTGGGCGTTGCCCTCGAAATTGAGGAAGTCGGCGCGCTCGTCGGCGTCCATGGCGTCCAGCCAGCCGCGCGCGGCGGCCTGCTGGAACCAGTGGCGGATGGCGTCCTCGCCGGAATGGCCGAAGGGCGGGTTGCCGATGTCGTGGGCCAGGCAGGCCGACTGCACGATCACCCCGAGGTCGCTCGGGTCGCACCATTCCGGCAGTTCGCCGCGCAGCATCTCGCCGACGCGCATGCCCAGCGAACGGCCGACGCAGCCGACCTCCAGGGAGTGGGTCAGGCGCGTGTGGATGTGGTCGTTGCTCGACACCGGGTGGACCTGGGTCTTGCGCCCCAGGCGGCGGAAGGCGCCGGAGAAGATGATGCGGTCGTGGTCCTTGTGGAAAGCGCTGCGGCCGAGTTCCGCGCTGCTGTGCACGGGTTTGCCGAGGCGCTCGCGGGGGAGCAGGGTATGCCAGTCCATTCGCTCGTCCGATTGCTCGTGGTGCAGCCAACGCTACCCCTTGCCCGCGGCAATCTCAATCGCGGCCTACAGGCCTTCTGCGTCGATGTCGATCAGCAGCAGGCGGCGGCCCTGGTCGATGAACTGCCCGGCGGTCATGCAGTACTGGTTGGAGGTGGCGTCGCGGTAGGTGTTGGACAGCGTCAATCGGCGTTCTTCCCAGCCCTCGGCGAGCAGTTGGTAGAAGTAGGGGCGCCAGGACCAGTTGTGCCCGACGTAGCGCCGGTCCTCCTTCCAGAACAGGCCGTTCCATTCCAGGTTGGGCGAGATCTGCGTGCCGTGGCGGTCGCACTGGTAGACGCGCAGCAGGCGCGGGAAGCCGTCGGGCGTGGGCAGGCTGGCCAGGCGCGCGCCGCCCTCGGCCCAGGGGCGCAGGTTGGCGACCAGCTCGGCCAGTTGCTGGCGCAGTTGCACCAGCCGGGCGCGTTCGCTCAGCTTGCGCTGCACGTAGCGGTCGCGCCACTGGCCGAAGGCGTCCAGATAGGCGTCGCTGGCGGGGAAGTCCAGCGCCGGGCGGGCGAACAGGTAGCCCTGGACGAAGCGCGCGCCGCATTCCAGGGCGAAGTCCAGTTCCGCCTCGGTCTCCACGCCTTCGGCGATGATCCAGCAGCCGGTCTTCTCGGCCATCTGCGCCAGCGCCTTGACCACCTCGCCGCTGGGGCCGCCGCGGGCGGCCTGCTGGAACAGGCGCATGTCCAGCTTGAGGATGTCCGGCTGCAGCGCCAGCACGCGGTCGAGCTGGGAGTAGCCGGCGCCGAAATCGTCGATGGCGATGCGCGCGCCGGCGTCGCGGTAGCGCGCCACCACCTCGGGCAGGCGCTGGTTGCCGCCGCCCAGCTCGGTGATCTCGAAGACCACCCGGTGCGGGTCGACGCCGTGCTGTTGCAGTTGCTTGAGGCTGGGCAGCGGCTGGTTGGGGCGCAGCCGGCTGATCCAGCGCGGCGAGATGTTCAGGCTGAGGAACCAGTCCGCCGGCGCTTCCGGCAGGCGCGCCAGGGCGTCGTCGCGGATCTGCCGGTCGAGGCGGCGCAAGGTGGCCGGGGGAATCTTCGGATCGACGAACAGCGGGCCCACCGAGAGCAACTGGCCGTCGGCCTGGCGCATGCGGCCGAGGGCTTCGACCCCGGCGATGAGGCCGGTGGCGGTATCGATGAAGGGCTGGAAGCAGGCGATCGGTTGCCCGTCGATCAAGGGACACATCCTTAGTGGGAGGAAAAGGAAGGCGTTGCCGCCGGCCCGGGATTGCCTCCTAGCAAGAATGCAGCCAGGGCGCTCAGCCGCCCTGGTCCGCAGTCGGTTTCGCCGGTTTGCCCGCCGTCTGCCGCAGCTTGAGCAGCAGGGGCGCCAGCACCACGGCCAGGCGCAGCAGACGCACCAGGCCGCGTTTGCGACGCAGCATCAGGGCGGCCGCGGCTGCTGCGCCGCCGGCGGCCCACAGGGAGGCGCCGCCGCTAAACTGCTGGCGCACGCCCTGGCCCAGGTCGCGGGCCTGGCGCAGCGGCTGCAGGAGCTTCTCGCTTTCCTGGCGCAGTTGCTGGCGCTGGACTTCCAGGCGCAGGCGCAGCACCGCCTTGCGCAGTTCCCGCCGCGAGGGGCGGGGGGAGAGTTGCGGCAGTTCACTCATGGCAGCAGTTGCTCCCGGTCGCGGGCCAGTTCTTCCAGGGTGGCGCTGAACGGCGAGCTGTCGTCGTCCACCAACTGGTACAGGCGCCAGGCGCACAGCCCGCCGCCCAGTGCATAGAAGGCGCACAGGCCGAGCACCGCGGCCAGCCGGTCGCTGTCCCAGAACAGCACCAGCACCAGCAGCGACAGGCCCAGTATCAGCAGCAGGGCGAACAGCAACGCCAGCCCGGCGAACAGCAGCAGCGCCAGGGTACGGCTCTTCTGTTCCTGCAGTTCCAGGCCGAAGAGTTCGACATGGCCATGCAGCAGGCCCAGCAGTGCGGCGCCGAAGCGCCGCACGGAAGGGCCATGGTGTTGCGGGGCGTCCGTGGCGTCGCTCATCGGTCAGCGCCGTCCGACCAGCAGGCCGAGCAGGAAGCCGACGCCGGCAGCCACGCCCACGGCCTGCCAGGGATGTTCGCCGACGTAGTCCTCGGTGGCGTCCACCGCGGCGCGGCCCTGGTCGCGCACGGCGCTCTGCGCCGCATCGATGCGTTCGCGGGCCCGGCCAAGGCCGGAGCGCAGTTGCTCGCGCAGGGCGTCGGCTTCCTCGCCGGCCAGTTCCGCGGAGGTCTGCAGGAGTTTCTCGGTATCGGCCACCAGGGCCTGGAATTCGGCCAGCAGTTCGTCCTTGGTGGTATTCGCGGTGCTCTTGCGGGGCATTGTGAGGCTCCTTGTGTTTGCGAGGGGTTCACTGGTTTCTGAGCCCCGTGGCGTTGGGAAGTTTCCCATAAATCGCCGGCGAAGCGGCGATGCAGAGCAGGGCCCAGGCCCGTTCATTGAAGACCAGTCCGCGCCGCTTCGCCCGTTTCACGCATGGTATGCCGCTTGCAACGCCATGGTGCGTCATCCGGTGCGAGTGCCCCAGAGAGGGGCGTTCAGGGACGTCCGAAGACCGCCGGAAAATCCATTAACCATATGAAAGACAAAAGAAAAATCAAAAAAACAGAGGTGCCCCCGCGCATCCTCGTGTGCTGTGTGGAGCAGTGGGGTGGACCTTATCGGTGCGTCTGCGCTTCATGCTGGTGCGGCACGCCGGGGCGATGAGCTGTTTTGGTGCTTTTTCGGTCTGAGCCGGGGCTGCCTGATTCATGGAAAACCTCAACAGTGCCGTGGAAACCCTGATCCACGGTTCCAACACCCTGTTCATCCTGCTGGGCGCCGTGATGGTGCTGGCCATGCATGCCGGCTTCGCCTTCCTCGAGGTCGGCACGGTGCGCCTGAAGAACCAGGTCAACGCGCTGTCGAAGATTCTTTCGGACTTCGCCGTGTCCAGCCTGGCGTATTTCTTCATTGGCTACTGGATCGCCTACGGCGTGGATTTCCTCAAGCCGGCCAGTGAGCTGAGCGCGGAGAACGGCTACGCGCTGGTCAAGTTCTTCTTCCTGCTGACCTTCGCCGCCGCCATCCCCGCGATCATTTCCGGGGGCATCGCCGAGCGCGCCAGATTCGCCCCGCAGCTGTGCGCCACGGCGCTGATCGTGGCCTTCGTCTACCCCTTCTTCGAGGGCATGGCGTGGAACGGCAACCATGGCCTGCAGGCCTGGCTGGCGCTGAAGTTCGGCGCGCCTTTCCATGACTTCGCCGGCTCCGTCGTGGTGCACGCCTTCGGCGGCTGGCTGGCGCTGGCCGCGGTGCTGCTGCTGGGCCCGCGCAACGGCCGCTACCGCGAGGGCCGGCTGGTGGCCTTCGCGCCGTCGAACATCCCGTTCCTGGCCCTGGGCGCCTGGATCCTGGTGGTCGGCTGGTTCGGCTTCAACGTGATGAGCGCGCAGACCCTGGACCACGCCAGCGGCCTGGTGGCGGTGAACTCGTTGCTGGCCATGGTCGGCGGCACCATCGCCTCGCTGCTGGTGGGGCGCAACGACCCCGGCTTCCTGCACAACGGCCCGCTGGCCGGGCTGGTGGCGGTATGCGCCGGTTCCGACCTGATGCACCCAGTGGGCGCCCTGGCCACCGGCCTTGTAGCCGGCGCGCTGTTCGTCTGGGTGTTCACCGCGGCGCAGACGCGCTGGAGGCTCGACGACGTGCTCGGCGTGTGGCCGCTGCACGGCCTGTGCGGCGCCTGGGGCGGTATTGCCTGTGGCATCTTCGGTCAGCAGGCGCTGGGCGGTTTGGGAGGGGTGAGCCTGGTCAGCCAGGTGTTGGGCACTCTGCTGGGCGTGGTCATCGCCTTCGCCGGCGGGCTGCTGGTCTACGGCGGGATCAAGGCGGTGGTGGGCATTCGCCTGAGCCAGGAGGAGGAGTACTACGGCGCGGACCTGTCGATCCACAAGATCGGGGCGATCAGTCAAGACTGAGCGCTGTCCGTGCCACGGGGGCGTCCGGCGTGGCCGGTGAATGCGCTCCTGCGACCGTGCTCAACCCATCCTACGAAAAACGCCTTGGTGCAGGTGTTGGGGTTCAAGAGTGCCCTCTCCCCAACCCTCTCCCGCAAGCGGGAGAGGGGGGCAGTCCGTGCCGAGAAAAGAATTGGCTCCAGCCGGGCATCACCGAGGCTGCCGGCTAACGCCATAACATCAAGCCCTGCCCAACGGTTCCCTCTCCCTTCAGGGCGGGGCGCGCAGCCGAGGGTTAGGGAGAGGGGCGGAGTTGAACCCGTGCGCGGATGTCACCGGCCAGTTCGCGAGCAAGCTCGCTCCTACGAAGAGCAAAAGCAAAAGCGCGTTTGCTCTTGGACTTCCAGAGAAACGTCCGAGCGCACCGAAACGCCCCTTCAGAAGGCCGAGCGAAACCGGCGCTCAGGAGGTCATGCGACATGGATGTCGCGAGAGCCCCGATGGGCTACAGGGACGTACCCTCGGGGCGGGCCTCCGTGGCGGGGGAATTCGCGAGGGTAGCCCGGCTCCATCGGGCCCGTATGGCGGGGCAAGCCTTTTTGGTTCCTTTTTGCGGGGGTGGCCTTCCACCGACTGACAAAAGGGACTCGCCCGAGGGGGCGAAACAAGACGGTCGGGCAGACTCGGAGCGGCGCGCTACACCAAGCCCCCACGCCACTGGGTTATTCCCCTTCGGGCCAGCGCAAGCGCTGTTCGCGATGGAGCCGCGTCCCGCGTTCGCGGGAATGGCGGGGATGAGTTGGGCGCCACAGAGCAAACTCGTATAGCCCACATGAAAATGCCGTTTCCCCCAGGGAGAGAAACGGCATTTTCATGAGTGGCCAAGATTACCGCCAAGGCCACTGGCACCAGGCCGGAAGGCCACTACGCATGGCCCCCGCCGGCAGTCCGCTACCAGAGCGGCATGGTGTAGCTGAGGATCAGACGGTTCTCGTCCGCGGCATTGCCGGCAGCAGAGTTCCGGCTGAAGTTGCTGCGGGTGGTCGCGTTACGCCATTTCACGCCAAAGCCCTTCAGCGCACCGTCCTGGAACACGTAGGCGATGTCGGTATCGCGTTCCCATTCCTTGCCTTCACCGCTGGTGGTCAGCAGGTCGATGTTGTCACCCTTGACGTAGCGGGTCATGAAGGTCAGGCCGGGGATGCCGATGCCGGCGAAGTTGTAGTCGTAGCGGGCCTGCCAGGACTTCTCGTCCTTGTTGGCGAAGTCGTTGATCTGTACGAAGTTCACCAGGTAGGGATCGGTGCCGTTGATGTAGGCGAAGCCGGTGTCGCCGCTCATCTTCTGGTAGCCGAGGCCGAAGGCGTGGTAGCCCAGGCTGTAGGTGAACATGGCGTTGAGCGCCTTGTTGTCGACGTTGCTGGTGCCGTCGTCGTTGGACTTGGCCCAGCGCAGGTCGGTCTTCAGCGACTGGCCCTCGGTGATCGGCAGGACGTAGGTCGCGGTCAGGAAGTGCTGCTTGTAGAAGTCCTCCAACTGGCCGTAGTGGTAACCGGTGCTGAAGTTCTTGGTCCAGGCGTAGGTGCCGCCGGCGAAGTCGAATTCGTTGGTGGTGGTGCCGGTGCGGACGTTGATGTTCTTCTTGCCGCCGCCGGTGATGGTCATCTCCTGGTAGTCGGAGGAGTCACGCAGGTTGGTCTGGTTCAGGCGGCCGGCGTCGAAGGTCAGGCCGTCGAGCTGGGTGGAGTTGAAGGCGCCGCCCAGGAACACCTGCGGCAGCAGGCGGCTGTCGTTGGGCATGATGACCGGCAGTTTCGGGATCAGGGTGCCGACCTTCAGGGTGTTCTTCTCGTAGCGCAGCTTGGCGGTCATGCCCAGCTTGCTGTAGTCGTCGGCGGCATCGCCGCTGGCGGTCTTGGGCAGCAGGCCGGTGCCGGTGCGGTCCGCGCTGGAATCCAGCTTCAGGCCGAGCATGCCGATGGCGTCTACCCCCACGCCAATGGTGCCCTCGGTATAGCCGGACTCGTAACGCAGGATGAAGCCCTGCGCCCACTCTTCGGCCTTGCTCTGCTGGGCCGGAGTGGAGGTGCGGAAATCGCGGTTGAAGTAGAAGTTGCGCAGTTCGACGCTGGCCTTGCTGTCCGAGATGAAGTCGGCGTGAGCCAGGGCGGGGATGATGCAGGTGGAACCCAGCGTGGCCATGGCCACGGCGCGGGCGATCGGAGTCTTGCTCATTGTTATTGTCTCCTCGAGCGCTTTGAGCAGTTCGGTGATGCCTGGACTACGCCGGCATGTCGATCTGTTACAGCCTGCCTACTAAATCATTACAGGCTTTTTCCGACTCTTAGACCTTAGTCGCTGTTCTCCGAGTTATCCCGCTGATTTGCCTGGAATTGGCCTACCCCCTGCGCTCTGCACCAAAGGAGGGCCTTTCATTGCACCCAGTGCGGGTAGTAGCCGAGGCGGTCCTGTACCTGCGCGTCGTGGGCCGGGACCACGATGATTTCCGGGTGTGCCAGGAGCATTTCGTGGACCTTCGCCAGTTGCGCCAGGGTCTGCCCGCGGTCGCGGTCCACCAGGCGGCTGCTGACCCAGAACTTCTGCCGCGGGCCGGTGAAGCCTTCCAGGCGCCAACTGGTATCGCCGCTGAAGAAGAACCGGCGGCCATCCTCCAGCGTGAGGAACAGGCCGACCGAGCCGGGCGTGTGGCCGGGCATCGGCACCAGCACCAGGCTGCCGTCGCCGAACAGGTCCAGGCTCTCGTCGAAGGCCAGGAAGGGCGTGGGCGAGAACGCGTAGGGCCGCCAGGGCGTCGCCGCGCTGAACTGGCTGGGGAACACCGCCGGCGGCGTGGCGATGTGGGCATAGTCGATCTCCGCATAGGGCGCCCATACCGGCACCTCGGGGAAGTCCACCAGTGCCGAGGCATGGTCCCAGTGGGCATGGGACAGGTAGATGCGGTCGATGTGGATGCCGCTGCCGGCCAGTTGCTCGCGCACCGGATGCACCTCGCCGAAGCGGAACAGCGGCTTGTCCCACCAGGGCATGTCCCGGGCGAACTGCGCCTGCGCCTGGCTGCCCAGGCCGGTGTCGAACAGCAGCGTGGCCGCGTGGTGCTGGATGAGCAGCGCGGTGTGGTTGACGCGCACCTTTCGCGTCCAGTCGCCGTCGGCGAGGGTCAGGGCGTCGAGGGTGGTGAGCCCGGAGGTGCGCACCAGGGCGAAGCGCAGTCCGTCGGCGTGGCCGGGCAGGCTGGCCAACCCCAGCAGCAGGGCGAGGAAGCATCTGGCGAGGCGCATGTTCGGCATCCTTTTCGACGGCTCAGAGCGTGGGCAGGGGGAGGTAGCCGGGGAGGGCGCGGATGCGTTCCTGCCAGGCCTGCACGTGGGGGTAGGCGGTGGTGTCCAGGCCGCCTTCGGGGGCCAGGGCGACGTAGGGGTAGACCGCGATGTCGGCGATGCTCGGCCCGGCCGTACGGGCCAGCCAGGGTTGCCGCGACAGTTCTCCGTCGAGCAGTTCCAGGGCCTGGCGCGCCTTGGCCTGGGCTGCGCCGAGGTCGCCGGGGCGCTTGAACAGCTGGATGACCCGCGCCTGGGCCGGCCCGTGCTGGATCTCGTTGGCGGCGAAGCTCAGCCAGTGGGCGATGCGCCCCTGGGGCTCGGCGTCCAGCGGGTACCAGGACGGCTCGGCGTAGCGGCGCGCCAGGTAGACCAGGATGGCCTGGGAGTCGCCCAGGCCGAAATCGCCGTCCTCCAGGGCCGGCACCTGGCCGCGCGGGTTGATGGCGAGGAAGGCGGGGCGCTTGTGCACGCCGCTGCGCAGGTCGACGTTGACCAGTTCGGCGCTCTGGCCGATCAGGCTGAGGAACAGGCGGACCTTGTAGGCATTTCCGGAGAGCGGGATGTCGTGCAGTTTCATGGCGGTGTTCCTGCTGGGTGTCGTTGTCGGGAACGGCTTCGGCAAATATTAGACAGACAAGTCTGTATAGTTCAAGCTCGAAATACGGCCATCCCGTGCCCGCCGGTTCAAGAGCGCCGACGCCTCGCGCATAATGACCGCCCAGGAGGTGCCCATGACGTCCAGCAAGGCTTCCAGCAAGCGCGAGCAGTTGCTCAATACCGCCCTCGAGCTGTTCTACCGCGAGGGCTACCACGCCACGGGCATCGACCGCATCCTGGCCGAGTCCGGGGTGGCCAAGATGACCCTGTACAAGCACTTCAAGTCCAAGGACGAGCTGATCATGGCCGCCCTGGAGGAACGCCATGCGCGCACCTTGCGGCGTTTCGGCGATGCGCCGCGGCGGGCGCCGCGCGAGGCCATCCTGGCGGTCTTCGACAACCTGCACGGCTACCTGCACGAGGACGGCTTCAGCGGTTGCGCCTTCATCCACGCGGCCGCCGAGTTCCATGACCGCGGCCACCCGATCCACCGCCAGGCCGCCGAGCACAAGGGCTTCGTCGAAGCGTTCTTCCGTCGCCAACTGGAGGACCTCGGCGTGCACGAACCGGGCAAGCTGGCGCGGCAGCTGCAATATTTGCTGGAAGGGGTGCTGGTCATGGCGCACATGCACGGTCCGGCCGACCAGGCCCTGGAAGCGCGCGAGGTGGCGGAAACCTTGCTGCGCCAGGCCGGCCATTGACGGGGGAGGAGACGATGGGCCCTGAATGCCAACTGTTCGGAACCCTGGGCTGCCACCTGTGCGAGGTGGCTGAGGCGGTGCTGATGCCTTTCGTCGAGCACGGCCTGCTGGTGGAACTGGTCGACATCGCCGACCGCGAGGACTGGGTCGAGCGCTACGGCCTCAGCATCCCGGTGCTGCGTCGTTGCGACACGGGGGCGGAGCTGAACTGGCCGTTCGACGCCGAACAGGTAGCTGCTTTCTTGCGCTGCTGATTTTTCCTCCGACGTTTCTGCGCCTGGCGCTGCCCTGTGTCAGTCTTGCGCTGTCGTACCCTTTCGTTGGAGACAGCACTATGAAAATCGGATTCCTCGGCCTTGGCGGCATGGGCGCCGGCATGGCCGCGAACCTCATCCGCGGCGGCCACCAGGTGCACCTGTGGAACCGCTCGCCGGCGGCGCTGGAGCCATTGCTGGCCTTGGGCGGCCTGGCGGCGGCCGACCCGGTCGCGGCCTTCGATGCCGACGTGGTGATTTCCATGCTCGCCGACGACACCGCGACCCGTGCGGTGCTCCTCGACAGCGGCGCCCTGGACTCGGCGCGGCCGGGGCTGATCCACCTGAGCATGGCCACGCTGTCGGTGGCCCTGGTGGGCGAGCTGGCCGAGCGCCATCGCCAGCGCGACGTCGCCTTCATCGCCGCGCCGGTGTTCGGCCGCACCGACGTGGCCGCGGCCGGCAAGCTCAACATCCTCGCCGCCGGGCCCGCCGAGGCCATCGCCGAAGTGCAGCCGCTGCTCGACCTGATGGGGCAGAAGACCTGGCCGCTGGGCGACGACCCGCTGAGCGCGGCGGCGGTGAAGATCGCCGGCAACTTCATGATCGCCAGCGCCATCGAGGCCATGGGCGAGGCCTCGGCTCTGGCCAAGGGCTTCGGGGTGGAGCCGGCGCAGTTGCTGGAGATCATGGGCAGCACCCTGTTCAACGCGCCGGTGTACCGCAACTATGGCGCGCTGATCGCCGAGCAGCGCTATGAGCCGGCGGCGTTCCGCCTGGTGCTCGGCCTGAAGGACGTGGGCCTGGCCCTGGCGGCGGGGCAGAGCCGCCACGTGCCGCTGCCGTTCGCCAGCGTGCTGCGCGACAACCTGCTGGAAGCGGTGGCCCAGGGCGACGGCGAACGGGATTGGGCGGCGCTGGCGCAGGTGGCGATGCGCCGTTCGGGGCAGGCCTGAAGCCAGACACGTGTAGGAGCGGACTCCGTCCGCGATGGCATGAACGCCGGCCTTGCCGGTGGAATCGCGGATAAATCCGCTCCTACGCTCTCCCGGACAGCATGTAGGAGCGCGCCCAGTGCGTGATTCGCGGGTGGGGAAATGCCTGCCGGGAAAAATCGCAGGCAATAAAAAACCCGCCGGTTAAGGCGGGTTTTTCGGGATTTGGTCGGAGCGACTGGATTCGAACCAGCGACCTTCTCGTCCCGAACGAGACGCGCTACCAAGCTGCGCTACGCTCCGTTTGATGGCGCGCATTCTACCGAAAAACTTTTGATGCACAAGGGGTTAGCGAAAATTTTTTCAGAAATATTTTCCGCCCCCCGAAAAAGCCGACGCCCCGCGGGACTCTGAGTCCGGCGGGGCGCCCGGGTGCTGGCGGTCGGGGATCAGAGATCCTTGACGGTACGCACCTGGTCCTTGTTCACGCGTACGCGTTTGCCGTCCAGTTGTTCGAATTCATAGAAACCGGTGTCGTCGTCGTACTTGGGCGTGTCGACGGACTGGATCTCGCGGCCGTCGTTCAGGGTGATGACGCTGGGGCTGGAGCAGCCAGCGAGTGCGCCAAGGCCCAGGACGAGCAGGAAAGCTGGGAGCGCGCGATTGATCATTCGTATATCTCCTGTACGAATCGAAGTTTGTTCGGAGTTTCCGACTGGGAGGGTAGTGGCAAAGTTCCCGGGAAATTCTCGGAAGACAGTGTATCGGCTGCCTAGCCCGGGCCGTTCAGCAGTTCGGGGGAGTTCAGGTTGGCCAGGCGGGGATCCCCCTTGGCGCAGGCCACCGGACGCGCGCCCAGGGGCAGCAGGACCTGGCGCGGGCTGCGCTCGCCGCGCCGCCAGGCGGCTTCCAGCTGCGGCGCCAGGGCCTTGGGCAGGATGCAGAACAGCGGTTCCCAGTGGTCGCCGTCGTGCAGCATGTGCGGCGCCTGTGGCTGCGCCGCGGCGGCCTGGCGCAGGCGTTCGATGAGGTCTTCGTCGAACAGCGGGGCGTCGCAGGGCAGCACCAGTAGCCAGGGGTGGCGGGCGGCCTGGAGGCCGGCGCGGATGCCGGCGAGCGGGCCGGGGTAGTCCGGGGTGTCGTCGTGCACCAGCTGGTCGGCGTAGGCCCGGTAGATGTCGGCGTTGCGGTTGCAGGAGATGATCAGGTCGTCGCTCAGCGGGCGCACGCGTTCGTGCAGGTAGCTGATCAAGGGCCGCCCGCGCCATTCCAGCAGGCCCTTGTCGCGCCCGCCCATGCGCTGGCCGCGCCCCCCGGCGAGCAACAGGACGGAACAGGGCGGCAGGGTGGCGTCAGGCATGGCGAGGTCTCCGGAACGGGCCTGTGATATAACACCGGCATCCCCGTCTCTCAAGCAAGGACACCGTCCATGAGCCATTTGGCCACGCCCGCATTCGTGCCGCTGAACATCGCCGTGCTCACCGTCAGCGACACCCGCACGCTGGAGACCGACACCTCCGGCCAGCTGTTCGTCGACCGCCTGACCGCCGCCGGGCACAACCTGGCCGCGCGGGTGCTGCTGAAGGACGATCTCTATCGCATCCGCGCCCAGGTCGCCGCCTGGATCGCCGAGGAACAGGTGCAGGTGGTGCTGGTCACCGGCGGCACCGGCTTCACCGGCCGCGACAGCACTCCGGAGGCGGTCATCTGCCTGCTGGACAAGCTGGTGGACGGCTTCGGCGAGCTGTTCCGGCAGATCTCGGTGGCCGACATCGGCACTTCCACCGTGCAGTCCCGCGCCCTGGCCGGGCTGGCCAACGGCACCCTGGTGTGCTGCCTGCCGGGCTCCACCAATGCCTGCCGCACCGCCTGGGACGGCATCCTCGCCGAGCAGCTGGACGCCCGTCACCGCCCGTGCAACTTCGTGCCGCACCTGAAGCAGGCCGCGCCCTGCGAGAGCCGCGGATGAGCGGCCCCGGCAAGCCCGGCCTGCTGCCGGTCGAGGAGGCCCTGGCGCGGCTGATGGCGCTGGCGGCCCAGGCGCCGATCGAGGAAGTCGAACAGGTTCCCCTGGCCGAGGCCGAGGGCCGCGTGCTGGCCGCGCCGCTGCAGGCCGGCTTCGACCTGCCGCCCTGGGACAACAGCGCCATGGACGGCTACGCGCTGCGCCTGGCCGACTGGCAGGGCGAGCCGCTGGTTGTGAGCCAGAAGATTTTCGCCGGCGTCGCCCCCGCGCCGCTGCAACCCGGCACCTGCGCGCGCATTTTCACCGGCGCGCCGGTGCCCCATGGCGCGGATTGCGTGGAGATGCAGGAAAACGTCGAGGTGCTGGCGGACGGCCGCGTGCGCTTCCTCGAAGCGCTGCGCTTCGGCCAGCACATCCGCCCGCAGGGCCAGGAGACCCGCCAGGGCGACCAGGTGCTGCCGGCCGGCACGCGCCTGGGCGCCATCGAGCTTGGCCTGGCCGCTTCGCTCGGCCAGGCCATGCTGAACGTGCGGCGCAAGCCGCGGGTGGCGCTGCTGTCCACCGGCGACGAGCTGGTGGAGCCGGGCCAGCCGCTGCGCACCGGGCAGATCTACAACAGCAACCGCGCCTTGCTGAAGGCCTGGCTGCTGCGCTCCGGTTGCGAGGTGCGGGATGCCGGCATCCTCCCCGACGACCTGGCGAAGACCCGCGAAGTGCTTGGCTCGCTGGGCGGCGCCGACCTGATCCTGACCACCGGCGGCGTCTCCGTGGGCGAGGCCGATTTCCTCGGCGCGGCCCTGCGCGAGGCCGGCGAGCTGGCGCTGTGGAAGCTGGCGATCAAGCCGGGCAAGCCGCTGACCCTGGGCCACTACCAGGGGACGCCGGTGATCGGTCTGCCGGGCAACCCGGCCTCCACCCTGGTCACCTTCGCCCTGCTGGCGCGCCCCTACCTGCTGCGCCGCCTGGGCGTGGACGCGGTGACGCCGCTGCGCTTCGAGGTGCCCGCCGGCTTCGCCTGGAAGCACGCCGGCAACCGCCGCGAATACCTGCGCGCGCGCCTGGAGAACGGCCGCGCGCTGATCTACCCGAACCAGAGCTCCGGCGTGCTGCGCAGCGCCGCCTGGGCCGACGGCCTGGTGGAAGTGCGCGAAGGGCGGACGCTGGAAGAGGGCGAGACGGTGCCCTTCATTCCCCTGAGCGAAGTGCTGTTGTAGGTGCAACTGTCTTGCCGGCTGCGCCGTGCTCGCCGGTAATGTAGGAGCGGACCTTGTCCGCGATAGCCGGAACCCCCGGCGCGATTCGCGGATAAGATCCGCTCCTACGCCGCCCCACCCGCACCATTCCATGTAGGAGCGCGCCCTGCGCGCGAATCGCGGGCAGGGCCCGCTCCTACACCTCCGGTAAACACAAGGCCCCGTAGGATGGGTTGAGCGAAGCGATACCCATCACCGCCACCGCATGGGTTTCGCAAGCTCGACCCATCCTACGAAGAGCACCCCGGCGCGGCCGGCAAGACAGTTGCTCCTACAGGGGACATGCCGTGCCTCCCGGCATTTGCCCGCGAATCTACTCACCCCGCCGCCGGCCGATGGCGCTGGCGGTATTCCCCCGGCGTCTCCCCGGTCCAGCCCTGAAGCTGCGGTGGAAGGAGCGCGATTCGGTGAAACCCAGGTACTGGGCGATGTCCTGGATCTGCAGGTCGCTGTGCAGCAGGTAGTGCTCGGCCAGTTCCTGGCGCAGGGTGTCGAGGATCTGCTGGTAGCTGGTGCCGGCCTGCTGCAGGTGGCGCTGCAGGGTGCGCACGGTCATGTCGAAGCGCTCGGCGACGCGCTCCTTGCGCGGCAGGCCGTCCTTCATCAGCAGGCGCAGGGCGTTCTTCACCCGTAGCGGCAGCGGTTCGTCGTCGTCCAGTTCGGCCATCATGGCCAGGGCGTGTTCTTCCAGGGTGCGCAGGAGGTTGGCGTCGGCCTGGCGCAGCGGGAAGGCCAGCAGGGGCAGCGGCACCAGCAGGGCGCTGCAGGGCTTTTCGAAGCGCACCGGGCAGCCGAACAGCCGCTCGTACTCGGCCAGCTCGGTGCCGGCCGGCTGTGCGTGCTCGAACCAGACTTCCTCGGGCGAACCTTCGAAATCGGCGATCCAGCGCGCATAGAGCAGCCACGAGGCCAGCACGTTCTCCACCATGTGGCGGCGGATGTCGGCGGCCTGGTGGCGGCAGTTCCAGACCAGGCGCACATGGCCGTCGCCCGGCTCGACGCGACTCACGCCCATGTCCCCCACCAGCTTCTCGTAGGGAATGATGCGGTTCATCGCCTCGCCCAGGGTGGCGCAGTTCATGGTGATGTAGCCGAGCACGCTCCACGAGCCCGGCTGCACGAAGCGCGCGGCGTGCAGGCCGAACAGCGGATCATTGGCGTGTTCGCAGAAATACCCCAGCAGGCGTTCGTGGGCTTCGCTGGGCAGGCGCTGGCTGTTGTCGGCCAGCTGTGCGCGGGTGAGGTCGGCGGCCCGCAGGGCGGCGTCGACGTCCAGGCCGAGGTGCTCGGCCTGGCGCAGGTACTTGAGCAGGGCGGGTACGGAGGTATAGCCGAGGGCGTGCATGGTGCGCTCTTGTTCTGGTGGCTCTATTGGCGACTGGCGCTGGCCCGATCCGACAGTGACAGGCCCGAGCGGCCGACTAGTATAGGCAGCCATTGCGAGCGACCGGAACAGGAGCACGGCAGGCATGCGACGCTGGAATGGCTGGGGTGAGGAAAGCACTTCGATGGAACTGCCCGGCTCGGGCCGGACCTTTCTCGCCGAGCAGATCGGCCCTGGCCTCGCGCTGCCCGATGCCAGCCTCGACGCCGTGCTGGCCAAGGTGCCGGCCTCGCGCCTGGCCGAGCACCCGCTGCTGCTGCGCGAGCCCATGGACCGCCTGCTGCACGCCCGCGGCCAGAGCCTGCCGGACTGGCTGGCCATGCGCGAGGGCGAGTTCGGCCGCTTCCCCGACGGCGTGGCCTACCCGCAGAGCGCCGAGCAGATCCGCGAACTGCTGCGCTATGCCGAACGCACCGATTGCCTGCTGATCCCCTACGGCGGCGGCACCTCGGTGGCCGGGCACATCAACCCGCCGGCCTCCGACAAGCCGGTGTTGACCGTTTCCCTGGCGCACATGAACCGCCTGCTGGAGCTGGACGAGGAAAGCCTGGTGGCCACCTTCGGCCCCGGCGCCAACGGCCCGCAGGTGGAAAGCCAATTGCGCGCCCGCGGCTACACCCTCGGCCACTTCCCGCAGTCCTGGGAACTGTCGACCCTCGGCGGCTGGGTGGCCAGCCGTTCCAGCGGCCAGCAGTCGCTGCGCTACGGGCGCATCGAGCAGCTGTTCGCCGGCGGCACCCTGGAGACCTTCGCCGGGCCACTGGAAATCCCCACCTTCCCGGCATCCTCCGCCGGTCCCGACCTGCGCGAGCTGGTGCTGGGCTCGGAGGGCCGCTTCGGCGTCATATCCTCGGTCAAGGTGCGCGTCTCGCGGCTGGCCGAGCAGGAGCGCTTCTACGTGGTCTTCCTGCCGTCCTGGGAACAGGGCCTGGCGGCCATCCGCAGCCTGGCCCAGGCGCGGGTGCAGCTGTCCATGCTGCGCCTGTCCAACGCGGTGGAAACCCGCACCCAGCTGACCCTGGCCGGCCATCCCGGGCAGATCGCCTGGTTGGAGCGCTACCTGAAGTGGCGCGGGGCGGGCGAGGGCAAGTGCATGCTGACCTTCGGCGTCACCGGCAGCCGCGCGCAGAACGCCGCTTCGCTGAAGCTCGCGCGGCGTCAGCTGAAGGGCTTCGGCGGGGTGTTCACCGGCACCCTGCTGGGGCGCAAGTGGGAAGCCAGCCGCTTCCGCTCGCCCTACCTGCGCGAGACGCTCTGGCAGGCCGGCTACGTGGTGGACACCCTGGAGACCGCCACCGACTGGAGCAACGTCGACAACCTGATGCAGCGCATCGAGGCCAGCCTGCGCGACGGCCTGGCGGCGGAAGGCGAGCGGGTGCACGTGTTCAGCCACCTGTCCCACGTCTATGGCGAAGGCTCCAGCATCTACACCACCTACGTGTTCCGCCCGGCGTCCAGCTATGCCGCCACCCATGAGCGCTGGCGCCGACTCAAGCAGGCCGCCAGCCGGACGATCGTCGAGAACCGCGGCACCATCAGCCACCAGCACGGCGTGGGCCGCGACCACGCGCCGTACCTGGCGCTGGAGAAGGGCGAACTGGGCATGGCCACCCTGCGCGCCCTGGCCGGCCATTTCGACCCCGCGGGCCGGCTCAACCCCGGCACCCTGCTGCAGGACTGACGCCATGTGGAACGCCGCCTGGCGTCGGCAGGCGCTGGCCGAACTGGCCGGGCGCGACTGGGACCTGATCGTGGTCGGCGGCGGCATCACCGGCGCCGGCATCCTCCGTGAGGCGGCCCGGCGAGGATGGCGCTGCCTGCTGCTGGAGCAGCGCGACTTCGCCTGGGGCACCTCCAGCCGTTCCTCGAAGATGGTCCACGGCGGCCTGCGCTACATCGCCAAGGGCCAGTTCGGCCTGACCCGCGACTCGGTGCGCGAGCGCCAGCGCCTGCTCGGCGAGGCGGCGGGGCTGGTGGAGCCGTTGAGCTTCATCATGCCGCACTACCGCGGCGGCTTCCCCGGGCCGAAGGTGTTCGGCGGCCTGCTGGCCGTGTACGACGCCCTGGCCGGCAAGCGCAACCACCTCTATTACCCGTTGCAGCAACTGCGCTACCTGGCGCCGGGGCTGAAGGAGGACGGCCTGCTGGGCGGCACGCGCTTCGCCGATGCGGTGGTGGACGACGCCCGCCTGGTCATGCGCGTGCTGGACGAGGCCCGCGCCGACGGCGGCGAGGCGCTCAACGGCCTGCGCGTGCTGGAACTGAGCCGGGAAGGCGGCCGGGTGACCGGCCTGCTGGCCGAGGACCGGGAAAGCGGCGAGCGCTTCGCCTTGCGCGCCGGCGTGGTGGCCCTGGCCACCGGCGCCTGGGCCGACGGCCTGCGCCGCAGGGAAGGCGACGAGCACATCCGCCCCCTGCGCGGCAGCCACCTGTTGCTGCCAGCCTGGCGCCTGCCGGTGGCCCACGCCTTCAGCTTCATGCACGCGGCGGACCGGCGCCCGGTGTTCGTCTTCCCCTGGGAAGGCGCCAGCGTGGTCGGCACCACCGACCTGGACCATGGCGACGGCCTGGACAGCGATGCCCGCATCAGCGACGAAGAGGTCGACTATCTGTTGGCCGCCTGCGCGCAGCAGTTCCCCGCCGCACGCATCGGCCGGGCCGACATCCGTTCGACCTGGGCCGGGGTGCGCCCGGTGGTCAGCAGCGGCGCGGCGCGGAAGAAACCCTCGGACGAAAAGCGCGAGCACGCCCTGTGGCAGGAGCCCGGCTGCGTGACCCTGGCCGGCGGCAAGCTGACCACCTTCCGTCTCCTGGCCCTGGAGGTGCTGCAGGCCTGCGCGCCCATGCTCGGCAAGACGCTGGAGGATAGCGGCTCAGCAATTTTTGCCGCAGTGCCCGAGGTCGACCTGCCCGGCCTGGGCCCGCAGCAGCGGCGGCGCCTGGCCGGCCGCCACGGCCGCAACCTGCCGCAACTGGCCAGGTTGCTGGCGGAAGTCGGCAGCGGGCGAGTGGGCGACAGCGACTGCCTGTGGGCCGAACTGGCCTGGGCCGCCGAAGGCGAGCTGGTGCTGCACCTGGACGACCTACTGCTGCGCCGCACGCGCCTGGGCCTGCTGCTGGCGAACGGCGGCGCCGGCGAACTGCCGGCCATCAGCGCGCTGTGCCAGGCGCGACTGGGCTGGGACGATGGGCGCTGGCATGAAGAAGAGCGCACCTACCTGGAGCTCTGGCGGCGCTGCTATAGCTTGCCGGGTGAAGCGTGATGGGTATCGCAGGCTCAACCCATCCTACGTGGAGCCCGTGCCATCGGCTCGACGAGACCCATCACCGGCAAGGCCCCCTGACGAGAAGGATCGCACCTTGAGCGAACAGAGCTACCTGCTGGCCATCGACAACGGCACCCAGAGCGTGCGCGCGCTGCTCTTCGACCTCGCCGGCAACCTGGTGGGCAAGGGCAAGGTCGAGCTGGAGGCCTACTATTCCAGCCAGCCCGGCTGGGCCGAGCAGGACCCGGAGTACTACTGGGCCAAGCTCGGCGAGGCCTGCCAGCTGCTCTGGGCGCAGAGCGGCATCGACCGCAGCCTGATCCGCGGCGTGTCGCTGACCACCCAGCGCGGCACCGTGATCCACGTCGACGGGCAGGGCAAACCGCTGCGCCCGGCGATCCTCTGGCTGGACCAGCGCCGCGCCGAGGTCGAGGGCCGTATCAAGGGGCTCTGGGGCTGGCTGTTCAAGCTGGCCGGCGCCGAAGGCGCGGTGGATTACTTCCGCAGCCAGGCCGAGGTCAACTGGGTCGCTCAGCAGCAGCCGGAGTTGCACGCGGCCACGCACAAGGTGCTGCTGTTGTCCGGCTTCCTCACCCATCGCCTGTGCGGGCGCTTCGTCGACTCCCTGGCGTGCAGCGTGGCCTACCTGCCGTTCGACTACAAACGCCTGAAGTGGGCCGCCCCGCGGGACTGGAAATGGCAGGCGGTGAAGGCGCGCCAGGAGCAGTTGCCCGAGCTGTTCAAGCCCGGCGCCAGGCTCGGCACGATCAGCGCCGAGGCTAGCCGCCACACCGGCATCCCCGAGGGCCTGCCGCTGATCGCCGCCGGCGCCGACAAGGCCTGCGAGGTGCTCGGCGCCGGGGCCATCGAACCCAGCGTGGCCTGCCTGTCCTACGGCACCACCGCGACCATCAACACCACCCGCGCGCGCTACCTGGAGACCATCCCGCTGATCCCGCCGTACCCGGCGGCGATTCCCGATCACTTCAACACCGAAGTCATGATCTACCGCGGCTTCTGGATGGTCAGCTGGTTCAAGCGCGAGTTCGGCCTGCGCGAGATGCAGCGCGCCGCCGAGCTGGGTGTGGAGCCGGAGAAACTGTTCGACGAACTGGTCGAGCAGGTGCCGCCCGGCTCCATGGGCCTGATGCTGCAGCCCTACTGGACGCCGGGCATCCGCGAACCCGGCCTGGAAGCCAAGGGTGCGATCATCGGTTTCGGTGACGTGCATACCCGCGCGCACATCTACCGCGCCATCCTCGAAGGCCTGGCCTATGCGCTGCGCCAGGGCAAGGAGCGCATCGAGAAGCGCTCCGGCACCCGCATCGAGCGCCTGCGCGTGGCCGGCGGCGGCTCGCAGAGCGATGCGGCCATGCAGCTGACCGCCGACATCTTCGGCCTGCCGGCGGAGCGCCCGCACGTCTACGAGGCCTCCGGCCTGGGCGCGGCCATCGACTGCGCGGTGGGGCTGGGGCTGTTCCCGGACTTCGCCGCCGCCATCGCCGCCATGACCCGCGTCGGCCAGGTGTTCCAGCCGCGCCCGCAGGCGCAGCACACCTACGAGCGGCTGTACCGCGAGGTCTACCAGCGCATGTACCGGCAACTGAAGCCGCTGTACCGGAGCATTCGCGAGATCACCGGCTACCCGGCCTGAACTTCGCGCCCCGGTTCGATGGTCCATAGTGAATGGACTTCAAGGAGGGGAGAGGGACCATGGCGAAACCCGAAGCGATGCTCATCCTGCACGGCAAGCAGGCGGCCAACGATGAGGTGCGCGCGGCGGTGCTGGCGCGCCGCGAGGCCGGCTGGCGGCTGGACGTGCGCGTCACCTGGGAGGAGGGCGATGCCGAGCGCCTGGTCGGCGAAGCCCTGGCGGCCGGCTACCCGACGCTGGTCGCCGGCGGCGGCGACGGCACCGCGCGGGCCGTGGCCGAGGCGCTGTACCGCACCGATGCCGAGGCCAGCCTGGCGCTGCTGCCGCTGGGCACGGCCAACGACTTCGCCCGCGCCGCCGGCATCCCGCTGGAGCCGGCCGCGGCGCTGGGCCTGCTGGAGGAGGCGGCGCGGCCCATCGACCTGGGCGAAGTGGAGGGACGCATCTTCCTCAACATGGCCACCGGCGGCTTCGGTTCCACGGTCACGGCCAACACCTCCGAAGACCTGAAGAAGGCCCTGGGCGGCGCGGCCTACCTGCTGACCGGGATCAGCCGCTTCTCCGAGGTGCACTCGGCCGAAGGCCACTTCCGCGGCCCGGGCTTCGACTGGCAGGGCGAATTCCTCGCCCTGGGCATCGGCAACGGCCGCCAGGCCGGCGGCGGGCACCCGCTGTGCGCCCAGGCGCTGGCCGACGACGGCCTGCTCGACGTCAGCATCCTGCCGGCGCCGGGCGACATGCTGTCCGCCCTGGGCAGCCTGCTCGGCAGCGGTGGCGGGCTGCAGGAGCTGTTCGTCCGCGCGCGCCTGCCGTGGCTCGAACTGGAGGCGGGCGAGGGCCTGGCGATCAACCTCGATGGCGAGCCTCTGGAGGCGCGAAGGGCGCGCTTCGAGGTGCGCCCGGCAGCGCTGCGCCTGCACCTGCCGGCGAATTCGCCGCTGCTCGGCGGCTGATCGCCGGGGCTGGCCCGGGACGGGCTTCTGAGGCATGATGGCGTTGCGCCAGTATTTCGTCGCCGGAATTCTGGCCGATACAGCGACACGCTATTCATCCCGATTTCAGGAGCCCCCATGGCCGGCATTCTCGACAGCGTCGATCAACGCACCCGACTGGTGGGGCAGAACCGCCTGGAGATCCTGGTGTTCCGCCTGGCCGGCCGGCAGCAGTTCGCGATCAACGTGTTCAAGGTCCAGGAGGTGCTGCAGCTGCCGCGCCTGACGCTGATCCCGCAGCGCCACCCGATGATCTGCGGGGTGATCAACCTGCGCGGCCAGACCCTGCCGGTGATCGACCTGTCCCACGCCATCGGCATGCGCCCGCTGCGCCCCGAGGAACGCAGCACCATCATCGTCACCGAGTACAACCGCTCGGTGCAGGCCTTCCTGGTCGGCGGCGTGGAGCGCATCCTCAACCTCAACTGGGAGGCGGTGCAGCCGCCGCCCGGCGGGGCCGGGCGCCAGCACTACCTGACCGCCATCACCCGCATCGACGAGCGCCTGGTGGAAATCATCGACGTGGAGAAGGTGTTGGCCGAGATCGTGCCGATGAACACCCGCGTCTCCGCCGAGCGCCTGGACGACGACCTGCTGGCGCAGACCAGCGGTCGCGAGGTGCTGGTGGTGGACGACTCCAGCGTCGCCGTCAACCAGCTGCGCGACACCCTCGGCCAGCTTGGCCTGAAGCTGCACGTGGCCACCGACGGCCTGCGCGCGCTGCGCCAGCTGCAGGCCTGGGCCAATGCCGGCGAGGACATGGACGAGAAGCTGCTGATGGTCTTCACCGACGCCGAGATGCCGGAGATGGACGGCTACCGCCTGACCACCGAGATCCGCAACGACCCGCGCCTGGCCGGGCTCTACGTGGTGCTGCACACCTCGCTGTCGGGCAGCTTCAACGATGCCATGGTGCGCAAGGTGGGTTGCGACGACTTCCTCTCCAAGTTCCAGCCGGACCTGCTGGTGGACGTGATCCGCCGGCGCCTGGAGAGGCTGCCGGCCTGAGCCGTGACCGCCCGGCACGGCTGGGTGGTTCGGCGTCAACCTGTCTTGCGGGTCGCGCCGAGGTGCTCTTCGTAGGATGGGTTGAGCCTGCGAAACCCATGCTGCCACGGTGATGGGTATCGCTTCGCTCAACCCATCCTACGGTGAAATACCATGCCTCCCGTGTAGAGCGGGCCCTGCCCGCGATTTCGCGCGCAGGGCGCGCTCCTACAGGGGAATGGCGCGGGTGGGGCGGCGTAGGAGCGGACCTTGTCCGCGATAGCCGGACATATCGGCGCGATTCGCGGATGAGATCCGCTACAGGTTGCCCATACGCCGTGCCCCTGTAGGAGCGCGCCCTGCGCGCGATTTCGCAGGCAGGGCCTGCTCCTACAGGTTTCCGTGAGGCACGTAGTTCAACCGTAAGCGGACCTTATCCGCGATAGCCGGCCATCCCGGCGCGATTCGCGGATGAGATCCGCTACAGGTCGCCCATACGCCGTGCCCTTGTAGGAGCGCGCCCTGCGCGCGAAATCGCGGGCAGGGCCCGCTCCCACAGGTATCCGTCACTCCCAAACGAAAACGGGGCGCCAATGCGGCGCCCCGTTGTCGTTTCCTCAGGCCAGCTTCAGCAGCGCCATCCCCGCCACCAGCAAGCCCAACCCGAGCCAGCCACGCCACACCAGGCGCTGGCCGAACAGGGCCCAGCCCATGGCCACGGTGGCGAGGATGCCGAAGCCGCCCCACACCGCATAGGCCACCGACAGCTCGATGTCCTTCACCGCCTGCGCCAGGGCCGAGAAGGCGCCCAGCACGCAGAGGATCGAGGTGACGCCCAGGGCGCGCCTGCGGAAGCCGTCGGAGTACTTCAGCAGCAGGTTGGCGATCACTTCCAACACGATCGCCAGGCCCAGCCAGGCGAATGGAACCCAATCGAGGCTCAGCATGCGACGGCCTCCTCTGCGGACGGCTCGCGCTTGCTGCGGGTGCCGGACTTCACCAGCAGGATGCCGGCGATCATCACGGCCAGGCCCAGGACCTTCTCCGGGGCCAGGTTCTCGCCCAGCCAGGCGACGCTGACCAGGGTGATGAGGACGATGCCGATGCCCTCCCAGAGGGCATAGGCCACGCCCACCGGCACGCGCTTGATGGCCAGCGACAGGAAGTAGTACGACAGGCCGACCATGGCGTACATCAGCAGGTGGCCATAGAACGGGGCCAGGGCGGTGGTGAGTTTCATCGAAGTGGTGCCGACCACTTCGAAACCGATGGCGGCGAACAGATAGATCCAGGAACGCATGAGCGAGCCCTCCCTTGGGCAAGCCGCTACCTCCACGTTTGCACGTGCGGCCAGGCGGAAAGTCGGAGCGGGGGAGGTGACGCAGGGCGAGCGTTAGGCTCGGGTACATCGTCACCAAAGACGTGACTTCGAGGGAGGGCGCTAGAGATCGCCGGTCCAGTGGCGCTCGCGGGAGACCAGGCGGGAAGTGAAGAGGGTTTGAATCGTGATGTTCAACATAATGAACACTATATTGCCTGAACTTAGGAGGATTGGCAAATCGATAGGCTCAAGCAATGAGTAGATGGCGCAGGAATTCATTATTTTCTTGTGATGAGGCCCAGGCAGGAAGTCTTCTGTTCAAGATGGGTGTGCAATATTTTGTTCATCGTGCTGTGCGCCCACCTGCTCCCGGCATCCTGGCTGGGCAAAACCGCCAGAAGAGAGTAGCCTTCATTTGACGGTTTATTTTTCATCATTTGAGGAGGTCGCATGTTGGCCATCAAGACGGAAGATCGTCGTCGCAGCGACTCGCCGTCCCCGGTGTTCTGGCATCTGGTGCACGACCATGCCAGCCTCACCGAGGCCCAGCGGCTGCAGCACATCCGCCACGGCTTGAGCTGGCGCTGGGTCGAATCGGTGCGCGATACCTTCCGCATCAGCGGCCCCGGCTTCGTCGAGCTGTTCAACATCTCCCTGTCCACCTACGAGCGCAAGAAGAAGGCCGACCAGGCGCTGGACCTGGTCACCTCGGAGCGCCTCGACCGTCTGGCCTCGGTGGCCGTGCTGGCCGAACAGGTGTTCGAAGACAAGGACTCCGCGGCCCAGTGGCTGGCGCGCCCCAACCAGGCCCTTGGCGGCCAGACGCCGCTGAGCCTCTGCGACACCGAGATAGGCTCCAACCAGGTACGCCGCGTGCTGCACGCGCTGGAGTGGGGCGGGGCCGCCTGATGCGGGCCTGGCGCGTCGCCAAGGCGGCCCGGGCCGGCGACCTGAGCGGCCAGGGCGCGGCCATCCTCGGCGGGCGCTGGAATCATCGTGACGTACCGGTCGTCTACCTGGGCCTGACGCCGGCCATCTGCTGCCTGGAAACCTTCGTGCACGCCAGCGGCCGGCCGACCTTCCCGATGAAGATCACCGCCTTCCGGCTCCCGGAAGGCGACGACCTCTACCTCAAGCCCGATCCCCGGGACCTGCCCGAGGGCTGGAACAGCCTGCCGGCGGACCGCCCGAGCAGGGACTACGGCACCCGCTGGCTGCGGGCCGGCGAACAGCTCGGCCTGATAGTGCCCTCGGCGGTGCTGCCGCTGGAATGGAACCTCCTGCTCAACCCGCGGCACCCGGCGATGAGCCTGGTGCGGGTCGAGGACAGCTACGATTTCATGTATGACGAGCGGATGTTCCAGGCGCGTGCTTGAGCCGTCGGAGAAGGCGAGTCAGCCGTCGTAGTGGTAGCGGCATTGCACGATGAAGAGTTGGCCGTCTTCGAACAGGTAGACCAGCCGGTGTTCGCGGGTTATGCGGCGGGACCAGAGCCCGCTGAGATTACCCTTCAGCGCTTCGGGCTTGCCGGTGCCGCTGAAGGGGGTACGCAGGCATTCGCCGATGAGTCGGTCCAGGGTTGCGGATATCTTCGGATCCTGGCCCTTCCAGTATTGGTAGTCATCCCAGCCGTGATCGGTGAAAGCCACTGAGACCGTCTTTCGGGCGCCGGCCTTGTTACGTTTCTTCTGCGTCGTCACTGAGGCTCAATTCCCTTGGCACGCTCTTGCCGACTCGTAACTGCTCGATGGATTCATGCAGCCGTTGTGCGTTGGCCGAGGACTGCAGCAGGTACATGGTCTCGCGCATGCCGTTGTAGTCCTCCAGCGAAAGCAGAACCACAGGTTCGCCTCTTTGCCGGGTGATGACAGTCGGCTCATGATCGCGGCATACGTCATCCATGGCCTGTTTCAGGCTGGCTCGCGCTTGGCTGAATGTCAGAATTTGCATGGCGGGTACCTCCTGGCGAAGCCAGGGCTGATTGAATCTTCCGACGGGAATGGATTGCGGATGGCTGATCCTGTGCTGGACGAGAGGATTGTACAGAACGTTGTACTTTGATCAAGCGCAGCCATTGCTAGTGTTGCTGCGTTCTATGGCTGCTCCACCAACCCCGCCGCCAGCCGCCCAACCTCCGCCAGCAGCGCATCGCGCTTTTCCGCCGGGGCCGGGCTGCCGGTGAGGTAGGCCGCCACCAGGATCGGCGCGCGGCCCGGCGGCCGGAGGATGGCCACGTCGTTGCTGGTGCCGCGCTCGCCGGTGCCGGTCTTGTCGCCGACTTTCCAGCCCGTTGGCAGGCCGGCGCGGATGCGCTTGTCGCCGGTCTTGTTGGCCGCCAGCCAGGCGTTCAGCTGGTCGCGCGAGGCGGCTTGCAGGACGTCGCCCAGCAGCAGGCGCTGCAGGGTGGCGACCATCGCCCGTGGGGTGCTGGTGTCGCGCGGGTCGCCCGGGAGGGCCTGGTTGAGGGTGGGCTCGTTGCGGTCCAGGCGGCTGACGCCGTCGCCGGTGCTGCGCAGCCAGTCGGTCAGCCCGGTGGGGCCGCCCAGGCTGGCCAGCAACAGGTTGGCGGCACCGTTGTCGCTCAGGGTGATCGCCGCCTCGCAGAGTTCGGCGACGCTCATGCCCGGCTGGCCGACGTGGCGCTCGCTGACCGGCGAATATTCCACCAAGTCCGCCTGGCCGTAGACGATGCGCCGCGCCAACTGCTCCTCGCCGCGGTCCACGCGGGCTAGGATGCAGGCGGCGAGCAGCAGCTTGAAGGTGCTGCACAGCGGGAAGCGCTCGTCCTCGCGCAGGCCGAAGCAGCGGCCGTCGCCGGTGTCGAGCACGGCCACGCCCAGGCGCCCGCCGCTGTCGCGTTCCAGTTGCTGCAGGCGCTCCAGCGTGGATTCCGCCCGCGCGGTGCCGGCGAGCAGGCCGGCCAGGGGCGCCAGGAGCATGGCGCGGTTGATCTGTCTTCTGCTGAACATGCTGCCTCCTTGTCGAAGCGCGACTATCGGCCAGCCGGGCGGGTGGGGCAAGCGGGCACGCCCATCGGTTTTTCCCGGCCGGCGCGGCGAGCGCTTCTACCCTGAAAAGGTGCGGCCCCGGCGACACTTCGTTGCAACCTTTGACCGGGGCCGCGGCTCGAACCCGATGAGTGCGACGCAGCGGTGCCTTCCACCCGGAGAAGGTCAGCCTCGAGAACGAATGGCCGCCTGCGTTCCGAACCCGCCCACGGAAAAGGGGACCACCCCATGTCCAGCAAGGCCCCATCCCTGCTCGATGCCTACCGCCAGGTGCGGCGGCACAGCGAGGAACTGATCGCCCCCCTCGGCGCCGAGGACGCGGTCGCCCAGTCGATGCCCGACGCCAGCCCGGCCAAGTGGCACATCGCGCACACCACCTGGTTCTTCGAGACCTTCCTGCTCAAGCCGCGGCTGGCCGGCTACGCCGAGTTCGATGCCAGCTTCGGCTACCTGTTCAATTCCTACTACGAGGCTCTGGGCGCTCGCCAGCCGCGGCCGCAGCGGGGGATGCTGACGCGGCCGCCGCTGCACCGGGTGCTCGACTACCGGCTGCACGTCGACGAGCACATGCAGGCGCTGCTGGACGGGGAACCCGACGCCGAGCTGGAAGCCCTGGTGCGCCTGGGCCTGGCCCACGAGGAGCAGCACCAGGAACTGCTGCTGATGGACATCCTCCACCTGTTCAGCCTGTCGCCGCTGGCGCCGGCCTATGGCGACGGGTATGCGCCCCCGGCCTGCGGGCCGCAGCGCTTCCTGGCGATCCAGGGCGGGCTGCTGGGCATCGGCCATGACGGCCAGGGTTTCGCCTTCGACAACGAGGCGCCGGCGCACCGCTGTTTCCTGGCGCCCTTCGAGATCGCCAAGTCGCTGGTGAGCAATGGCCAGTGGCTGGCGTTCATCGAGGATGGCGGTTATCGGCGCGCGGAATTCTGGCTGTCCGACGGCTGGGCGAAGGTCCAGGAGGAGGGCTGGGAAGCGCCGCTGTACTGGCGACGGCAGGACGACGGCTGGCACGAGTTCGGCCTGGCCGGCCTGCGCCCGCTGGACCTGGACGCGCCGGTGCTGCACGTCAGCTACTACGAGGCCAGCGCCTACGCCAACTGGGCCGGCGCGCGCCTGCCCACCGAAATGGAATGGGAAGTGGCCGCCCGCGACGGCCGCCTGCGCCAGCTCTACGACGCCGCCTGGCAGTGGACGCAGAGCGCCTATGCGGCGTACCCGGGCTTCCGTCCCGGCGCCGGGGCGGTGGGCGAGTACAACGGCAAGTTCATGGTCAGCCAGATGGTCCTGCGCGGCGGCGCCTGCATCACCCCGGCCGGGCATTCGCGACCCAGCTACCGCAACTTCTTCCACCCCGAGAAGCGCTGGATGTTCGCCGGCCTGCGCCTGGCCCGCGACCTGCCCGAACAGGCCGCGCTGGACCCGCGCGCCCGCGAGTTGGCCGAGGATCTGGAGGCGGGCTTCTCGCTGCAGCCGCGGCAGCTATCGCCCAAGTACTTCTACGATGCCGCCGGCTCCGAGCTGTTCGAGGCCATCTGCCGCACCCGCGAGTACTACCCCACGCGCAGCGAGACCGCGTTGCTCAAGCGCATCGCCCCGGCCCTCGCCGAGCGCATCCCGGCCGATTGCACCCTGGTGGAGTTCGGCAGCGGCGCCAGCGAGAAGACCTGCCTGCTGCTGGATGCGGCGCCGCAGATCCGCCGCTACGTGCCCATCGACATTAGCCCGGCGGCCCTGGACAAGGCCGCCGCGCGCCTGCAGCGCGACTACCCGGCGCTGCGCGTCGAGCCCCTGTGCGCCGACTTCACCCGCCTGGAGGCGCTGCCCCCGGCGCTGGCCGACGGCCCGCGGCTGGGCTTCTTCCCCGGCTCCACCATCGGCAACTTCGCCCCGGAACAGGCCCTGGCCTTCCTCCAGGGCGCCCACGAACTGCTGGGGCCGGGGGCGAGCTTCATCGTCGGGGTCGACCTGCGCAAGGACGTGGAAGTGCTGGAGGCCGCCTACAACGATGCCGAGGGCGTGACCGCGCGCTTCAACCTCAACCTGCTGCAGCGCATCAACCGTGAGCTGGACGCCGACTTCCAGCTCGACCAGTTCGACCACCTGGCCTTCTGGAACGCCGAGCACAGCCGCATCGAGATGCACCTGGTCAGCCGCGTCGAGCAGCGCGTGCGCATCGCCGGCATGGAGTACCTGTTCCGCGCCGGCGAGCGCCTGCACACGGAGAACTCCTACAAGTACGCCATCGACGACTTCCGCACGCTGGCCGAGCGCGGCGGCTGGCTGGTGCGCGAGCACTGGAGCAGCGCCGAGCCGGCCTTCGCGGTGTTCCGCCTGCAGGCCTAGCGCTCCAGCCCCAGGCGCCGGTGCCAGTCGGCGATGGATTCCTCCGGGTAGCCGTCGAAGTACAGGTCGCGCGGGTGCTTTTCCACCTCCACCCAGGGGGCCTTGGAGTCCAGCAGCAGGTGGGTGTGTTCCGGCGGCACCGGCAATGGGGTGTCGATGGCCGAGGCGAAGGGGTGGATCAGTTCCGGCCATTCCGGGCTGAACAGCCACAGGGCGCTGCCGCATTCGCCGCAGAAGTTGCGCTCGGCAGTGCTGGTGCGGGTGCGCTGGCCGGGCTCGCGCAGCTTGGCGTGGTAGACGCGCAGGTGCTTGCGCCCGCGCACCTTGAGGCTGGCGGCGTCGCCGCCGAGGTTGATGGCGTAGCCCCCGCCGCCCTGGGTCTTGCGGCAGATCGAGCAGTAGCAGCGCTGGTAGGGGTATGGGTGAGCGCTCTCCAGGCTGAAGGTCACGGCGCCGCAATGGCAGGAACCTTCCAGTCGCATGGCTGATCTCCTCTGTAGGGATACGGGACCCGGGCAAGGGTGGTCGATCGCGTCCCGCCGCGCCGGGCGCGACGACGGATGGTCGGCTACCCGGGATGTTATAGGTTGATCGTAATTCAATGATGGCAAAGCCATCCCCATGCAGGTGAAATCATGGCCGTACAACGCATCGTGGTAACCGGGACCGGGGTGGTCAGCCCCCTCGGATGTGGCACCGAGAAGGCCTGGCAGCGCCTGCTGCAGGGGCGCTCCGGCATCGTCCGGCTGGCCGACGAATTCGTCCGCGACCTGCCCTGCGAGGTGGGCGGCCCGGTGCCGGACCTCGCCGCGGACGCCGAGGCCGGCTTCGATGCCGAGCGCGCCGCGCCGGCCAAGGAGCAGAAGAAGATGCACCGCTTCATCCTCTTCGCCCTGGCCGCCGCCGAGGAGGCCCTGGCCCAGGCCGGCTGGGCGCCCCGGGACGAACGCGGGCAGACGCGCACGGCCACGGTGATCGGCTCGGGCATCGGCGGCTTCAGCGCCATCGCCGACGCCGTGCGCACCACCGACGGGCGCGGGCCGCGGCGCCTGTCGCCGTTCACCATCCCGTCGTTCCTGGTCAACCTGGCGGCCGGCCACGTGTCCATCCGCCATGGTTTCAAGGGGCCGATCGGCGCGCCGGTGACCGCCTGCGCCGCCAGCGTGCAGGCCATCGGCGATGCCGCGCGGATGATCCGCGCCGGCGAGGCGGACGTCGCCCTGTGCGGTGGCGCCGAGGCCTCCATCGACCGCGTCGCCCTGGGCGGCTTCGCCGCGGCGCGGGCGCTGTCCAGCGGCTTCAACGACCGGCCGCAGCAGGCCTCGCGGCCCTTCGACCGCCAGCGCGACGGCTTCGTCATGGGCGAGGGCGCCGGGCTGCTGGTGATCGAGTCGCTGGAACATGCCCTGGCCCGCGGCGCGCAGCCGCTGGCCGAAGTGGTCGGCTACGGCACCAGCGCCGATGCCTACCACCTGACCGCCGGCCCCGAGGACGGCAGCGGCGCGCGCCGGGCCATGCAACTGGCCATCGCCCAGGCCGGCATCGACCCGGCGTCGATCGGCCACCTGAACGCCCACGCCACGTCCACGCCGGTGGGCGACAAGGGCGAGCTGGCGGCCATCCGCGCGGTATTCGGCGATACCGGCTCGGTGGCGGTGAGCGCCACCAAGTCCGCCACCGGCCACCTGCTGGGCGCGGCCGGCGGGCTGGAGGCGATCTTCACCCTGCTGGCCCTGCGCGACCAGTTGGCCCCGGCGACCCTCAACCTCGACGAGCCGGACGAAACCGCCACCGGCATCGACCTGGTGCGTGGCGCGCCTCGGGCGCTGCAGACGGAATACGCGCTGTCCAACGGCTTCGGCTTCGGCGGCGTCAACGCCAGCGTGCTGTTGCGCCGCTGGACCGGCGCCTGAGGCGAACGCAAGGCGCCCGGCGCTGTCGGATCGTCACTGAAACCCCTTATCATTCAGCGACATCCTCCAGGGCCGGAGCCTTCCGATGCTGTCTGCCGTAAGGCGCTACAAACTGCTGCTGTCCGAATCCCTGGCGCGGTATTTCCCGCGCACCACCGCTTATCTGCGCGAGCAGAACGAGGCCGCCCAGCCGCCAACGGCGAAGAAGCCGCGCGCCACGGCGCGGAAGAAGGACGGCGCCGTGGCCAAGCCCCGCGCGCCGCGCAAACCCAAGGCCGAGGCGGGCGAGAAACCTTCGGCGAAGCCCGCGGCGGAAGGCCCCGCCGGCATCTACCCGGCGCGCGCCCTGGCGGTGCGCCCGGAGCAGGTCGAGGCGATGCGCGAGCGGGTGCGCCAGGCGGTCAGCGCCGGCGTGGTCAGCCCGCCGTCGGACGAGCAGTGGGCGATGATCCTCTGCCGCCAGCCGCTGGCGCGCATCTTCGCCGGCGCAGGCTCGGGCAAATCCACCACCCTGGTGCTGCGCCTGGTGTTCATGCTCTGCCACCTGGGGATCGAGGCCGACAAGGTCACGGTGATCTCCTTCACCAACGCCTCCTGCGCGCAGTTGCGCGAACAGCTGGTGCGTGTGCTCGCCTTCTGGCAGTACCCCTTCGACATGGCCCGCGCCCGTGAATGCGTGCGCACCTTCCACTCGGCCATGGGCGTGCAGGCCCGCGAGCTGCTGGGCAAGCAGCGCTGGTTCGAGCAACTGGAGGAGCGCAACCCCGACGAGCCGGACAACCCCCTCACCGGTGGCCGCCTGCGCCCGGCGCAGCAGCGCCTGCTGCTGGAGGCCTACGAGGAATGCTACGCGGTCAACGGCGCCTTCCGCGCCAAGGTGCACCGCCTGCTGGGCCTGGAGAAGCCGGAGGAAGTGCCGGGCCCGGCGCCGGTCCAGCCGTTCCGCCTGCCCGGCGAGTTCGTCGAGGCGCCGCTGGTGGAAGTCTTCCACACCCAGGCTGGCTTCATGGAGAGCCTTGGCCTGCGCCCGCAGGACCTGAAGGTGGCCGAGCTGGACTGCTCGACCCGCGAGAAAATCTTCCTCGAAGCCCTGGCCATCTACTGGAGCTTCTTCCTGGCCCTGCTCAAGCGCCAGCGCCTGACCACCTTCAACGCCGCCTTCCAGCAGCTCACCAAGCGCTTTGCCGAAGGCGATGCCAAGCTCGAAGCGGCCGAGCCGATGACGCACCTGCTGATCGACGAGTTCCAGGACATCTCGCCGCAGATCGTCCTCTGGCTGCAGGCCCTGCACCGCTTCCTGGCGCGCAGCGGCAAGGCGCCGAGCCTGATGGCCATCGGCGACGACTGGCAGTCGATCTACGGCTGGCGCGGCAGCTCACCGGAGCTGTTCATGGACTTCGACAAGCATTTCCCCAGCAAGGGCCGTAGCCGCCAGAGCACGGTGCTGCTGCTGGAGACCAACTACCGCAGCATCGAGCCGGTGATCCGCGATGCCGAGTCGGTGCTGGCCGAGGTGAACTTCAAGCAGGCCAAGACCTGCCGCGCCTTCAAGCCTATGCAGCCGGGCGACCACGGCGTGCGCGTGGAAACCCGCTTCGACCTGGCCCGCGACCTGCCCAGGCTGGTGGCCGACATCCGCGCCCAGTGCGAGCACGTGGCCCAGCGCGGCAGCCGCGAGAGCACCGCGGTGATGCTGCTGAGCCGGCGCAACGAGCCGCTGCAGCAGATCCAGGCGCAGCTCGACGCCAAGCTGCCGGTGAAGGCCATGAGCATCCACCGCGCCAAGGGCCTGCAGGCGGAGGTGGCGATCATCATCGACGACTGCGCGCCGCCGGAGCGCCATCCGTTGCGCAACGTGCTGTATGCGCACAGTGGGTTCTTCCGCAACAGCTATGACCAGGCGATGCAGGATGAGAGCTTGCGATTGGCCTATGTGGCCGTGACGCGCGGGGTGAGCCGGGTGTTCTGGTATTCGCGCAAGGCGCAGGGAGCGGCGGCGGTGTTGGCGAGGAAGGGCTAGAGGACGCTCTGGCTTTTCGTAGGAGCGAGCTTGCTCGCGAACGGATGTTCGCCGGAGATTCCGCTGCGTCGGTTGAGTCCGTTCCCTCTCCCTAACCCTCTCCCTGAAGGGAGAGGGGACTGGTTCTGAGCGGCTATATGTCCCGCGTCATCCTGATAGCCAGGTGTTGCCGGCGAGCGCCATCGCTTCACTTCACACCGAACGGCTCCCTCTCCCTTCAGGGAGAGGGCTGGGGAGAGGGGCTCTCAGGCTTTGGCTTTTCACCCGAAGCAGCATCCTCCACCAACCTTCCATCACTCCCCACCAACCGCAAACTCCTTGGCGCCACCAGGCTGATGCCTTCCTCGCGCAACCTGCCGAAGATGGTGAACAGCAGATCGCTCCGGGCGCTGGAGACCCCCCGCGGGCTGCTGACGCTGCCGCTGGCCGCCAGCGTCAGGCCCTGCTCGGTGAGCTGGGTGAAGCTCACCGAGGGCCTGGGGGTTTCCAGGATCGCCGGGTGTTCGGCGTAGGCCGCCAGCAGCAGTTCGCGGACCTTGTGCACGTCGGTGTCCAGCGGCAGCGTGAGGCTGATGCCGACGCTGCCCAGGGCTCCGCCCATGGTCACGTTGCGTACGTTCTGGGTGATCAGTTGCGAGTTGGGCACTATCACCGTGGAGTTGTCCGACTGCTGGATTTCCGTGGCGCGCACGTTGATCCGGCGGATGTCGCCCTCCACGCCGCCGAGGCTGACCCAGTCGCCGACCTTCACCGGGCGCTCGGTGAGCAGGATCAGGCCGCTGATGAAGTTCTGCACGATGGCCTGCAGGCCGAAGCCGATGCCCACCGACAGGGCGCTGACCACCCAGGTCAGGCTGGTCAGGTTGATGCGCAGGGCCGAGAGCGTCAGCAGGCCGAGCAGGACGAAGCCGAGGTAGCCGACCAGGGTCACCAGCGAGGCGCGCATGCCGGCGTCCATGCTGGTTTCCGGCAGCAGCCGCTCGGCCAGCCAGCGCTTGAGCAGGCGCAGGGCGAACAGCCCGCCGAGCAGGGTGAGCAGGGCCAGCAGGATGTCCTGCGGGACGATGTTCAGGTTGCCCAGGGCCTGGCCGCCCTGGGCCAGGCGCTCGACGCCGGCGAGCAGTTCGTCGGGGGTGCTGGCGGTGGGCGAGAGCATCACCATCAGCGTCATCAGCACCAGCAGGGTGCGGCCCACCCCGGACAGCAGGGTGGCGGCCTGGGCCTGGTGCTGCGACGACAGGCCGAGGGCGCGGGCGAGGGTCTTGCCGCTGGCCTGGCGCGGTGACAGCAGGGTGTCGCAGAGGTCGCCGAAGAAGGCCGTGATCAGGTAGCCGGTCGCCGCCACGGCGCTGATCCACAGCAGCTTGGTGGCCAGGTAGAAGGCCAGCGACAGGTAGCCGCTGAGCAGCGCCAGGACGATCAGCAGCACCACCAGCAGGGCGATGAGGTGGATCACCCCGGCCAGCGCCGGGCGCGGGTGTTCCTCGTCCTCCTCGTCGCTGCGGCGCAGGCGCAGCAGGGCGATGCCGAAGAGCACGGCGATCAGCAGCGCGGTGAGGCCGTTGACCGCCACGGTCAGCGCCAGGCTGGCGCCGATGGCGCTGTTGATGCGGTCCTGGGCGCCGAGCAGCATGGCCACTAGCGCCAGCAGCCCGGGGAAGTGGGCCACCGCCCTGGCGGCAGTGTCCGGGATCGGCAGCAGGCGCCAGGAGGGCCGGCTGACCATCAGCAGGGCGCGGCCCAGGCCGGTGATGAAGGCGCTGAACACCGCCAGGGTGACCATCTGCCCGGCCAGGCTGGCCAGGCCGTTGTCGAGGCCCTCGTTCCAGTCCAGGCCCTGGTGGACCAGCGCGGCGGCGCCGCCGAAGGTGACCACGCTGGCCAGGGCGATGGCCAGGGCCAGGCTGCTGCGGCGCAGGCGGCCCTCGGGGATGAAGTGGCTGGCCAGGTAGCCGGCGAACCTTTCCAGCAGGCGCCGGCCCGGTATCCACAGCAGTGCGGCGGCGACCAGGCAGGCCAGCAGCGGCAGGCGCGCACCATGCCAGGTGTCCTCCAGGCTGGCGGTGAGCTTGTCGCCCAGGTTGCGCAGGCGCGCCAGGTCGTCCTCGGTGGGGCGCGTCAGGGTGGACCAGAAGACGGGGCTGAAGGGCGGCGCGGAGCGGGTGGCGATCTGCGAGTTGAACAGGCTGCGGCGCAGGTTGACGATCTGCGCGGCCAGGTCCTGGGCCGAGCGCAGGATCTGCGCGGCCTGGGTGGCCTGGGCCTGCAGTTCGGCCTTCTGCTGGTTCAGCTCGGTGCGCTGCAGTGCCAGAGCGGCGGCCTCGCCCGCGACCGGCGGGCCGAGCACGTTGAGCTGGTCGGACAGGCGGTCGAGGCGGGCCTGCAGCTCGTCGCCGCGCTCACCCGCCATCCTCTGCACCTCCAGGGTGGCCAGGCGCAGGCGCGCCAGCTCGTCGTCGCCGACCTGCTCGGAGACGCCCTGGCGGATGCTTTCCAGGCGCTCGGCCAGGGTTGGCAGGCCGGCGTCGTCGGCCAGCGTCGGCAACTCGTCGGCGGGCAGGCCCGGGGCCGGCGCGGCCAGGGCCCAGCCGGCGCAGAACAGGTTCAGGATCAACAGGCAACGGAGCAGGATCTTGCGGTCCCCCGACATCTCTTCTTCCTTCGCCAGGTGCATGCCGTTCGACCGATGGGGCCGGCAGCCATTCCCCAGAGCATAGCGAGCCGGCGTGGATACGCAGGTTCGCTGTAGTAAAGGGCCATAAATGTTGGCCATATCTATCCCCTTTTGGCCGCCGCCACCGTTCAGCCGAGGCCGCCCGAATGGGCAGAATCCCCCCACCAAGAACAACAAAGCCGAGAGGTTTTACTCATGCTGACCGTCTACAGCGACGATCACCGCCTGCATTTCGGCCAGTCCGAACTGGTCGATGGCAAGCTCCAGCCCTGCTTCGAAATGCCCAGCCGCGCCGACACCGTGCTGGCCCGGGTGAAGTCGCAGCAGCTCGGCGAGATCATCGCGCCGAAGGATTTCGGCCTGGATGCCATCCACCGCGTGCACGATCCGAAGTACGTCGCCTTCCTCAAGGGCGCCTGGGCCCGCTGGGCCGCCGAGGGCCACAGCGGCGACCTGGTCTCCACCACCTTCCCGGGCCGCCGCCTGCGCCGCGACGGCCCCATCCCCACTGCCCTGATGGGCGAGCTGGGTCACTACAGCTTCGACACCGAGGCGCCGATCACCGCCGGCACCTGGCAGGCCGTGTACAGCTCGGCCCAGGTCGCGCTGACCGCCCAGGATCACATGCGCCAGGGCGCGCGCACCGCCTTCGGCCTGTGCCGCCCGCCGGGCCATCACGCCGGCAGCGACTTCATGGGCGGCTACTGCTTCATCAACAACGCCTCCGTCGTCGCCCAGGCCTTCCTCGACCAGGGCGCCCAGCGCGTGGCCATCCTCGACGTCGACTACCACCACGGCAACGGCACTCAGGAGCTGTTCTACAACCGCGGCGACGTGCTGTTCGCCTCGATCCACGGCGACCCGCTGGTGGAGTACCCGTACTTCCTCGGCCACGCCGACGAGCGCGGCGAAGGCGCGGGCGAAGGCTTCAACCACAACTACCCGCTGGCCCACGGCACCGGCTGGGACGGCTGGTCCGCCGCTCTGGAAGACGCCTGCCGCAAGATCGCCGCCTACGCGCCGGACGCGGTGGTGGTGTCCCTGGGCGTGGACACCTACAAGGACGACCCCATTTCCCAGTTCAAGCTGGACTCCCCGGACTACCTGCGCATGGGCGAACGCATTGCCGCCCTCGGCCTGCCGACGCTGTTCATCATGGAAGGCGGCTACGCGGTCGAGGCCATCGGCGTCAACGCGGTCAACGTCCTGCAAGGTTACGAGGGCGCCGCCCGCTAAGAACCTGTCTACGATCTGCTGCGCGTCGGCATAACTGCGTTAAAAACAGGCGAGCGATGCTCATTTAGCGGCCTAAACTCCGCTCCCTCGCCTGTTTTTGCCTTGTTCTGCTCTAGCTCGCGAGATCGTAAACAGGCTCTAAGGGCGCGCCGTTTCGAGGAGCGACTCATGCGCAAGAACAACAAGATCATCCGCGGCCTGCTCGGCGCCGCGCTGCTGGCCGCCGCCGGCAGCGCCAGCGCCGAACCGGTGGTGCGCATCTACAACTGGTTCGACTACATCGGCCCGGACACCCTCAAGGGCTTCCAGAAGGACAGCGGCATCGCGCCCAAGTACGACGTCTACGACAGCAACGAGGTGCTGGAGGCCAAGCTGCTCTCCGGGCATTCGGGCTACGACCTGGTGGTGCCCAGCGACAGCTTCCTGCCCAACTACCTCAAGGCCGGCGTGTTCCAGAAGCTGGACAAGAGCAAGCTGCCGAACTGGAAGAACCTCAACCCGGCGCTGCTCAAGGTGCTGGAGAGCAAGGACCCGGGCAACCAGTACGCCATGCCGTACATGTGGGGCACCAACGGCGTCGCCTACAACGTCGACAAGGTGAAGGCCATCCTCGGCGCCGACGCGCCGGTGGATTCCTGGGACCTGATCTTCAAGCCGGAGAACCTCGCCAAGCTCAAGCAGTGCGGCGTGGCCTTCCTCGACTCGCCCACCGAGGTGATCCCCGAGGCCCTGCATTACCTGGGGCTGTCGCCGAACAGCCACGACCCCGCGGATTACGCCAAGGCCGAGGCGCTGCTGAGCAGCCTGCGCCCGTACATCACCTACTTCAGCTCCTCGAAGTTCGTCACCGACCTCGCCAACGGCGACGTCTGCGTGGCCATGGCCTGGTCCGGCGGCGCCATGCAGGCGGCCAACCGCGCCAAGGAAGCGAACAACGGCATCCACATCGAATACCGCATTCCCAAGGAGGGCACCGCGGCCTGGTTCGATGTGCTGACCATCCCCCGGGACGCGCAGAACGTCGAGCAGGCCCACGCCTTCCTCAACTACCTGCTGCGCCCGGAGGTGGTGGCGCCGATCTCCGACTACGTGGCCTACGCCAACCCCAACCAGGCGGCGGACAAGCTGATTTCCGCCGACCTGCGCGACAACCCCAACGTCTACCCGCCGGCCGAGGTGCAGGCCAGGCTGTACTCGGTGGAGATGCTGCCGCCGAAGCTGGAGCGCATCCGCACCCGCACCTGGAGCAAGGTCAAGACCGGGCAGTGAGTTGACGCCCTGGCGGCCGGCGGTGTCGGATTTGCGCTGGTGCCGTTCGTCGCTTAACTGGAATAATCGGCGGTATACCCTTGGGGTACCGCCGTTTCCTCGTCTTGGTGCCCGCTCACTGCCGAGCCTTGCCATGAAACTGCCTTGCTGCCGTTGCTCCCTTCCTTCGCCCGGACTGCGGAGGTGCATATGACGCCGCTACCCCCGCGCAAGGGCGCCGATGCCTTCGCCCTGCAGGCGATGTTGCTGCTGTGCCTGATCTGGGGCGTGCAGCAGGTGGCGGTGAAGCTCGCCGCCGGCGACATAGCGCCGATCATGCAGGCCTTCGCCCGCAACCTGCTGGCCGCCACGCTGGTGGGCCTGCTGGTGCTCTGGCGCGGCGACTGGAAGGCCGCGGGCGGCACCCTGGCCGGCGGCGCGCTGGCCGGGCTGCTGTTCGCCATGGAGTTCCTGTTCATCGCCCAGGGCCTGGTGTACACCAGCGCCTCGCACATGGCGGTGTTCATCTACACGGCGCCGATCTTCTCCGCCCTGGGCCTGCACTTCCTGCTGCCCAGCGAGCGCCTGCGGCCGCTGCAGTGGCTGGGCATCGCGGTGTGCTTCGGCGGCATCGCCCTGTGCTTCGGCGGCGGCTTCGACCTGCGGCACATGGACAGCCGCATGCTGCTGGGGGATTTCTTCGGCGTGCTCGCCGGGGCGTCCTGGGGCGCCACCACGGTGGTGGTGCGCAGCACGCGGCTGTCGGAGGCGCCGACCAGCCTGACGCTGTTCTACCAGTTGTTCGCCGCCGCGCTGCTGCTGCCCTTCATCGCCCTGGCCCTGGGCGAGTTCGGCAACGTGCGCTTCACCGCGCTGGGCGTGGGCAGCGTGCTGTTCCAGGGCGTGGTGGTGTCCTTCTTCAGCTATTTCGCCTGGTTCTGGCTGCTGCGCCGCTACCTGGCGTCGAACCTGGCGGTGTTCTCCTTCATGACGCCGCTGTTCGGCATCGCCTTCGGCGTGCTGCTGTTGCACGAGCCGCTGGCCTGGAACTTCGTCGCCGGGGCGGCGCTGGTGCTGGCGGGGATTTCCCTGGTCAGTTGCGAGGCGTGGGTGCGTCGGGCATTGCGCGGCAAGCGTGCCTGAACTTGATCCAGGTCAGCGGATCGCGGCCGGCCGACGCGTAGTCTTTGTTGCAAGGAGTGAGTGGCACGGGCGGAGAGTGGGACGCCGGGCTACTCTACTCTTAGGGCGGCCCGGAAGCGGGCCGCCCGACCCTTCCGCCGCAAAGGAGGCATCCCATGAAACTCTGGCTGCAAACCCTGGCATGGAAACTGGGTGTCACGCTCGGCCTCATCGAGCCTCCGCGCCTGCAACCCATTCCCATTCCAAGCGATGAGCAACGGCGCTACACACAGCAACGCCGACGCTGACTCCTGAAGCATCTGCTGGACACACCTTCTGCCCGCTCACGCGGGCAGATTGCGTTGAGCCCCGGTATTTCAGCCGTGGGCCGCGAACCACTCGTCGATGATCTGCCGCAGGCGTTCCCCGGAAAAGCTCGGGAAGTGCCCGCCGTGCACGGTGCGCACCGGTAGTTGGCGCAGGCGCTCCAGGCTGCGGGCGTAGTCGTCCAGGTTGGAGTGGTAGGCATCCTCGATCAGCGGGCCGTCGTAGACGATGTCGCCGGAGAACAGCGTCTGCGTCCGTGCTTCCCACAGGCTGATGCCGCCCGGTGAATGGCCGGGGGTGTGCAGCACCTCCAGCACGCGGTCGCCTAGGTCGAGCACGTCGCCTTCATCGATGGTGCGCGTGGCCGGCGCGGCCTTCACCCGGTACTCGGCGTAGCACAGCGGGCAGTCCGGGTGTGCTTCGAACATCTCGTCGCCGACGAAGGCCGTGGCCAGGGTGCTCTCGCCGTCGGGGCTGGCGAGGATGTCGGCCTCGGCCGGGTGGCACAGGCGTTCGGGGAATTCGTGGTGGCCGGCGATGTGGTCGAAGTGGGTATGGCTGGCCACCGCCAGCAGCGGCCGCTCGGTGAGCCAGGGCAACTGCTCGCGCAGGCTGACCAGGCCGGAGCCGCTGTCCACCAGCAGGTCGCGCTCGCGGCCCTGGATGTGCCACATGTTGCAGCGGTAGAAGGGCCGCACCCAGGGCTCGTGGATCAGGCTGACGCCGTCGTAGCAGTGGCGGACTTCGAACCAGCGGTCGCGGGTGACGATTTTCATGGTGGGGCCTGGTGTCTTTGTGTTTTGTGTAGGAGCGCGCCCTGCGCGCGATTTCGCGGGCAGGGCCCGCTCCTACAGGGTGGCATACCTGTGAGGGCGGTGCCGGGTGGGGGGGCTTTCCCTCTCCCTAACCCTCTCCCTGAAGGGAGAGGGGACCGTTCGGCGTGTGCTGGGGTTTCTGTGTTCGCCGGATGCCTTGGCATGAGTTGGACATGACTTTCAGCGGGCACGGACAGGCTCCCTCTCCCTTCAGGGAGAGGGCGGGGGGAGAGGGTTGCCGCGCCTCACTCCATCGCCTCAAGGCGCGAACGGCGCCGCCTCCATTACTTCCACGATCAACGGCCGATCACTCGGCGCATTGCGCAGCAACTCTTGCAGGTGCTCGTAATCCCGCGCCCGCTCCGCTTCGCAGCCGAAGCCGCGGGCGATGGCGAGGAAGTCCGGCGTGTAGATATCCACACCCAGCGGGGTGATGTCGCGGCGTTCCATGTAGCGCTTGATCTCGCCGTAGCCGTGGTTGTTCCACAGCAGCACGATGATGCCCACCCTGGCCTCCACGGCGCTGGCCAGTTCCGGCAGGGTGAACTGCAGGCCGCCGTCGCCCATCAGGCTGATCACCGGGCGGCCCGGTTCGCCGAGCTTGGCGCCGATGGCCGCCGGCAGGCCGTAGCCGAGGGTGCCGTAGCCGCTGGCGGAGTTGAACCAGCGGCGGCCGCCGTCCAGTTCCACCAGGTGGTTGCCGCTGTACACGGTCTGGGTGGAGTCGCCGACGAAGCGGGCGTCCGGCAGCGCTTCGAGGATCTTGCCGAACAGCGTGCGGTAGTGCGCCCAGCCGCTGAAGTCCTCGGCCAGCTGCGCGCGCACCTTGGCCGCGCGCTGGGCTCCGGGGCTGGCGGCGCTGGCCTCGCGGGCCGGCAGCAGTTCCAGCAGGGCGCGCATGGCGGTGCGGGCGTCGGCCTGGATGGCGATGCTCGGGACCTGGTTGCGCATCAGCTGCTGCGGGTCGATGTCGATGCGGATCAGCTCGCCGCCGATGCGGAAGTTGCCGTCGAACACCACGTCGTAGTCGGTCTCGCCCAGCTCGGTGCCGATGGCCAGGACCACGTCGGCCTCCAGTGCCAGTTCACGCACGGGCACCAGCGACTGGTTGCTGCCGACCAGCAGCGGGTGCTCCGGCGGCAGCAGGCCCTTGGCGTTGACGGTCAGCGCGGTGGGGGCGTCCAGCGCGGTGGCCAGGGCGCGGGCTTCGGCTTGCGCCGCGACGCAACCGCCGCCGAGCAGCAGCAGCGGCTTCTGCGCCTTGGCCAGCTTGGCCGCCGCTTCGTGCAGCGGCGAGCGCGCCGGGGCCGGGCGCGCCAGTTGCACGCGCGGGCGCACCTGCATGTGCCCGGCGGGGGCGGTGATGATGTCCAGCGGCAGCTCGATGTGCACCGGGCGCGGGCGCTCGCTGTCGAACACGGCGAAGGCGCGGGCCAGCACCGCCGGCAGCTCCTCGACGCTCATCAGGGTGTGGCTGAAGGCGCTGACGCCGGCGGTCATGGCGCGCTGGTCGGGCAGTTCGTGCAGGTAGCCGTTGCCGTGGGCCAGGCGCGAGCGCTCGTTGACGCTGCTGATCACCAGCATCGGGATGGAGTCGGCGTAGGCCTGGCCCATGGCGGTGAGGATGTTGGTCATGCCCGGGCCGGTGATGATGAAGCACACGCCCGGCTTGCCGGTGACGCGCGCGTAGCCGTCGGCCATGAAGCCGGCGCCTTGCTCGTGGCGCGGGGTGACGTGGCGGATGGCGCTGCCCGGCAGGCCGCGGTACAGCTCGACGGTGTGCACGCCGGGGATGCCGAAGACGGTATCCACGCCCCAGGCTTCGAGTTGCTTGACGAGGAATTCGCCGCAGGTGGTCATGGCAGTTCCTTTCTGTTCGTGGGTGAGGGGATTCTCAAACGAAGAGGGCGCGGAGATCGACTCGCCGCGCCCTTGTTCATCGCAGCGTACGCGTCAGGCGACGCTGGCGGCCGCCTGCGGGCGGCGCGACAGCAGGCTGACCACGACGAAGCTGACCAGGCCGACGGCCAGGCTGTAGTAGATCGGCGTGTTGGCGTCGAAGCCATCCTTGAGCATGAACGCCAGGGCGGTGACGAAGCCCAGGGTCATGCTGGTGATGGCGCCGGCGGTGGTGGCGCGCTTCCAGTAGATGGCGCCGATCAGCGGGATCAGCATGCCGCCCACCAGCAGGTTGTAGGCCAGGGTCAGGGCGCTGATCACGTCGTTCACCACCAGGGCGATGGCCAGCACCACGACGCCGGTGAGGGCGGTGAACAGGCGGTTGATGCCCAGGCTGGAGGTCTTGCCGCCGCGCAGTTTCGGCAGCAGGTCCTCGGTCAGGGTGGTGGAGGCGGCCAGCAGGCCGGCGCTGGCGGTGGACATCATCGCGGCCAGGGCGGCGGCGATCACCAGGCCGCGGATGCCGTCCGGCAGCGAGGCCTGGACGATGGCGGCGAAGGCGTTGTTGACGTTGTCCAGGTCGGGCAGCAGGACCTTGGCGCACATGCCGATCAGCGCGCCGACCAGGCCGTAGATCACGCAGTACACGCCGGCGGCGGTGCCGGCGTACTTGGCCACGCCCTCGCTGCGCGCGGTGAACACGCGCTGCCAGATGTCCTGGCCGATGAGGATGCCGAAGAAGTAGATCAGGAAGTAGGTGATGATGGTGTCGTAGCCGATGGTGTGGAAGCTGAAGGCGCTGGCCGGCAGCTTGGCCACCAGCTCGTCCCAGCCGCCCACGCGATACAGGCAGATCGGCAGCAGCAGGAACATCAGGCCGACGGTCTTGATGATGAACTGGACGATGTCGGTGAGGGTCAGCGACCACATGCCGCCGATGGTCGAGTAGACCACCACCACGCCGCCGCCGAGCAGGATCGAGACCCAGAACGGCAGGCCGAACAGCACCTGCATCACGGTGCCGATGGCCAGGGTGGAGACGGTGCCGATCATCAGCGCGTAGGCGAACATGATCACCGCGCTGGCCTGGCGCGCCATGGGGTTGTAGCGGCGCTCCAGGACCTGGGTGACGGTGAAGATGCGCAGCTTCAGCAGCGGCTTGGCCAGGAACAGGTTCAGCGCGATGATGCCGGCGCCCAGCGCGGCGCACAGCCAGAAGCCGGAGATGCCGTGGACGTAGCCCAGGCGCACGGTGCCGACGGTGGAGGCGCCGCCGAGCACGGTGGCGGCCATGGTGCCCATGTAGAACGACGGGCCCAGGTTGCGTCCCGCTACCAGGAAGTCCTCGTGGGTCTTCGCCCGGCGCATGCCGTACCAGCCCAGTACCAGCATGCCGGCGGCATAGATCAGAACGACGATTATATCCAAGGCCATGATCGGCTCCTCACACTCGAATTGTCATTGTTGCCGCCCGCGGCTGGCGGGCGGTAGGCCGGCGGACCGGTGGCGACCGGCCCGTCGGCGTCTCACGGGTACTACGGGTGTCGCGGGTTCAGGCCGCCGGCTCGTTGATGCCGAGCACCGGGCGGTCGTGGCTGCCGACCCAGCGCGGGCCCTGCGGGCCGTACACCCCGGCGGATTCCGGGAAGGTGCGCAGCAGCGCCAGGTAGAGCAGGGCGGCCAGGCCCAGGGTCACCGGCAGGCTGATGTCGATGCCGCCGGCCAGCTCGCCCAGCGGGCCGACGAACTGCCCCGGCAGGTTGACGAAGCACAGGCCGGCCAGCGCGCTGGGGATCCAGGCGCCCATGCCGCGCCAGTTCCAGCCGTGGTGGAACCAGTAGGCGCCGCCTTGCTGGCCACGGGTGAACACCTGCAGGTCGTCGGCGTGGTAGAAGCCGCGGCGCACGATCAGGCCGAGGATCATGATCACCATCCAGGGGCTGGTGCAGGTGATGATCAGCACGGCGAAGGTGGACACGCTCTGCACCAGGTTGGCGGCGAAGCGGCCGATGAAGATGAAGGCGATCGACAGCAGGCCGATGAACAGGGTGGCCTGCACGCGGTTGAGCAGGCGCGGGAACACGCTGGACATGTCCAGGCCGGTGCCGTACAGCGAGGTGGTGCCGGTGGACATGCCGCCGATGGTGGCGATCAGGCACACCGGCAGGAAGAACCAGCTCGGCGAGATGGCCAGCAGGCCGCCGACGTAGTTGTTCGCGGCGATGTAGTCCGGCGCTTTCACGGCGACGATGGTGGCGGTGACCAGGCCGAAGAAGAACGGGATCAGCGTGGCCAGCTGCGACAGCAGCACCGCCAGCATGATGCGTTTTTTCGAGGTTTCGCGCGGGATGTAGCGGGCCCAGTCGCCGAGGAAGGCGCCGAAGGACACCGGGTTGCTCATGGCCAGCAGGGTGGCGCCGATGAAGGCGGCCCAGAAGCCCGCGCTGCCCAGCTGCACGCTGCCGGCGTAAGCGGCGTCGAAGGGGCCGGCGAAGGCGAACACGCCCAGCAGGAACAGCAGGCTGGCGGCCCACACGGCGATCTTGTTGACCAGCAGCATGAAGCGGAAGCCGTAGATGCACACCACCAGCACCAGCACCGCGAACAGGCCGTAGGCCAGACCCAGGGTGAGGTCGGTTTCCGGCAGGCCGAACAGGCGCTTGGCGCCGCCGACCAGGGCGTCGCCCGAGCTCCACACCGACAGCGAGAAGAAGGCGATGGCGGTCAGCAGCGACAGGAAGGAGCCGACGATCCGCCCGTGCACGCCGAAGTGCGCACCGGAGGATACCGCGTTGTTGGTGCCGTTGATCGGCCCGAACAGGCCCATGGGCGCGAGGATCAGCGCGCCGACCAGCACGCCGAGGACGATGGCCCAGGCACCGGCCTGGAACGACAGCCCGAAGAGCACCGGGAAGCTGCCGAGCACGGCGGTGGCGAAGGTGTTGGCGCCGCCGAAGATCATGCGGAACAGGTCGGTGGGCGTGGCGTTGCGCTCGGCGTCGGGAATCTGCTCGACGCCGAATGTCTCGATGGTGGTGATTGCATGTTGGTTGTTCTTGTTATCCATGACTTCCTCCCGGGAAAGTCCCGCCTCATGGCGTAGGCGACAGGTGCTCGTGGACGGCCAGCCAGCGGCCTTGTTGTTGTTCACGGCGGAAGACGATGGTCTCCCGCTCGTGGTTCAGGCTCTCCGTTCCCTGGATGCGCAGCCGCGTGGCGACGTCGTGGCTGAAGATCGCCACGTCCTCGCCCTGCAGGCTGACGAAGGTGTTGCTGGACTGGCAGTCGAGGACCTCGAAGCCGTCGTCGCGCAACCAGCTCTCCCACACCTCGCGGTAGGCTGCGCGGGTGCGCAGCGGCTGCGGCCAGTTGTGGAAGATGAAGCTGGCGTCTTCGCTGAAGGCCGCGAAGTAGGCCTCAGTGTCGGTGCGCGCGAAGGCTGCCACGAGCGCGCGGGCAGCCTCCAGCACCTGTGCTACGCAGGCGTCGTTATGCATTTGGGGTCACTCAGCGGCGCTGTACGCCCGGGAGGATGCAGAGCATTTCGTACAGCAGGTTGGCGCCGAGCAACGAGGTGTTGCCGGTGGTGTCGTAGGGCGGGGAGACCTCGACCAGGTCGCAGCCGATGATGTCCAGGCCCTGGCAGCCGCGCACGATCTCCATCGCCTGGATGGTGGTCAGGCCGCCGATTTCCGGGGTGCCGGTGCCGGGCGCCCAGGCCGGGTCGATGCCATCGATGTCGAACGACAGGTACACCGGGCCGCCGCCGACCTTCTCGCGCACTTCGGCCATCAGCGGCGCCAGCGACTGGTGCCAGCACTCTTCGGCCTGGACCACGCGGAAGCCCTGCTTGCGGCTCCAGTTGAAGTCCTCGGCGGTGTAGCCCTGGGCGCGCAGGCCGATCTGCACCACCCGGTCGCAATCCAGCAGGCCTTCTTCCACGGCGCGGCGGAAGGTGGTGCCGTGGGCGATCTTCTCGCCGAACATGTGGTCGTTGACGTCGGCGTGGGCGTCGATATGCACCAGGCCGACCTTGCCGTGCTTCTTGTGGATGGCGCGCAGGATCGGCAGGGTGATGGTGTGGTCGCCGCCGAGGGTCAGCGGGACGATGCCGTGGTCGAGGATCTTGTCGTAGGCCTCCTCGATGATGCGCACGGCTTCCAGCAGGTTGAAGGTGTTGATCGCCACGTCACCGATGTCGGCGATGTTCAGCGAATCGAACGGGGCGGCGCCGGTGGCCATGTTGTACGGGCGGATCATCACCGACTCGGCGCGGATCTCGCGGGGCCCGAAACGGGTGCCGGAGCGCAGGGAGGTGCCGATGTCCAGGGGCACGCCGACGAAGGCGGCATCGAGCTCGTTGAGCTGTTCGGGGGCCTGGATATGCGGCAGGCGCATCATGGTGGCGATGCCGCCGAAGCGCGGCATTTCGTTTCCGCCCAAGGGCTGGTGGAGTTTCTTGTCCATGGGTAGGCCTCACGGGATTCGCTGTTTTCGTGGAAACAGGCTTGTTGATACTGAGGCCGGATTCTGGTCATGCCCGGTAGTGGGAAGAATCGCTGGCTACAAATAATCAGTTCAGAGTTTTCTAAACTTATTTCCACGGCTAGACTGCGCTGCCCTGTCGCAGCCCCCGCGGCGCCGGGCCCGCCGTATGTGCCTTGCAGGCCGGGCAGTGACGGACGGTCTGGCCGATTGCCAGTCCAGGGAGGGCTGAACTGGAGCCCCTTCACCCCGAATTGCGGAGCCCTTCATGAGCGCCAGCGCCCTGCCCGACGTCAAGCTTCTGCGGATTTTCGCCTGCGTGGTGCGCAACCAGGGCTTCGCCTCGGCGCAGCAGGAGCTGAACCTGTCGACCTCGGCCATCAGCACCTACATGAGCCAACTGGAGAACCAACTGGGCATCGTGCTCTGCCACCGTGGTCGCGGCGGCTTCGGCCTGACCAGCAAGGGCGAGCTGTTCCACCAGGAAACCCTGCGCATCCTCGGCGAACTGGAAGGCTTCGAGCGCTACGCGGCGACCCTGAAGGGCGAACTGCGCGGCACCCTCAACCTCGGCGTGCTCGACTCCACGGTGAGCGACCCGGCGCTGCCGCTGGCCGACGTCATCGGCTCGTTCAGCAGTCTGCACCCGGCGGTGCACCTGCACTTGCAGGTACAAAGCCCCTATGAACTGCAACTGGCGGTGCTGGACAACCGCCTGGACCTGGCCATCGGCTCCTTCTTCAGCCGCATGAACGGCCTGGTCTACCAGCCGCTGTACCGCGAGCAGCACTGGCTGTACTGCAGCGACCGCCACCCGTTGTTCGACGGCCGGCGCATCCCCGCCGAGCTGATCACCCAGCAGCGCATGGTCGGCCGCGGCTACTGGAGCCAGGCGGAACTGGCGCGCCACGGCTTCAAGCACAGCGCGGCGACGGTGGAGAGCATGGAGGCGCAGCTGATCCTCATCCTTTCCGGCGGCTACATCGGCTACCTGCCCGAGCACTACGCACATTCCTGGGTGGAGCAGGGCAGGCTGCGCGCGCTGTCGCCGGCCACCTTCGGCTACCAGGCGCCGTTCTCGCTGATCCTGCGCCGCGGCCGCTCCCGCGAGCCGCTGATCCAGAACTTCCGCGACCTGCTGCGCACGCAGCCGGGCAAGCCATGAGCCGCGCCCGCTGCGAACGCTGCCTGCGCCCGGCCGGCCATTGCCTGTGCGCGCTGATCCCGCGCCTGGACAACCGCACCCGGGTGCTCCTGCTGCAACACCCCAGCGAAACCGGCCACGCCCTGAACACCGCGCGCCTGGCGGCCCTCGGCCTGGCCAACGCCGAACTGCGGGTGGGCGAGGACTTCAGCGACCTCGACCTGTCCGCCGAGGACGCCTGGCTGCTGTTCCCCGGCGAAAACGCCATCCCCCTCGCCGAACTGGCCGCCCGCCCGGCCACCCGGCCGCGCCTGCTGGTGGTGCCCGACGGCACCTGGCGCAAGGCGCGCAAGCTGCTGCACCTCAACCCCAACCTGGCGGCCCTGCCGCGGGTGGTGCTGCCCGAAGGCCTGACCTCGCGCTACCGCCTGCGCAAGGCACCGGCCGAGGGCGCGCTGTCGACCATCGAGGCGGTGGTGCATGCGTTGAACGCGCTGGATGCACCGCAGTCCTTCGACGCGCTGCTGCGGCCGTTCGAGGCGCTGATCGACGGGCAGATCGCGGCGATGGGCGAGGAGACGTTCCAGCGCAATCACCAGCGCCCGTGCTGATTCCGTTCGTCTCGCCGGGGCTGTCGCTCTTTTGCAGGAGCGGGCAACCCCGGCTTCTCGTAGGAGCGAGCTTGCTCGCGAACAGACTCCGCTGCGGGGCTCATTCGCGAGCAAGCTCGCTCCTACGAAGAGCACCTCCGAACCCACCTGCGCGCGATTCGTGGCCATGGGCCGCGGAAATTCCAGCGTAGGATGGTGTTGAGCGAAGCGATACCCATCGCCACGACCGCATGGGTTTCGCCAAGGCTCAACCCATCCTACGAGGAGCGCCTCGGCGACGGCCCTCAGGCCAACCGCTCCGCCACCAGGAAGCTGTCGAAATGAACGCTCCTGGCCTTTCAGGTGCCGCAGTCCCAGGTGGCTTTCCAATCCGGCTGCGCCAGCGCCGGCACTGAATCCGTTCGTCTCGCCGGGGGCTGACAGCCGTGGCTGTCGCTCTTTATAGTGCGCACTTCATTTCCTTTCGCGAGGTGTTCGTCCGATGCGCAATTGATGCCGCCGTGCCCGCACGGCCCGTTTCCGTCCCAGGCTGTGTGCCCTGGGGGATTCATGGCATCCATTGGAGTCGGTATGACGAGCCCCTTCACCCTGGCGCTGCAAGGCGTCACCTGCCAGTTGCCCACTGGCGAAATTCTCTTCCGCGATATTGACGAAAGCCTCGACGAACGCCGCACCGGCCTGGTGGGGCGCAACGGCGTGGGCAAGTCGCTGCTCGCGCGCATCCTCGCCGGCGAGCTGGCGCCCAGCGCCGGGCGTTGCCTGCGCCAGGGGCGCGTGCACTACCTGGCGCAGCACCCGGCGGGCGCCGCCAGCGTGGCGGAGCTTGCCGGCGTGGCGGCTCCCTTGCAGGCCCTGGCGCGTATCGAGGCCGGTGGCGTGGACGCGGCGGACTATGAACTGCTCGACGGCCGCTGGGACGTTCGCCAGCGCCTGGAGGCGGAGCTGACCGCCTGCGGCCTCGGCCACCTGGAGGCGGAAACCCCGGCGGCGCGCCTGAGCGGTGGCGAAGCCACGCGGGTGGCGCTGCTCGGCGCCTGGCTCAGCGGGGCCGACTGCCTGATCCTCGACGAACCCAGCAACCACCTCGACCGGCCCGCCCGCGAGGCCCTGCACGAACAGTTGCAGCGCTGGCGCGGCGGCCTGTTGCTGGTCAGCCATGACCGCCTGCTGCTGGAGGGCATGCAGCGCATCCTGGAACTGTCGGCGGATGGGCTGCGCAGTTACGCCGGAGGCTATTCCGCCTATCGCGAGGCGCACCGCCTGGAGCGGGATGGCGCGCTGCGCGAATTGCAGCGGCGCAAGCTGGAGCGCGAACGCCAGCAACGCGCCATGCAGGCCCAGCGCGAGCGCCAGGAGCACCGCCAGGCCAGGGGCCGGCATCAGGCCCGCGAGGTCAATCAGGCGGCCATCCTGGTGGACCGACAGAAGGAGCGAAGCCAGGCCAGCATCGCCAGGCTGCATAGCCAGCACGGCGAGCGCCGCGAGCGACTCGACGACGAGGTTCGCGAAGCCTTCGCCCGGGTGCGCCAGGACGCCGAGGTGCTGCTGGACGCACCGGACTGCGAACTGCCGGCTCAACGCGGGGTGCTCGTGCTGGAAGGGCTGCGCCTGCCCTTCGGCACCTGCCGTGCCCCGCTCGATCTGCAGCTCTGCGGGCCTCGCCGGCTGGCCCTGACCGGGGCGAATGGCTGCGGCAAGTCGACCCTGCTCAAGGTCTTGGCCGGCCACCTGGCGCCGCTCGCCGGCTACTGCGAGACGACGGTGCGCACGGCCTATCTGGATCAGCATCTGCACAGCCTGCGCGCGGATCGCTCGGTGTTGCAGTCATTGCTGGAGCGCAACCGCCGCATGGCGCCTTCCGACCTGCGCACGCGCCTGGCCCGGATGGGCCTGGGCGCCGCGCGCATCGAACTGCCCACGGCACTGCTCAGCGGCGGCGAGCGGGTCAAGGCGGCGCTGGCCTGCGAGCTGTACGCCGAACAGCCGGCGCAATTGCTGCTGCTCGACGAGCCGGACAACCACCTCGATCTCCCGGCCCTGGAGGCTCTGGAAGCGTTGCTGCGGCAGTACCGTGGCGCGTTGCTGGTGGTCTCCCACGACGAGGCCTTCCTCGCCGCCCTGGAGCTGGACGGCCGACTGCAGGCCAGTGCCGAGGGTTGGTGCTGGGCCGTGCCCTAGCGGCTCTACCCGGTCGCTGTGGCCAGCTCGCGTACCTTGCAGGCGAGCACCCCCGGACTCACCTGTAGGAGCGCGCCCTGCGCGCGATTCGCGGCCATGGGCCGCATACGCCACAGGGGAAACGTCACGGCCGCATGGGTTTCGCCAAGGCTCAACCCATCCTACGAAGAGCGCCTCGGCTTCGCCCCTCAGGCCAACCGCTCCGCCACCAGGAAACTGTCGAAATGAATGCTCCTGGCCCCCAGCCGCAGCAGGCTGTCGCTGAACAGCTCGCTGCGCGTGGCGGCGCAGTCCCAGGTGGTTTCCCAGTCCTCGCGGCTGCGCCAGTGCACGCAGCCGAGCAGGTGGCGGCCGTCTTCGCTGGCGCGCAGTTCCGCGCCCAGGTAGCCCGGCGCCTGGTGGAACAGTTCGCGCAGTTGCTCCAGGTAGCGGCCCAGGCGCTCGGCGATGTCGGGCTGTTGCGCCGGCGCCACCTCGATGTCGATCAGCAGGGCGAAATGCGTCGGGGTCTCGGGCTGGTCGGCGTCGGTGCTGCAGTAGGCGCTGGGAATGATCATGGGTGGGCTCCTGGGCTTGAAGGCAGACGCTGGCGAGGGTAAAACCTCAACTTAACTTGAGGTCAAGCCCGCCATGCCGAAAAAACACCAGGCCCTGCACGTACCCCATGAACTGAGCGTCGGCGAACTCGCCAGGCGCGCCGGCGTGGCCGTGTCCGCGCTGCATTTCTACGAGGCCAAGGGGCTGATCCACAGCACCCGCAATGCCGGCAACCAACGCCGTTACCCGCGCGACGTGCTGCGCCGGGTGGCGGTGATCAAGGTGGCGCAGCGCGTCGGCATTCCACTGAACGAGATCGCCGAGGCCCTGGCCAGCCTGCCCAGCGGGCGTTCGCCCATGGCCGCCGACTGGGCGCGGCTTTCAGCGCGCTGGCGCGACGATCTGGACGAGCGCATCGCCAAGCTGGTGCTGCTGCGCGACCAGCTCAACGGCTGCATCGGCTGCGGCTGCCTGTCGCTGGAGAGCTGCCCGCTGCGCAACCCCGGCGACAGGCTGGCGGAGCAGGGGCCGGGCGCGCACTGGGACGGTCAGCCGCCGGACAGCTCGCGGGCGTAGACCTCGCGGTCGACGTTGCCGCCGCTGAGCACCAGGCCCACCTTCAGCCCGCGCAGCGCCTCGCGCTCTTGCAGGGCGGCGGCCAGCGCCGCGGCGCCGGCGCCCTCGGCGACGTTGTGGGTGGCGGTGAACAGCAGGCGCATGGCCGCGCCGATTTCCGCATCGCTGACCTGGACGATGTGGTCGGCGCCGGCGCGGATCATCGCCACCGCGTTCGGCTCCGGGGTGGTGCAGGCCATGCCGTCGGCCAGTTGCGTGCTGGTGGCGTGGAACACCGGCTCCCCGGCGGCGAAGGACAGCGCATAGGCCGGCGCATGGCTGGAGACCACCCCGACGATGCGCGTCTTCAGGCCCAGGGCGTCGCGCGCGGCGATCATCCCGCAGATGCCCGAGCCCATGCCCACCGGCACGTAGCACACGTCCAGGCCGGGCAGGGCGCGCAGCAGCTCCAGGCTGTAGCTGGCCACGCCGGCCACCAGCCAGGGGTGGAAGGAGGGAATCAGGTGCAGGCCGTCGCGCTCGGCCAGTGCGGTGGCGTATTCGCGGGAGGCCTGGAAGTCTTCGCCGTGCTCGATCAGGTTGGCGCCCAGGGCGCGCATGGCGGCGTTCTTCTCGCGGCTGTTGCCGTGGGGCACGACTATGGTCGCCGGCATGCCCAGGCGCGCCGCGGCGAAGGCGATGGACTGGCCGTGGTTGCCGCGGGTGGCGCTGATCACCCCGGCCGGGCAGGGCGCCTGGGCCGCCAGGTGGTGGAAGTAGACCAGCCCGCCGCGCAGCTTGAAGGCGCCCACCGGCGAGTGGTTCTCGTGCTTGACCCAGGTTTCGCAGCCCAGGGCCTCCACCAGCAGGGGCCAGCGGATCTGCGGGGTGGGCGGCAGGCTGCGGTGGACGATGGCGGCAGCGGCTTCGAGGGCGGGCAGGCTGAGCGGCATGGAGGTTCTCCTATGGGGAACGGGCAGTCTAGGACGCTGCGCCGGGAATGCGACAGGTACAGCTGGGAAGAGGATTTTCGTAGGTCTCCAGTAGCGCTTCCGCCCGCCTGCGCCCGGGTGTGCCGTCGGACCGGTACAGTTGTATCGCCGAACTGTTCCTGTCGAGCGCCACCGAGGCTGGCTTAGCATGGCTGACCGCACACGCGAAGGGCTGTCCTCCATGCACGTTTCCTCCGGCCGCTGGCAATTCGGCCTGTTCCTCTCCCTGGTCACCGCCGTGCTCTGGGGCATCCTGCCGATCAAGCTGAAGGAGGTCCTGAAGGTGATGGACCCGGTGACCGTCACCTGGTTTCGCCTGGTGGCCGCCGGCGGCGTGCTGTTCGTCTGGCTGGCGCTGCGCGGCCAGCTGCCGCGCTTCCGCCCGCTGGGCCGGCGCGGCGGCGGCCTGGTGCTGCTGGCGGTGCTGGGGCTGACCGGCAACTACGTGTTCTACCTGGTCGGCCTGCGCATGCTCACCCCGGGCACCACCCAGCTGGTGATCCAGATCGCGCCCATCCTGCTGCTGCTCGGCAGCCTGTTCGTCTTCAAGGAGAGCTTCAGCCTCGGCCAGGGGCTGGGCCTGCTGGTGCTGCTGGGCGGCTTCGCGCTGTTCTTCAACCAGCGTCTCGGGGAACTGTTCGGCTCGCTGGGCGACTACACCCTGGGCGTGCTCATCGTCCTGCTGGCGGCTTTCGTCTGGACCTTCTACGGCCTGGCGCAGAAGCAGTTGCTCACGCAGTGGAACTCGCTGCAGGTGATGATGGTGATCTACCTGGGCTGCGCGCTGCTGCTCAGCCCCTGGGCGCATCCGCAGCAGGCGCTGCTGCTCGATGGCGTGCAGGCCTGGCTGCTGCTGGCCTGCTGCCTGAACACCCTGGTGGCCTACGGCGCCTTCGCCGAGGCCCTGGCCCACTGGGAAGCCTCGCGGGTCAGCGCGACCCTGGCGCTGACGCCCCTGGTGACCATCGCCAGCGTGGCCGTGGCGGCCAGCCTGTGGCCCGGGCACCTGCAGCCGGAAAGCCTCGACGGCCTGGCCTACCTGGGGGCGCTGCTGGTGGTGTCGGGTTCGGCGCTGACCGCGCTGGCGCCGTCGCTGCTGCGCAGCTACCGGGCGCGGCGGGCGAGGGCGGCGCTGTCGTCCTGAGCCATCCCTTCGATTTCGCGAATGATAGGGGCGGATGAAGCCGGTGCGGGGACGTTATCGTGAATGCGGGAAGGGCGATCGGCGGGGCCGTGGATCAGGGCACCCTCCTCTCCCTGAAGGGAGAGGGGACCGTTCGGAGTGCGTTGGTGTTTCGGCGTTAGCCGGCTGGCACAGGGATTGCCGGCTGAAACCAGGCCTCCTCTCGGCACGGACTAGCCCCCTCTCCCTCCGGGAGAGGGCTGGGGTGAGGGGAAAGCCCGAGCACCGATGTCATTCCCTGTAGGAGCGCGCCCTGCGCGCGAATCGCGGGCAGGGCCCGCTCCTACAAGTGCATGGCTTCATGGAGCGTGTGGGGAAACGGAATCGAGCGAGCAGGCCTGCGGCCCCCTCACCCTAACCCTCTCCCGGAGGGAGAGGGGACCGTTCGGAGTGCGTTGGTGTTTCGGCATTAGCCGGCTAGCACAGGGATTGCCGGCTGAAACCAGGCCTCCTCTCGGCACGGACTAGCTCCCTCTCCCTCCGGGAGAGGGCTGGGGTGAGGGGAAAGCCCGCGCGCCGACGTCATTCCCCTGAACGAGCGGACCCCATCCGCGAATCACTTAACGCCCGCGAATCACCCGCCAGGCCAGGGCGCCGAGCACCCCGCCGGCCAGCGGCGCGACCCAGAATGCCCACAGCTGCTGCAGCGCCCAGGGATCGGTGAAGGGCGCCACGCCCAGGCTGCGCGCCGGGTTTACCGAGGTGTTGCTGACCGGGATGCTGACCAGGTGGATCAGCGCCAGGGCCAGGCCGATGGCCAGCGGCGCGAAGCCGGCGGGGGCGTCGCGGTCGGTGGCGCCCATGATGATGAACAGGAAGACTGCGCTCATCAGCACTTCGCACAGCAGCACCGCCTGCAGGCTGTAGCCGCCCGGCGAGTGCTCGGCGTAGCCGTTGGCGGCGAAGCCCTTCGACGGGTCGAAGCCGGCGGCGCCGCTGGCGATGCAGTAGAGCGCGGCGCCGGCGAGCAGGCCGCCGGCTACCTGGGCCAGCACGTAGGGCAGCAAGTGCTGGGCGGGGAAGCGTCCGCCGACGCACAGCCCCAGGCTCACCGCCGGGTTGAAGTGGCCGCCGGAGATCGGCCCCACGGCGTAGGCCATGGTCACCACGGTCAGGCCGAAGGCCAACGACACACCGAGCAGGCCGATGCCGACATTGCCGAATTGCGCGGCCAGCACGGCGCTGCCGCAGCCGCCGAAGACCAGCCAGAAGGTGCCGACGAGTTCGGCACCGAGTTTGCGAAACATGTTTCCCTCCCAGGAACCCAAGGGCCGCCGGAATGGCGGCAAGGGCCGGGATGCTAGGCGAGGAGGGCGGGAGGGGGCTTTAGGGAACGTCTGGAAAAGCCCCGGCTCCCGGAGATGGGATGCTGGGCGGGCCGTCGGCCCGCCCGGTGCTCACACCTGCGAGCCCAGCGACTCGGCGCGCTTGAGCCAGGCCTGGCGCTGTTCCTCGCTGGCGCCGCGCATGGGGCTGAACTCTTCCAGGTGGCGGGTGGCGATGCCGCACGGGCCGAGGATGCAGCGCACCATCTGGCGGTGCGCCGGGGCGCCCTGGCGCAGGCGGTAGCGCCAGTGCGTCTGGTCGTGGGTCACCAGCAGGTCGGCGCTGCGCCCGCCCAGCAGCGGTTCCCACTCGCGGTCCTGCGGGGTGCGGTAGCGGAAGGCGAAGCCGGGCAGGAACACCCGGTCGAAGAAGCCCTGCAGCAGCGCCGGCAGGCCGCCCCACCAGATCGGGTAGACGAACGCCAGGTGCTGGGCCCAGTGCACCTGGCGCTGGGCTTCGAGCAGGTCCGGCTCCAGGTCCTGGCTGCGCTCGTAGCCGCCGCGCAGCACCGGGTCGAAGCGCAGTTCGCCGAGTTTCAGGGTGCGCACCACGTGGTCCCGGCTGCGCGCGCCGTGCTGGTAGGCGTCGGCCAGGGCGTGGCAGAAGCCGTCGGCCTTGGGCGTGCCGAGGATCACCAGGATGCGCTTGCCGTCGCCCTCCAGGGGCGTGGCGCCGGATTTGCCGGATTCAACCATGCTGCCCGGCCTCCAGCATGTCCTGCGGGCGGACCCATTCGTCGAACTGCGCATCGGTCAGGTAGCCCAGCTCCAGCGCCGCCTCGCGCAGCGAGGTGCCTTCCTTGTAGGCCTTCTTGGCGATTTCCGCGGCCTTGTCGTAGCCGATGTGGGTGTTCAGCGCAGTGACCAGCATCAGGCCGCGCTCCAGGTGCTCGGCCATGCGCTCGGCGTCCGGCTGCAGGCCGGCGATGCAGTGGCTGTTGAAGTTGCGGCAACCGTCGGCCAGCAGGCGGATGGACTCCAGCAGGTTGTGGATGATCACCGGCTTGAACACGTTCAGCTGCAGGTGGCCCTGGCTGGCGGCGAAGGTCAGGGCGGCGTCGTTGCCCATGACCTGGCAGGCCAGCATCGACAGCGCCTCGCACTGCGTCGGGTTGACCTTGCCGGGCATGATCGAGCTGCCCGGCTCGTTGGCCGGCAGGCGTACCTCGGCGATGCCGGCGCGCGGGCCGGAGCCGAGCAGGCGCAGGTCGTTGGCGATCTTCATCAGCGCCACGGCGAGGGTCTTCAGGGCGCCGGAGAGCGTCACCAGCGGCTCGTGGCCGGCGAGGGCGGCGAACTTGTTCGGCGCCGAGACGAAGGGCAGGCCGGTGAGGCCGGCCAGCTCGGCGGCGATGTCCTCGGCGAAGCCCGCCGGGGCGTTCAGCCCGGTGCCCACCGCGGTGCCGCCCTGGGCCAGCTCGTAGACCGCCGGCAGCGCGGCGCGGATGGCGCGCTCGGCGTAGTCGAGCTGGGCGACGAAGGCCGACAGTTCCTGGCCGAAGGTGATGGGCGTGGCGTCCATCAGGTGGGTGCGCCCGGTCTTCACCAGGTCGGCGTGGCGCGCCGACTGCGCGGCTATGCCGCCGACCAGCTCGGCGATGGCCGGCAGCAGCTCCTGGTGCACGGCTCGGGCGGCGGCCAGGTGCATGGCGGTGGGGAAGCTGTCGTTGGAACTCTGCGCGCGGTTGACGTGGTCGTTGGGGTGCACCGGCGCCTTGCCGCCGCGGGCGTTGCCGGCCAGTTCGTTGGCGCGGCCGGCGATCACCTCGTTGACGTTCATGTTGCTCTGGGTGCCGCTGCCGGTCTGCCAGACCACCAGGGGGAACTGGTCGTCGTGCTGGCCGGCGAGGATCTCGTCGGCGGCCTGCTCGATCAGTTGGCCGATCTCCGCCGGCAGCTCGCCCAGGCGCACGTTGATGCGCGCGGCGGCCTTCTTGACCAGCGTCAGGCCGTAGACCACGGCCAGCGGCATGCGCTGCCCGCCGATGGCGAAGTTCTCCAGCGAGCGCTGCGTCTGCGCACCCCAGTAGGCCTGCTCGTCGACCTCGATGGGCCCCAGGCTGTCGGTTTCGGTCCGTTTCATGAAGGCGTCCTCCCGGAATGATCTGAGGGAGTTTAGGCCTTGTGCCGGCTTTCGGGTTCCGCGCTGCGTCAATGGCGCTTATAGCTTGCCGGCGGGCCTACCAGCGCGCGTGGGTGGCGCCTATCCAGCCCAGGGCGCGCTTGACCGGCACCTGCTCGCCGGCGACGCTGCGCAGGAAGCCGTCGTAGTGGCCGAACCACTGGCTGGTGTGGGCGTAGAGCAGGCCCAGGCGCGGCGAGGCCTCGTGCAGCTTGAGCGGGGTGAAGGCAAGGTCCACGCGCTGGTCGGCGGTGCTCAGGCGCCAGGGGGCGAGCGGGTCGTTGGGCGCCTGGCGGATGTCCACCTCGCCGCGCAGGCGCTGCAGCTCGCCGCCGAACCACAGGGCGTTTTCCTTGTGTTCGCTGCGGTCGGTCCAGCCCGAGCCGAAGTTGCCGGCGATGCCGCCGGGCGCGGCGAAGGCGGCGCGCGTCCAGAAGCTGCGGAAGGGCCACACGCCACGGCCGAAGTCCAGCGCGGCGAAGCTCTGCCCGGCCTGGGCCTGGTAGGTTTCCTCGCCCAGTTGCAGGGCGCCGGTGAAGGCCAGGCCCATCTGCCGGCTGCAGGCGTGGAAGTGGTTGCCGCCCATGGGCACCACCAGGTTGACCGAGTCCAGGTGCGCCGGGCGCTGCACGTCCAGCGCCAGGGACAGCGGCAGGCCGCCCAGGTCGCCGGCGTCGGCGTGGATGCGCAGGCGCGCGCCCTGGTCGTCGAAGCCCAGGTTGAGGCGTTCGTGGCGGAAGGCGTGGTTCTGGTTGGGGTGGTCGGGCAGCTCGCAGCACAGGCCCAGCGGGCAGATCTGGGTGCGGGAATAGGCCTTGCCGGTGTTCAGGTCGAGGAAGTAGAGGGCGCCGTAGCCGAGGTAGTCGAGGTCGGCGATGGTCAGCGAGAGCATCCAGCCCGGGCTGATCAGGCACCAGTGGTTCCAGCGCTTGCGCCGGCCGCGCTGGCCGGGCAGGGCGCAATCCAGCAGCGGCCGCGACGACCAGCCGATGGCGCCCGGGTCCAGGTGGCCTCGCGCATCGCACAACATCGGTAGGGCAGGAGGCAGCGTGAGGCGGGCCTGGGAGGTCATCGAACACATCCATGTGACAATCTGACCCAGCATGCCGATTCGCCGCTGGCAGAACAAGGGTAGGCAGCAACTTTCAGTCATTTCTGCCACTGGGCTGGCATAAACGCCGTTGCTCGGCTCCCGCTTGAGGGCTTTCAGAACTTAGGCGCAGAATGGCGGGTCCCAAGGGACACACCAGACAGACTCAAGGACTGCCCATGACCGCCCTTCGCAAGATTTGCACCGCTGCACTCCTCGTTGGTTTCAGCTCCATGGCCCTGGCCGATTCCGCCGCCGAGGCCGAGAAATTCCTCAAGCAGGTCCACGCCGACAAGCTCACGGTGCCGGTCTACGCCCAGGTGCAGCAGATGTTCGCCCAGCACTTCGCCCAGGCGAAGGCGCCGGACAGCAAGAAGGCGGTGCTCGACCGCTACCAGGCCAAGGCCAACGCCGAGCTGGACCGCGCGGTGGGCTGGGAGAAGATCAAGCCGGAGCTGGTCAAGCTCTATTCGGACAACTTCACCGAGTCCGAGCTCAAGCAGCTGAACGACTTCTACGCCTCGCCCCTGGGCCAGAAAGTGCTGCAGAAGATGCCGCGCCTGACCGCGCAGTCCGCCCAGCTGACCCAGGCCAAGCTGCAGACCGCGGTCGACCCGGTGAACAAGCTGCTGGGCGACATGGACAAGGAACTGGGCGTGAAGGCCCCGGCGAAGAAGTGACGGAAACAGCGACATGAGCATGCAGGAACGTATCCAGTCCGCCCTGGCAGCCGGCCTCGAACCGCAGCACCTGCAGGTGCTGGACGAGAGCCACATGCACAGCCGCGGCCAGGAAACGCACTACAAGGCCGTGATCGTCAGCCCGGTGTTCGCCGGGCTGAATTCGGTCAAGCGGCACCAGAAGGTCTACGCCACCCTCGGCGAGCTGATGGGCCAGTTCCACGCCCTCGCGCTGCACACCTACACCCCCGAGGAATGGGCCGGGCAGGGCGCCGCGCCCGACTCGCCGACCTGCCGCGGCGGCAGCAAGCACGACCACTGACGCTGCCCGGTCGTTGCGGTAGAATGCGCCAACGCCGGCAACCGATGCCGGCGTTGTCTTTTCTGACCCGGTCCGCCCTTTACGCGGGCGACCACTGGAGGATGTACCCCATGACCCGCTCCATCGTCGTGGCGGCGCTGTACAAGTTCGTTTCCCTGCCGGACTACGTCGCGCTGCGCGAACCCCTGCTGCAGACCCTGCTGGACAACGGCATCAAGGGCACCCTGCTGCTCGCCGAGGAAGGCATCAACGGCACCGTGTCCGGCACCCGCGAGAGCATCGACGCGTTGCTCGCCTGGCTGCGCCGGGACCCGCGCCTGGCCGACGTCGACCACAAGGAATCCTACTGCGACGAGCAGCCGTTCTACCGCACCAAGGTCAAGCTGAAGAAAGAGATCGTCACCCTGGGTGTGCCCGGCGTCGACCCCAACCGCCGCGTCGGCACCTACGTCGAGCCGCAGGACTGGAACGCGCTGATCAGCGACCCCGAGGTGCTGCTGATCGACACCCGCAACGATTACGAAGTGGCCATCGGCACCTTCGAAGGCGCCGTCGATCCCAGGACCAAGTCGTTCCGCGAGTTCCCCGAATACGTCAAGGCCCACTACGACCCGGCCAAACACAAGAAGGTCGCCATGTTCTGCACCGGCGGCATCCGCTGCGAGAAGGCCTCCAGCTACATGCTCGGCGAGGGCTTCGAAGAGGTCTTCCACCTCAAGGGCGGTATCCTCAAGTACCTGGAGGAAGTGCCCGAGGAACAGAGCCTGTGGCGCGGCGACTGCTTCGTGTTCGACAACCGGGTGACCGTGCGCCACGACCTCACCGAGGGCGACTACGACCAGTGCCACGCCTGCCGCAACCCGATCTCGGCCCTGGACCGCGCCAGCGAGCACTACGCCCCGGGCATCAGCTGCCCGCACTGCTGGGACACGCTGAGCGAGAAGACCCGCGCCAGCGCCCGCGAGCGGCAGAAGCAGATCGAACTGGCGAAGCTGCGCAACCAGCCCCACCCCATCGGCCGCGACCCGCGGCAGGCCGTCCTGGAGGACTGATCCTTGGCCAACGCCCGCCTGCTCTACGTGATGGATCCCATGTGCTCCTGGTGCTGGGGTTTCGCCCCGGTGGCCCAGGCGCTGATCGAGCAGGCGGGCGCCGCCGGCGTACCGCTGGCGCTGGTTATGGGCGGGCTGCGCACCGGCCATGGCGCGGCGCTGGAGCCGACCACCCGGCGCTACATCCTCGAGCACTGGCAGGCGGTGCAGCAGGCCACCGGCCAGCCGTTCCGCTTCGAGGGCGCGCTGCCCGAAGGCTTCGTCTACGACACCGAGCCGGCCTGCCGCGCGGTGGTCGCCGCCCGGCGCCTGGACGAGGAGGCCGCCTGGGCGCTGGTCAAGGCCATCCAGCAGGCCTTCTACGTCGAGGGACGCGACGTCACCGAGGCCGCGACCCTGGCGCAGCTGGCCGAAAGCGTCGGCCTGCCGCGCATCGAGTTCGCCGAGCTGTTCGACAGCCAGGAAAACCACCTGGCGACCCAGGCCGACTTCTCCTGGGCCCGCGACCTGGGCATCGCCGGCTTCCCCACCCTGTTGGCCGAGCGCAATGGCCAGTTGGCCCTGCTGACCAATGGCTACCAACCGCTTGAAGAACTGGCGCCGATGCTGGAACGCTGGCTGGAGCGCGGCCGCCAGGGCTGATTCCTGTTTCGCTGTTGGTGGTGATGGGTATCGCTTCGCTCAACGCCATCCTACGTCGGTGTTCCTCCTGTCATGCCGACGCCACTGTCTTGCCGCCCGCGCCGAGGCGCTTTTCGTAGGATGGGTTGAGCTTGCGAAACCCATCGCCATGGCGATGGGTATCGCTTCGTGTCAACCCACCCTACGGGCATGGTGTTTGCCGGCGGATGTAGGAGCGAGCTTGCTCGCGAACGGCGCTCCCCGGCGGCCGGCGTGGCCTGATCGCTCGACGTCACCCTGAATCCGCATCGCTGCGCTTCGCGTTCGCGAACGGAATTGCCCTGCGGCACCGACACGTCCACCACCGACGAAGTGCGCCACTGTCGCCCATCGGCTGACCGGAGGCCCTGGCGCGGGGGTTGGCAGCGGCGCAGGCGACGGCCGGCGGCATATTGTCGGACAATTTTGAGATTTTCCTCGGCCCAGGCCCTGTACCCCCGCCTTGTGGAATGGCTACCATGCGCTAAGAGTAAGGAGGGGCCGTTGCGCTCCAGTCCGGCTACGGCGGGCTGCCGCAGCGGTAAGGACACGAAAGGAATCCGACAATATCCATGGGTGCTACTGGGCAGAGCCGTATTCGCCATGACTCCCGGCTGTGGAAGCTGGTATGGCCGTTCATCGCCGTGGTCCTGCTGCAGGGATTGCTTGGCGTAGGCAGCCTTTACCTGATTTCGGGAGTGCGCGCCTACGTCGGCGGCGAGAGCCTCTGGTCCAAGGGCCAGAAGGACGCCATCCACTACCTGCAGCGCTACGGCGAGACGCGCGACGCCGACGACTACCGGCGCTACCAGGAAGCCATCGCCATCCCCCTCGGCGACCGCCTGCTGCGCACCGCCCTGGACAGCCCGCAGCCGGACTACGAACTGGCGCGCAAAGGCATCCTCGCCGGCGGCAACCATCCCGACGACGTCGGCGCCATCATCACCCTCTACCGCTATTTCCACGACTTCAGCTACTTCAACGAGGCGGTGCGCTACTGGAAGGAGGGCGACCGCTACCTCGACCAGCTCCAGGCCATCGCCGAAGAGATGCACCAGCGCATCCAGACCGGCCAGGTCGGCCCCGGCGACATCAGCTACTGGGACCAGCGCATCCAGGCCATCAACGAAGGCGTGACCCCCGCCTCCATGGCCTTTAGCGCCGCGCTCGCCCAGGGTTCGCGCTCGGTGATGCGCCTGCTGCTGGCGGCCAACATCGTCAGCGGCCTGGCCCTGATCCTCCTGGCGGCCTGGCGCACGCGCAACCTGCTGCTGGCCCAGCGCGCTTTCCAGAGCGCCCTGGACAGCGAGCGCGAGAAGGCCCAGACGACCCTGGCGGCGATCGGCGACGCGGTCATCACCATCGACGAGAACGCCCACATCGCCTACCTCAACCCGGCCGCCGAACGCATGATCGGCTGGGACAGCGAGATGGCCGTGGGGCTGCCGCTGAAGTCGCTGCTGCGCATGCTCGACGAGACCTCCGAGGAAGAGGACCTGGCCCTGGTCGGGCAGGTCCTGCGCGGCGAGGTGGAGGCCGGCAGCGAGATCAGCAAGCTGCTGCAGCGCCTGGACGGCAGCGGCGTGGTGGTGACCCTGGTGGGCACGCCGATCCGCGTCGGCGGGCGCATCGTCGGCGCGGCGCTGGTGCTGCACGACATGACCCGCGAGCGGCAGTACATGGAAAGCCTGTCCTGGCAGGCCACCCACGATTCCCTGACCGGCCTGAGCAACCGCCGCGAGTTCGAGTACCGCCTGGAGCAGGCGCTGGAGCGCTCGGCGCAGCGCAACGACCGCCACAGCCTGATGTACCTCGACCTGGACCAGTTCAAGCTGGTCAACGACACCTGCGGGCACGCCGCCGGCGACGAGTTGCTGCGCCAGGCCTGCAGCGTCCTCGAAAGCTGCCTGCGCGAGGGCGACACCCTGGCGCGCCTGGGCGGCGACGAGTTCGGCGTGCTGCTGGAGAACTGCCCGCCGGAGGTCGCCGAGCAGATCGCCGAGAACCTCCGCCAGGGCGTCGAGAACCTGCACTTCGTCTGGGACCGGCGGCCCTTCAACATCACCGTCAGCATCGGCGTGGTGCACGTCACGGCCATGCTGGTGTCGGTGGAGGAGGCGCTGCGCTGCGCCGACATGGCCTGCTACCTGGCCAAGGAGAAGGGCCGCAACCGCGCCCAGGTGTTCAGCCCGGACGACAGCGAGCTGTCCATGCGCTTCGGCGAGATGGCCTGGGTCCAGCGCATCCGCCAGGCCCTGGACGAGGACCGCTTCCGCCTGTTCGCCCAGCGCATCCGCGCGGTCGACCCGCAGGCCGAGGAGGGCCTGCACGTCGAGCTGCTGCTGCGCGTGCTGGACGAGAACGGCCGCCTGGTGCCGCCCAACGACTTCATCCCGGCCGCCGAGCGCTACGGCCTGATGCCGCTGATCGACCGCTGGGTGGCCAACCGCGCCTTCGAGATCCTCGCCGAACGCCGCGAGGCCGGCTGCGAGCCGATCGCCACCTGCGCCATCAACCTGTCCGGGGCGACCATCGGCGACGCCAGTTTCATCCAGATGCTCCGCGAACTGCAGCCGGCCTACGGCCTGGCGCCGGAGAACATCTGCTTCGAGGTCACCGAGACCAGCGCCATCGCCAACCTGGTCAGCGCCACCCAGTTCATCCACGAACTCAAGGCCATGGGCTACCGCTTCTCCCTCGACGACTTCTGCGCCGGCATGTCGTCCTTCGTCTACCTCAAGCACCTGCCGGTGGACTACCTGAAGATCGACGGCAGCTTCATCAAGGACATGCTCGACGACCCCATCGACCGCGCCATGGTCCAGGTGATCAACCAGATCGGCCACGTCATGGGCAAGCGCACGGTGGCGGAGTTCGTCGAGTCGGAGGAAATCCTCGAGGTGCTGCGGGAAATCGGTATCGATTATGCCCAGGGTTACGCCGTGGGCCGCCCGCTGCCGTTCAACCGTCACTATTCCGGGCAGGCGGAGCCGGCCCTGGTGGAGCCGGACACCACCTCCGGACGGTGACAGCCGGCGGCCCGTCATCTAGTCTGGCGGTCGATTTCGTCGACGCACAAGGATGGGCCAGCATGAACGAAGCATTTCTCCGCGTCGGGTCGCTGAAGGACCTGACCAGCTACCCGCAGTGGGCACAGGACCTGGTGGCCGCCTGCGAAGGCGCCCGCCGCGCGGTCTCCGGGCACGAGTTCTACCGCCGCCTGCGCGACGGCCAGATTGGCGCCGCGACCATGCGCACCTACCTCATCGGCGGTTGGCCGGTGGTCGAGCAGTTCCCCCTCTATATGTCGCAGAATCTGCTGAAGACACGCTTCGGCCGTTCCCCCGGCGAGGACATGGCGCGGCGCTGGCTGATGCGCAACATCCGCGTCGAACTGAACCACGCCGACCACTGGCTGCGCTGGGCCGAGGCCTATGGCGTGGGCCTGGCGGCGCTGCGTGCGCAGGAGGTGCCCGAGGCGTTGCACGCCCTCGGCCACTGGTGCTGGCACAGCAGCGCCTCGGACGACCTGGCGGTGGCCATGGCGGCCACCAACTACGCGGTGGAGGGCGTGACCGGCGACTGGTCGGCGCTGGTCTGCTCCAGCGACGCCTACGAGCAGACGCTGCCGGCGGAACTGCGCAAGAGCGCGATGAAGTGGCTGCGCCTGCACGCCCATTACGACGACGACCACCCCTGGGAAGCCCTGGAGATCATCTGCACCCTGTGCGGCCAGGAAATCGCCCCCGGGCGCTGGGACGAACTGCGCGCGGCCATCTGCAAGAGCTTCCGCTACATGGAACTGTTCCTCGACCACTGCCTGGCCCGGGAACTGGCCGGCACCACGCGCCGCCCGCAGGTGCGCGTGGCCGGCTGAAGCCCCGCCTCGGGGGCGTTTGGCGGGGTAGAGGCAGGCGGATTGCGCCGCCCATGGGAATGGTGCGGGTGGGACGGCGTAGGAGCGGATCTCATCCGCGAATCGCGCCGATACCCCCGGCTATCGCGGACAAGGTCCGCTCCTTGGGGGAGAGTGCCACGCCTCACGGTGACCTGTAGGAGCGGGCCCTGCCCGCGATTTCGCGCGCAGGGCGCGCTCCTACATGGTTACGGCATGGCTGGGGCAGCGTAGGAGCGGATCTTATCCGCGAATCGCGCCGGAACCTCCGGCTATCGCGGACAAGGTCCTACGGGGGAGAGTGCCACGCCTCACGGCGACCTGTAGGAGCGGGCCCTGCCCGCGATTTCGCGCGCAGGGCGCGCTCCTACATGGTTACGGCATGGGTGGGGCAGCGTAGGAGCGGATCTTATCCGCGAATCGCGCCGATACCTCCGGCTATCGCGGACAAGGTCCGCTTGTGTCAGCGACTTTCGATAGGATCGAAGATGAGAGCGACGGGAGGCAAGCTGCAGGTCCGCGGTGTTGCGAGCACGAGTAGGAGCCCAAGCTGCCTCCCGCCGTCCTCTGACTCAAGCCCGAACAGTTGAACGAGCTAAACCTCGAACCACAAGCGTGGGCAGTCAGAGTGCTCTCGCCGTGCAGTTTACGAGGGTTTGGTCATGACGTGTTGGGTCGGTATCGATGTCGCCAAGGATTCGCTGGCCGTATGGCTGCGTCCACAAGGCAAGAACTTCAGCGTTTCCAATGACGAGCAGGGCCACCAGCAGTTGCTGGCGCTGTTCGCCGAGGAAAAGCCCGAACGTATCGTGCTGGAGGCGACCGGCGGTTATGAGTGCGGAGTGATGTTCAGCCTGTCTCGTGCCGGTCACAGGGTTTCGCGGCTGAACCCCACACGGGTGCGAGCCTTTGCCACGGCCATGGGCAAGCTGGCCAAGACCGATCCCATCGATGCAGCCGTCCTGGCGCATCTGGCGCAGACGCTGGAGGAAGCGCCCAGCACGGTGCCTTCGCCAGAGCGCGAGCGGCTACGGGAATTGGTGCAACGCCGAGAGCAACTGGTCAGCCAGCGCGATGATGAACGTCGTCGTTTGCATCAAGCCCGGGATTCCTTCGTCCGCCAATGCC
>NZ_BSQE01000020.1:0-152325 GCF_030268185.1 Pseudomonas sp. NBRC 100443
TACCCTGCTCCAGCAGCAGCCCGCGGATCTGATTACCCATGGCGGTGCGCCGCCGCACATAGCCCCGCCGGACACGGTGCCAGGCCTGCATCGCCAGTGCCGCGACGCTCTTCACCGGTACCGACGCAATACTGCTATCCCGGCCCGCCCGCAGAATGGCGTGGGCATCATTGCGATCATTCTTCGCTCCGCTCCGGTGCTCGGCCACCCGCTGGGCCGGCAGGATACGCACCAGGTTGCCCTGCGCCTGCAGCAGCCGAGCCCAGGCTTGTGCTCCAGGGCCGGTCTCCATCAGCACCGTCACGCCCTCCGGCAGCTTCTGCAGAAACACCTGAAACGCTTCACGCGACTTGATTCGCTGTTCGTACGCCAGTTGACCTTGGGCGTCTTCCCCCGCCACCTGGAAGACCTTTTTCGCCAGATCCACGGCGACTGTCATGCACACCGATACATCGGTTGCAGACATCGGCTTATTCATCGTCGTATGCTTTTTCATGGACTCACCCTCACTGTCGGTGGCTTCTTAGACCGCCACCGTGGCGCCTCGACGCCTCGGTGAGGGTGAGTCCATCCAATTACGAAAAGCGCCTCGGCGCCGTCGGCCTGCATGGCAGGAGGAGCACCACCGTAGGATGGCGTTGAGCGCAGCGATACCCATCACCACGACAGCATGGGTTTCGCAGGCTCAACCCATCCTACGAAAAGCACCTCGGCGCTGTCGGCGAAACCCTTGCCCCTGCCTGGCAGGAGGGCACCGTAGGATGGTGTTGAGCGAAGCGATACCCATCGCCAGGGTCCGATGGGTTTCGCAGGCTCAACCCATCCTACGAAGAACGCCTCGGCGCGATTGGCGAGACAGCAAGTCCACAGGCGAAAAAAAGGTGTTACCGGCAGGGCCGATAACACCTTTTTTCGTCAGCCAAGAGCAGCGTCAGGCGAGGCTCTTGCTGACCACCTCGTAGACGTCGCTGGACAGCTCGCCGGAGGCCAGGATGCGCTCCAGCTCGGCGCGCATCAGGGCCTGGCGCGCCGGGGCGTATTTGCGCCAGCGGGTCAGCGGCGCCAGCAGGCGCGAGGCGATCTGCGGGTTGAGCGCGTTGAGGGTGATCACCTGGTCGGCCAGGAAGCGGTAGCCCGCGCCGTCGGCGCGGTGGAAGTTGACCAGGTTCTGGTTGGCGAAGGCGCCGATCAGGGCACGGATCTTGTTCGGGTTCTTCAGGGTGAAGGCCGGGTGGCCCATCAGCGCCTGCACGCGCTCCAGGCCGCCGGGCAGGGTGCAGCCGGCCTGAACGCTGAACCACTGGTCCATCACCAGCGGGTTGTCCTTGAAGTAGTCGGCGAACATTTCCAGGCCCTTGGCCCTCTCGTCGTCATACGGCGAGTTGACCAGCACCGCCAGGGCGGTCAGGCGTTCGGTCATGTTATCGCAGGCCTCGTACTGCTCGAGGCAGGCCGCCAGCACTTCGTCGCCGCCCACCAGCATCAGGTAGGACAGCGCGATGTTCTGCAGGCTGCGCCGGGCGATGTGCTCGGCCTCGGCCAGGTACGGCGTCTTGCGCGAGGCTTCGCGGTTGGCCTGGTAACGCTGCCACAGCGGCTCGCGCAGGGCCTCGGCGATGCGCTTGCGGGCGAATTCGCGGGCGGCGTGGATGGCCTCGACGTCGGCCACTTCGCTCAGCTCCGTGAGGTAGGCCTCGCTGGGCAGCGAGAGCATCTCGGCGACCATCGCCTGGTCCAGGGCGTTGTCCTGCAGCAGGGTGTGGAAGGCAGCGATCAGACGTTCGTCGAGCACCAGTTGCTCGCCGCGCTGGTGCTGGCCGATCAGTTCCTGGAGCACCTGCACCGACAGCTGCTGGCCGGCTTCCCAGCGGTTGAAGCCGTCCTCGTCGTACTGCATGAGGAACATCAGCTGGTCGCGGTCGTAGGGGAAGCTCAGCTTCACCGGCGCGGAGAAGCCGCGCAGCAGCGACGGCAGCGGCTTCTCGGCCAGACCGACGAAGGTGAAGGATTGCTCGGCCTCGGTCACCTGCAGCACGCGGTTGCTGCCGTGGGCGTGTTCCTCGCCGGCCAGGCGCAGCGGCAGCGAGTTGCCCAGGTGGTCGAGCAGGCCCATTTCCACCGGGATGACGAAGGGCTGCTTGTCCTTCTGGCCCGGGGTCGGCGGGCAGCTCTGGCGGAAGGTCAGGGTGTAGCTCTGGGCGGCGGCGTCGTAGCTTTCCTCCACCGCCAGGCGCGGGGTGCCGGCCTGGCTGTACCAGCGCTTGAACTGCGTCAGGTCGACGCCGTTGGCGTCTTCCATGGCCTTGACGAAGTCGTCGCAGGTCACCGCCTGGCCGTCATGCCGTTCGAAGTACAGGTCGGTGCCCTTGCGGAAGCCCTCGGCGCCGAGCAGGGTGTGGATCATGCGCACCACTTCCGAGCCCTTCTCGTAGACGGTCAGGGTGTAGAAGTTGGAAATCTCGATGAAGGAGTCCGGGCGCACCGGGTGGGCCATGGGGCCGGCGTCCTCGGCGAACTGGTTGGTGCGCAGGAAGGCCACGTCCTCCACGCGCTTGACGGTGCGCGAGTTCATGTCGGCGGAGAACTCGCTGTCGCGGAACACGGTGAAGCCTTCCTTGAGCGACAGCTGGAACCAGTCGCGGCAGGTCACGCGGTTGCCCGACCAGTTGTGGAAGTATTCGTGGGCCACCACGCCCTCGACGCGCTGGTGCGCGGCGTCGGTGGCGGTCTCGGCCTTGGCCAGCACGCAGCTGGAGTTGAAGATGTTGAGCCCCTTGTTCTCCATGGCGCCCATGTTGAAGTCGTTGACCGCGACGATCATGAAGATGTCCAGGTCGTACTCGCGGCCGTAGACCTTCTCGTCCCAGCGCATGGCCTTCTTCAGGCTGTCCATGGCGTGCTGACACTTGTCGATGTTCTCCGGCTCGACGTAGATGCGCAGGGCGACTTCGCGCTCGCTCAGGGTGGTGTAGGTGTCTTCCACCGCCCAGAGGTCACCGGCGACCAGGGCGAACAGGTAGGCCGGCTTCCTGAACGGGTCCTGCCAGGTGGCCCAGTGCCGCCCATCCTCTTCCGAACCGCTGGCCACCGGGTTGCCGTTGGACAGCAGCACCGGGTACCGATGCTGCTCGGCAGAGACGGTGGTGGTGAAGCTGCTCATCACGTCCGGGCGGTCGAGGTAGTAGGTGATCTTGCGGAAGCCCTCGGCCTCGCACTGGGTGCAGAACATCTTGCCGGACTTGTACAGGCCTTCCAGCGCGGTGTTCTTCTCCGGGTGGATGCGCACGGTGCTGTCGACGGTGAACTGTTTCGCGGTCGGCTGCAGCGTCAGGTGGTTCTCGTCCAGCTGGTAGTCGCCCTCTTCCAGCACGCGGTCGTCCAGGGCCACCCATTGCAGCTCCAGCTGCTGGCCGTCGAGCACCAGCGGCGGCAGGCCCTCGCCGCGCTCGGGGTTGCGGCGCATGACCAGTTGCGCGTGGACCAGAGTGTGGTCCTCGTACAGCTCGAAGGTCAGGTTGGTCTCGTCGATCAGGTACTCGGGCGCCTGGTAGTCCTTGAGGTAGATGACTTTCGGTTGATCAGTGCGCATGTGGCCCTCCGGGCAGCTTCAAGCTTCGAGCTTCAAGCCGCAAGTTCGTGGTTCGCCGGCTCAGCTTGCCGCTTGAGGCTTATAGCTGATGGCTAGCTGATAAGCTGTGTACTTACGGATATTGATGACGCCGGTGTCGAAGATCAGGTACTGGCCCTTGATGCCTTGCAGGGTACCCTCCACCACCGGCGTCTTGTCCAGATCGAAGCTGGTGATCTTGGCCAGGTAGGCCTGCACCGGGTAGCGGATCTCGATCGGCTCGATGTCGCTCACCGGCTGGATGGCCTGCAGGCCGAAGCGCTGCTGCAGCTCGCGCAGGCCCTCGGCGCAGTGGTCGAACAGCTGCTCGCGGATGGCCGCCAGGTCCAGCGGCTCGGCCTCGCCCTTGAGCAGGGCGCGCCAGTTGGTGCGGTCGGCCACCTGGCTGCGCAGCAGGTCTTCCACCAGCCCGGACTGCTGGCGCGTGGCCACCCGCAGGATCGGCAGCGCCTGGCGCGCGCCCTGGTCGATCCAGCGCGTCGGCACCTGGGTGGCGCGGGTGATGCCCACCTTCACGCCCGAGGAGTTGGCCAGGTAGACCACGTGGTCGGTCATGCAGAAACGCTCGCCCCACGCAGGCTCGCGGCAGGTGCCTTCGTCGTAGTGGCACTTCTCCGGGCTGACGATGCAGCTGTCGCACTGCGCCAGCTTGGTGAAGCAGGGGTAGCAGTAGCCCTGGCTGAAGCTCTTCTTCGTCTTGCGCCCGCAATGGCAGCAGTGGATGGCGCCCAGGTATTCCAGGCGCAGGGTCTTGCCGATCAGCGGGTTGACCGCGATTTCCTCCTCGCCGAGGCGGAAGGCGTACTGCACGGGGCTTTCAAGGCGCGCCGACATCTTGCTCAGGGCGCCGCGTCCTAGCTCTTCCATCAAAGCCCGGCCATCAGTGCAGCGAATTGGACGAGAAGAGGATGTTGGGGATCGGCTCGGCGTGGGACTCGCACTCCTGCGGGCCCATGTAACCGGTGCGCTGGTCCTCGGGCAGGTTCTGCAGCTCCCAGGCGATCATCGCCTGCAGGCACAGCTCCTTCTGTTCCTGGGTGAGCTTGCGGCCGTCCGGCCACTTGCCGATCTCCACGGCGAGCTTGAGGCTCTCGTAGATTTCCGGGGTGATGTTCTCGATGGTTTCGGCGAAGGACGACATGGGGCCGGCTCCTGCTGGGGGCAAAACCGGCATTCTACCGGGCCGGGCGGCCTGGCGCACGAACAGAGGTCAAACGGTGGCATGGACGTAGGGCGTATGACGCTCCGCGTTATACGCCGGTTGGCCGTGGCCGCCGGCCTGCTCGCGGTCATGCGGGAAACCGATAACCCTGGTGCCGGTGATGAATTGGATGTTGCGGCGATGGGTATCGCTTCGCTCAACGCCATCCTACGGCGCCAAGGATCAGGCCTGGCGCCCGCGCGCCAGCATGCCGCCCAGCGCGCCGGTCAGGCAGCCGATCGCCAGCCCGCCGACGTGGGCGCCGTTGGCGATGGAGCCGAAGCCCAGCAGGTCGATGACGCCGGACAGGCACACCAGCAGCCAGATCAGCATCATCGCCACCACGCCCCTGGGCAGGCGGTAGGCCGGGGTCGGCGCCAGCAGCTGGAATATCCAGCAGTGCCCGAGCAGGCCGTAGAGCACGCCGGACAGGCCGCCGAACAGGCTCGGCCCGGAGGCCAGGTACTGCACGACGTTGGACACCAGGCCGAAGCCCAGGCTCAGGCCCAGCAGCATGACGCCGCCCTGGCGGTATTCGATGCGCCGGCCCAGTTCCCAGTACCACATGGCGTTCATCGCCAGGTGCAGCCAGCCGAAGTGGATCAGCATGGGCGTGAACAGGCGCCACCACTGCCCCGCCGCCAGGCCCTCGGCCAGCGGCTGGAACAGCACCCGGTCGCTGCCGACCAGTTGGAAGTCCTGGAAGGTGAACCAGCGCAGGGTGTCCGGGTTGCCGCCGAGCAGGGTCAGGGCGGCGACCGCGAAGGTCACCAGCAGCACCGCGGCGGTCACCCTGCTGGCCCGCACCTGGGCCAGGAAGCCCGGGCCGCGGCGCTGCGGCAAGGTATTGGAAGCCAGCTCGGGGTCGCCCTGCGGGTAGCGCCGGTAGAGGTCGCGCACCTGCTCGGCCAGGCTTTCGTCCGGCACCCAGAGCACCTGTTCGCCGGCCTCCTCGCTGACCCGGAAGGGCAGGTTCAGGCGTTGCAGCAGGCCGACGAAACCGGCGAGGTCCGCCGCCAGGGGCAGGCGCATGGCCACTACCGCGCTCACTCATCCTCTCCCGGACGCTTCACGTCCACCCAGACGAACTTGTCGCGCTGCAGGCGCGTTTCCTGGTCCAGCCGGTAGGCCACCAGCTTGCCGTACATGACCGCGCTGTAGTCCAGGCAGGCCAGGTTCGGGCGGATCGGCGCCGGCGTGCCGCGACGCCAGTAGTGGCCGACGAACAGCAACGGCTCGTCGGCGCCGTAGCTCAGCAGGCTGGACTTCTGCTCGGCGCTCAGGCGCTCGGCGGCCACCTCGTCGGGCAGCGCGTCGGGCTGGAAGACGATGTCGCCGTAGGTCTCCGGCTCGCGGTCCTCTTCCCAGAACTTGGTGCGGAAGAACGCGCGGGTGAAGCCGTCGCTGCCGGTCAGGGTCATGCCGTTGGGCAGGCGCATGTCGGTGCCGCGCAGCAGGCGGTTGCACACCTGGTAGGCGAAGCTGCCGTGCTCGGCGGAGGACTGCAGGAAGGCCTCGTCGATGCGCCCGTCGGGGAACTGCCGGCGCAGCGAGTCGATCAGCTCGTTGTCCCAGCAGGCGTGGACCATGCGGAAGCGCCCGGCGTCGAGGAACAGCGGCAGGCGCCGGAACCAGCCGAGGAAGTCGCGCCAGTCGCCGGGGTGGCCCTCGAACTGGTCGAGGGTTTCCTGGATCAGCCGCGCGTGCCGCGGGGTGTGCTCGCGCAGGTACTGGCGGCCGCTGCCCGGCGCCGCCGGGGTGGACCAGCCGAGCAGGTTGTACTCGTGGTTGCCCATGATGCACAGGGCCTCGCCGGCGGCGACCATGTCGTGCACCCGGTGCAGGGCCTCGCGGATGCGCGGGCCGCGGTCGACGATGTCGCCGAGGAACAGCGCCTGGCGCCGCGGGTGGCGCCAGACGCCGCCGTGCAACTGGTAGCCCAGCCGCTCCAGCAGGCGGTCGAGGGTGTGTGCGCAGCCGTGGACATCGCCGATCAGGTCGTAGCCACGGCCCGGGTCGAGTTCGCTCACTCGCTGCTCCCCAGCCGGCTGCCCCAGCCGAGCTTGGTCCGGCAGACCTCGTAGTAGTTGTGGTCTATCGGGTGGATCAGGCGCAGCTTCTGCGGCTTCTTGCTCACCGTGACCATGTCGCCCGGCGCGCAGGTGAAGTGGTTCTGCCCGTCGCAGGAGACCTGCGGGTAGATCTGCATGTTCGGCGACACCACTATCTTCAGCTCGCTGTTGCCGTCGACCACGATCGGCCGGCTGGACAGGGTGTGCGGGTACATCGGCACTATGACGATGGCGTCCAGCTTCGGATGCATGATCGGGCCGCCGGCGGACAGCGAGTAGGCGGTGGAGCCGGTGGGCGTGGCGACGATCAGGCCGTCGGCCTTCTGGCTGCAGACGAACTGGCCGTCGATGTGCAGCTCGAACTCGATCATCCGCGTCGACTTGCCGGGGTGCAGCACCACGTCGTTGAGCGCGTCGCCCTGGCCGATGGATTCGCCGTGGCGGCGCACCTGGGCGTCGAGCAGGAAGCGGCTTTCGACGATGTACTGGCCGCCGAGCACCTCGTCCACCTTGGTCTCCAGCTCGTCCGGGCGGATGTCGGTGAGGAAGCCCAGGCTGCCGCGGTTGATGCCCAGCACCGGCACCTTGTGCCGGGCCAGCGCGCGCGCCGCGCCGAGCATGCTGCCGTCGCCGCCGACGACGACGACCAGGTCGCAGATCTCGCCCATGATCTTCCGCGAGCAGGTCTGCAGGCCGTGGCCGGGCAGCACTTCGGCGATGGTGTCCTCGAGGATCACGTGCAGGTGCCGCTCGGTCAGGAAGCGCTTCAGCCGGCGGATGGTTTCCAGCACCTGGGTGCTGCCGAGGCGGCCGATGATGCCGATATTGCGAAAGGATTCCATGAGACTCCAGGCGGCGGGTGCGAGCGGGTAGTGCCCGGAATTATGGGGGAAACCCCCGAACAGCGGCAAACCCGCGCACCAGCGCGGGCGTTCGGCTAGGCTGCACGGATGAAGTCGACCGCCTACCTGCTCGCTGAGCTGCTAGCCGAACTGCGCCAACCCGCGGTACGCGACCTCGCCTGGACCCTGCTCGGCGAACCCCTGCTGGATGCCGGTGGCGCCCTGCCCCTGCGTCATCCGCTGGCGGCGAGCCGCTGGCTGGCCGAGCCGGAGCTTCTGGGCGGCTGGCTGCGCGAACAGGAAAGGCACAGCGAAGCGCTGCAAGCCTGGCTGCAGCGTTCGCCGCAACAACGCCTGGGCCGCTACTACGAACGCCTCTGGCAGTTCGCCCTGCAACAGGCTCCGGACCTGCGCCTGCTCGGCGCCAACCTGGCGGTGCGCGACAACGGCCACACCCTGGGCGAGCTGGACCTGCTGCTGGAGGACGACGACGGCCTGCACCACCTGGAGCTGGCCATCAAGCTCTACCTGGGCCCCAGCCGCGAAGGCCCGGAAGACTGGCTCGGCCCCGGCGCCGAAGACCGCCTGGCGAACAAGCTGCGCCACCTGCGCGAGCACCAGCTACCGCTCTCCTCCACCCCGCACGGCCGCGCCCTGATCGCCGGTTTCAGCAGCGCCCCGGTGCAAGCCGCGCTCTGGCTGGGCGGCTACCTGTTCTACCCCTGGCCCGGCGAGTGCGCGGCGCCGGAGGGCGCCAACCCCGATCACCTGAGCGGCTCCTGGCTGCACCGCAGTCACTGGCCGCTGTACCGCGCCCAGGGCACGGGGCGCTGGCAGCCGCTGCCACGCAGCGAATGGCTGGCTCCGGCGCGCAAGACCGCCGAGCAGAGCTGGACGCCGGAGCGCTTCGACGCCTGGCTGGCGCAGTTGCCGGCGGATGCCTTCCCGCAGTTGCTGGTGCGCCTGGAGGAACAGCAGGGGGAATGGTACGAGGCCGAACGGCTGTTCCTGGTCGGTGACCAGTGGCCGCGGGTGCATAACGGCTATTCCCACTGATGGCTGCCCGGAGCGGCGGGGTGGTTCCGTAGGATGGGTTGAGCGAAGCGATACCCATCGCCATGGCAGCATGGGTTTCGCAAGCTCAACCCATCCTACGAAGAGCATCTCGGCGCGGTCGGCAAGACAGTCGCGCCTACAACCGTGCCCTACGTGTTCGCCGTGGAGTACGGCCTACACCTGTAGCGCGCCCTGCCCGCGATTCCGCGCGCAGGGCGCGCGAATGACGTGGGTGGGTCGTAGCGGATCTTATCCGCGATCCGCGCCGATATATCCGTCCGACGCGAACGAATACCCTACGGCAATCGCCGCAAACGCTCTTCCATCGTCCGCCTACCCTGCAGGCCGCCGCTGTGCACGGCGACCAGGCGGCTGCCGCGGGGCACCCGCCCGGCGCTTACCTCGTCGTGCAGGGCCAGCAGCAGCTTGCCGGTGTACAGCGGCTCCAGCGGCACGCCGGTTGCGGCCTCGAAGTCAGCCATGAAGTGCACCAGCCCGGCATCCACCTTGCCGAAACCGCCGCGGCTGGCGTTCAGCAGACGATAACCGGCGTCTTCATGCCCCGCCTCGGCCAGCAGCCGCGGCAGCATGGCTTCCACGCCATGGCCAGGCGGCACCGCCAGGGCGCCGATCAGCGGGTGCGCGCCCTGCTCGCCCAGCACCAGCCCGGCCAGGGTGGTGCCAGTGCCACAGGCGGCCCAGAGCTGGTCGTAACCGTTCCAGCCGATGCCCGGCAATTGCTCACCCAACTGTTCCACCAATGGCGCGCAACCCAGCGCGCCGGGCAAACCGCCACCGCCCTCGTCCACCGCCAGCAGGTGTGGGTAGCGTTCGCGCCAGGGCGCCCAGAAACCTTCGGCATGGCGCTCGCGGTAGCCGGCGTAGCCGAGCCAGTGCAGTTGCATGCCCCAGGCGCGCAGGTCGCGCACCGTGGGCGTGTCCTGTTCGTTTCCGCGCAGCAGGCCGACGGTGGCGAAGCCGAAGCGCTGGCCGGCGGCGGCCAGGGCGTGCAGGTGGTTGGAATGGGCGCCGCCCAGGCTGATCAGGCCTTCCAGGCCCTGTTCGGCGGCCTGGCGCAGGTAGGGCGCCAGCTTGAACCACTTGTTGCCGGACACCCGCTCGTCGACCAGGTCCAGGCGCAACAGTGCCAGCTCGACGCCAGCTTGTTCCAGCCAGTCGAGGCGCAGCTGTTGCAAGGGAGGTAGCGGGCGCCAATCGGGGAATCGCAGGGCAGCCACCTAGCCCGCGGTCACGCCACGCAGGCCGCCGCTGGTCTTGTGCCGGGCGCAGCAGTTGCTGTCGCCGTCGACGAAGCGGCCCGGGGTATCCACGCGGTCGACCGGCAGCGCGCAGCGTTCGCCGTTGGACAGGCGGCCGTCGCAGGTCGGCTGCTGGTAGTGGGCCAGCCACTGGCAGTACTGGGCTTCGGAGACGAAGCATTTGGCGGCGGCGTAGGCCATGGGGTTTTCCTGGTAGCGCGGGATGTCCTGCAGCGGAATGGTCAGGTGCCCGGCGCCGGGATGATAGACGACGAAGATCACCCCGAGCGAGGTCAGCTTCTCCAGCAGCGCATCGCTCTGCGCCCGCGCCGCCTGGGCAGCCAGCTCGCGACGCAGGGCCTCGTTGTCCTGCTGCAGCTGGCGGTCCAGTTCGTTGCGGTAGCTCAGCTCGGCATCGCGCAGCGCCAGTTGTTCCTTGTACTGGGCGATCACCGCCGCGACCTTCGCATCGGCCTCGCCCTCGAACTGCGTGCGCAGTTCCTCCAGCTCCGCGCGCCCCTGCTGCTCGATGCTGCGCAGTTGCGCGGTCAGTTCCTCGCGGCCGCGCTGGAAGCCGTCCACCCGCTCATCCAGCTCGCGGCGCAGGCCGGCATTGATTTCTTCCTCGCGCTTGAGCCCCTCGCGCAGCGCGGCCAGTTCGGCCTGCAGCACCTTGACCTGTTCCTCGGCGCCCAGGCGCAGGCGTTGCAGCTCCTGCTCGTGCTGCTGGCTCAGGCTGGACAGGCGCGAGGCCTGCTGGCCGAGCAGCTCGGCGGTCTTCTGCCGGTGTTCTTCCAGCATCGCCTGGGCCAGCTTCTCGGCCTGCTCCTGCGGGTCCTGCGCCGGCGTCGCGTACCACTGGTGCTCGGCGGCGACCTTCAGGCGCTGCGGCTCGACGGCGACGGGCTCCTCCTCCACCAGCAGGCCGAGGTGGTTGCGCCGGATCGCGTCGCGCAGCATCACCAGGTGGTTGTTGCCCGTCACCAGGCTCGGGTCCCACAGGTGCATCTGGTGCCAGGACACCGGGCACTGGCTGCGGCAGGCCAGGCGGATCGGCCCGGCGCCCATGTCCGGGCCGCGCCCGGCGCGGTCGGCGAGCTGGCGCAGCGGCAGGTTCCAGCCGCGGTCGGCCTCGCCGTTCTCGTCGAAATCCAGGTAGAAGAACACCGCCGCCTTGACCTGCAGGCGCCCGTTGATCAGCACATAGGCCAGGCGCATCTGCCGGTCGGCGAACTCGTGCATCTGCACGACGTTGTCGAGCAGGGCCTCGAATTCGGGATAGAGCATCTGCTTGCAGATGCCTCGCTCATCGAAGAAGGCCACGGCCTCGACCATCTGAGGCTTTTTCTGCAGGCTCATGACGGGACCTCTGGACTGTCGCGAACAGGGTTGGGCCCGCACAGGGGCCGGCAGCCGGGCTTCGAACGCACCGCTGCCGGGGCAAGTCTAGGGGAAATAGTGACGCAGGCGATGTGACTGGGTTGGCAGTCACTCGGCTGGCTGTAAGAAGGCGACGTACGACAGACAGAAAACTGTGACGGGCTCCGCCCTTTGCCGCCCGGACGGCGCATCCGGGCGGCAAAGGCAAGGGATCAGAGTTCGGCAGCCAGGCGCGAGCCCTGGTTGATGGCGCGCTTGGCATCCAGTTCGGCGGCCACGTCGGCGCCGCCGATCAGGTGCACCTTCTGCCCGGCGGCGACCAGGCCGTCGTGCAGCTCGCGCAGCGGCTCCTGGCCGGCGCAGACGATCACGGTATCCACCGGCAGCACCTGCGGCTCGCCCTCGGCGATGCGGATGTGCAGCCCGGCGTCGTCGACCTTGAGGTACTCCACGCTGTTGAGCATCTGCACCCGCTTGTTCTTCAGCCCGGTGCGGTGAATCCAGCCGGTGGTCTTGCCCAGGCCGTCGCCGACCTTGGACTTCTTGCGCTGCAACAGGAACACTTGGCGCGCCGCGGCATGCGGGTGCGGCTGGATGCCGGCGACGCCGCCGCGGGCTTCCAGGTTCTCGTCGATGCCCCACTCCTTCCAGAAGGCGTGGCGATCCAGGCTGGTGGATTCGCCGTCATGGGTGACGTACTCGGAGACGTCGAAGCCGATGCCGCCGGCGCCGATCACCGCCACCTTCTGCCCCACCGGCTTGCGCTCGAGGATGGCGTCCAGGTAGCTGATCACCTTCGGGCTGTCGATGCCGGGGATGGCCGGGGTGCGCGGGACGATGCCGGTGGCCAGGAGGATCTCGTCGAAGCCGCCCTTGGCCAGGTCGTCGACCGACACGCGAGTGTTCAGGCGCAGGTCGACGCCGGTGGTCTCCAGCTTGCGCTTGAAGTAGCGCAGGGTCTCGTAGAACTCTTCCTTGCCCGGCACGCGCTTGGCCACGTTGAACTGTCCGCCGATCTCGCCGGCGGCGTCGAACAGCGTCACCTGGTGGCCACGCTCGGCGGCCACGGTGGCGGCGGCCAGGCCGGCCGGGCCGGCGCCGACCACGGCGACCTTCTTCACGTGGGTGGTGGGGATGTAGTTCAGCTCGGTCTCGTGGCAGGCGCGCGGGTTGACCAGGCAACTGGTCAGCTTGCCGCCGAAGGTATGGTCCAGGCAGGCCTGGTTGCAGCCGATGCAGGTGTTGATCTCGTCCGCGCGGCCTTCGGCGGCCTTGTTGACGAAGTCCGGGTCGGCGAGGAACGGCCGGGCCATGGAGACCATGTCGGCGTCGCCCTCGGCCAGCACCTTCTCGGCCACTTCCGGGGTGTTGATGCGGTTGGTGGTGACCAGCGGGATGCCCACCTCGCCGCGCAGCTTGGCGGTGACCTTGGTGAAGGCCGCGCGCGGCACCTTGGTGGCGATGGTCGGGATGCGCGCCTCGTGCCAGCCGATGCCGGTGTTGATCAGGGTGGCGCCGGCCTGCTCGATGGCCTTGGCCAGCAGGACGATCTCGTCCCAGGTGCTGCCGCCTTCCACCAGGTCGAGCATCGACAGGCGGTAGATGATGATGAAGTTCGGCCCCACCGCCTCACGCACGCGGCGGACGATCTCCACCGGCAGGCGCATGCGGTTCTCGTAGCTGCCGCCCCAGCGGTCGGTGCGCTGGTTGGTGTGGGCGACCAGGAACTGGTTGATGAAGTAGCCTTCCGAACCCATGATCTCGACGCCGTCGTAGCCGGCCTGCTGGGCCAGGGCCGAGCAGGTGACGAAGTCCTGGATCTGCTTCTGGATGCCCTCCTCGTCCAGCTCGCGCGGCTTGAACGGGTTGATCGGCGCCTGGATGGCGCTGGGCGCCACGGATTTCGGGCTGTAGGCGTAGCGCCCGGCGTGGAGGATCTGCATGCAGATCTTGCCGCCGGCCTCGTGCACCGCCTGGGTGACGACCTTGTGCTTCTCGGCCTCCTCGGCGGTGGTCAGCTTGGCTGCGCCGGCGTACACGCCGCCTTCCTCGTTCGGGCCGATGCCGCCGGTGACCATCAGGCCGACGCCGCCGCGGGCGCGCTCGGCGAAATAGGCGGCCATGCGTTCGAAGCCGTTGGGCTTCTCTTCCAGGCCGGTGTGCATCGAGCCCATCAGGGTGCGGTTGCGCAGGGTGGTGAAGCCCAGGTCCAGGGGCGCGAGCAGGTGCGGGTAGCGGGCGGCGGTCATGATTCCTCCACATCGGGCATGGTGCCGGGGCCTCGGACGGGCCACGGTCGGTATGGGGCAGACTCTAAGCAGCGCCCAGGGCGCGCTCAATGACCGGAAATGACAACTTACTGATCGAAGATGACAGCACGGCTTGGCAAGCCGGCGCCGCTCCCCTACCCTGGCAGCCAGTCCCGGAGCCCCGCATGCGCAAGCTGACATTCCTCATCCTGGTCACCCTCTTCGCCGCCTACGCCGGCTGGGCCGAGCGCCGCCCGGTGGGCCACTACCTGTCCGACCTGCGCAGCCAGGTGGTGCTCAACCAGGGCGCGCCTTCCGCACGCGGCAACCTGCTGGGCGTGCAGCCCGAGCTCTACGCCCCCGACTACCAGAACGTCGAGCGCCTGCGCCTGAAGCTCGCGGCCTACCTGGAGAAGGCCCGCAGCGAAGGCCTGCTCGGCCCGCGCACGGTGGTGGTGTTCCCCGAGCACATCGGCACCTGGCTGGTGGCCGCCGGCGAGAAGCCCGAGGTCTACCAGGCCCGGCACCTGGCCGAGGCCATGCAGTGGATGGCCGTCAGCAACCCGGTGAAGCTGGCCCGCGGCTGGCTCATCGCCAAGGGCCGCGACCGCTTCACCGACGCCCTGTTCCGCATGAAGGCGGTGGACATGGCCCACGACTACCAGACGCTGTTCGGCGGCCTGGCCCGGCAGTTCGGCGTCACCCTGGTGGCCGGCTCCATCGTCCTGCCCAACCCCAAGGTGGAGGACGGCGTGCTGGTCACCGGCAACGGCAGCCTGTACAACGCCAGCCTGGTGTTCGGCAGCGACGGCAGGCCGCTGGGCCAGCCGCAGCGCAAGGTCTTCCCCATCGACGACGAGAAGCCCTTCATCCGCGCCGGCCACAGCGACAACCTGCAGGTGCTGGACACGCCGGCCGGGCGCCTGGGCGTGCTGATCTGCGCCGACAGCTGGTACCCGATCAACTACGCGGTGCTGGCCTCGGAAAAGGTCGAGCTGCTGGCGGTGCCCGCCTTCCTCACCGGCAACGGCCAGTGGCAACAGCCCTGGCGCGGCTACAACGGCGCGCGCACGCCTTCCGACGTGCAGCTCAAGCCCGGCGAGCTGAGCGAAGGCCAGGCCTGGCAGCAACTGGCCCTCGGCGGGCGCCTGGCCGCCAGCGGCGCCCAGGCCGGCATCGCGGTGTTCCTCCGCGGGCAGCTGTGGGATCTGGGCAGCTCCGGCCCCGGCCTGGTGGTCGACCGTGGCGGCCAGCGGCTCGCCGAAGACGGCCCGGGCGCACGCCTGATCAACCTCTGGCTGTGACCATGAAGCAACCGGGCATGCGGCTGGGCGACCTCTCCATAGGCTTCGTCCACGGCCTGGCCGACGCCCTGGAAGACCGCGGCGTGCCGGCGCAGCCGCTGCTGCTGCAGTACGGGCTGGACGCAGCGCGCTTCGCCGAACCCGGCGGGCGCCTGTCGATCCCGCGCTACATGCGCCTGGGCCACGCGGCCATCCAGCTCAGCGGCGACCCCGCCCTGGGCCTGCGCATGGGCCAGTTCAGCCGCATCCAGCAACTCGGCCTGCCCGGCGTCACAGCCGCCCTGGCCCCCGACCTGCGCGCCGCCAGCCGCGCGCTGATCCGCTTCGAACCGCTCTACGCGCAGAATTACCGCGGCCGCTCCAGCCTGACCGAGGATGCCGGCGGCGCCTGGCTGAGCTTCTATTCCATCAGCCCGTACAACGCCTACAACCGCTTCGTGGTGGATTCGGTGCTGGCCGGCTGGCTCAGCTACCTGGCGCGCATCGCCGGGCAGCCGCTGCGCCCGCTCCGGGTGGAGATCGAGTACCCGGCGCCGGACTATGCGGCCCGCTACGAGGAATTCTTCGGCTGCCCGGTGGAGTTCGCCGCCGGCGCCAACCGCCTGCGCCTGGACCAGGCCAGCCTGGCCCTGGGCAACCGCGAGCACTGCCCCAGCACCTGGCGGCAGATGCAGGAAATCTGCGAGAAGGAACTGGAGCTGCGCACCCGCACGCGCACCCTGCGCGAGCGCGTGGTGCAACTGCTGGGGCCGCTGCTCAACGGCCGCGAGCCGGACCTGGAAGAGGTCGCCGCGCGCCTCAAGCTGCCGACCTGGACGCTGCGCCGCAAGCTGGCCGAGGAAGGCACGCAGTTCCGCAGCATCCTCAACGAGACGCGCCGCGACCTGGCGATGATCTACATCCGCGACACCGACCTGGCCTTCGGCGAGATCGCCTACCTGCTCGGCTTCGCCTCGGCCGAGGCCTTCCAGCGCGCCTTCAAGCGCTGGAGCGGCCAGCCGCCGGGGGAATACCGCCGCGCGCAGCGGCAGGCCGGCTGATCACATCTCGGTGGCGTCGTCCGCCGGCTCCGGCGGATCGCACTCGGCGCGGTGTTCTTCGAGCAGTTCTTCCTGGTAGTCGTCCATGGCTGCCTCCCATCGCGTTCGACAAGGTCATGGATGCAGACTAGCCGGCGCGGATGAATGGCGCATGACCGCCGGCTTTTCCCGGCGCAATGAAAGAGCCCCCAGGCATGGCTGCCTGAGGGCTTGGAATATGGCGCAGCGGACGGGACTCGAACCCGCGACCCCCGGCGTGACAGGCCGGTATTCTAACCGACTGAACTACCGCTGCGCGTCGGCTGGACTTGCGTCCAAGGGTGTTACGGCCTTCCATCCTGCCTGTCGCTACGGAGCCTTGACTCTACGTGGCGGCGAGTTCGGGGTGGTGAACTCCAGGAGGGGGAAGATGGCGCAGCGGACGGGACTCGAACCCGCGACCCCCGGCGTGACAGGCCGGTATTCTAACCGACTGAACTACCGCTGCGCGTAACTTGCGAGATGGTGGGTGATGACGGGATCGAACCGCCGACCCTCTGCTTGTAAGGCAGATGCTCTCCCAGCTGAGCTAATCACCCTTCGTCTCGAAGTGGGGCGCATTCTACCGGCGGCATTTCCTAAGTCAATGCCCTGGTTGGATTTTTTTTGAAATTTCGTGCTTTGGGGGAACGCGGGAAGCCAGTTGCCTTTGGGGTTGGGCGTAGCGCGCCGCTGCGAGCATCCGCTTTCAGGGCGCTTCGAGCTCGACCGCGACGCCGGGCATAAGCTCTGTGAAACGGCGGATAACCGCGAACGGTTATTCGCCCTACGCCAGTCTCGACCTTGGCGTAGGGCGCATAACGCCTACGGCGCTATCCGCCGTTTGACCTCGATTCCAGGCGCGCTTCGGGGACGGTCACGGAGCCCCCCCCGACCTCAGTCGAGATAGATCATCTTGCGCGTCATGCCGCCGTCGACGACGAACTCCTGGCCAGTAACGAAGCCAGCGTTGTCGCCCAGCAGCCAGGCCACCAGCGCAGCGACGTCTTCCACCGTGCCGACGCGGCCGACCGGGTGCTGGTCGTGGTCCAGCTCGGTGAGCGGCGCCGCCTGGCGCTCGTGGAGGTCGCGGGCGTCGATCCAGCCGGGGCTGACCGCGTTGACGCGGATTTCCGGGCCCAGGCTCATGGCCAGCGCGTGGGTCAGGGCGAGGATGCCGCCCTTGCTCGCCGCGTAGGCTTCGGAGCTGCGCTCGGACTGGTGCGCGCGGGTCGAGGCGATGTTGACGATGCTGCCCTGGTGCGCCCGAAGGTAGGGCGCGCAGTGCTTGGCCAGCAGCATGGGGCCGCTGAGGTTCACCGCCAGGGTGCGGTTCCACTCGTTGAGCGTCAGGCTCTCCAGCGACGTGACGCCCGGGCGGGCGATAGCCGCGTTGCACACCAGGGCGTCGAGGCGGCCGAACTGCCCGAGCACCTCGGCCACGGTCTGCGCCACCTGGCTTTCCTGGGATACGTCCAGGGCGATGAACCAGGCCTTGTCGCCCAGCGCCTCGGCGACCTTGGCGCCGCGCTCGCGGTCCTGGTCGACCAGCACCACCTGCCAGCCCTCGGCGATCAGCCAGGCGCTGATCCCCAGGCCGATGCCCCGCGCCGCGCCGGTGACCAGCGCGACCTTGCCGTTGCCGATGATCGCTGCCAGGTCGCTCACAGTGCCGCCAGGCCTCGTGCCAGGTCCTTCTTGATGTCGTCGACGTCCTCCAGGCCCACCGCGACGCGGATCAGGTTGTCGCGGATGCCGGCGTTCTCGCGCTCCTGCGGCGACAGGCGGCCGTGGGAGGTGGTCGCCGGGTGGGCGATGGTAGTCTTGGTGTCACCCAGGTTGGTGGTGATGGAGATCATCCGGGTGGCGTCGATGAAGCGCCAGGCCGCGGCCTTGTCGCCCTTCACCTCGAAGCTGACCACCGCGCCGAAGCCCTTCTGCTGCCGCTTGGCCAGTTCGTGCTGCGGGTGGCTGGCCAGGCCGGCGTAGTAGACGCGCTCGATGCCCGGCTGCTGTTCCAGCCACTCGGCCACGTCCTGGGCCGCGGCGCAATGCGCCTGCATGCGCACGCGCAGGGTTTCCAGGCCCTTGAGGAAGATCCAGGCGTTGAACGGGCTCAGGGTCGGGCCGGCGGTGCGCAGGAAACCGACCACGCCTTCCATCAGCTTGCGGCTGCCGGCGACCACGCCGCCCATGCTGCGGCCCTGGCCGTCGATGTACTTGGTCGCCGAGTGGATCACCACGTCCGCGCCGAGTTTCAGCGGTTGCTGCAGCGCCGGGGTGCAGAAGCAGTTGTCCACCGCCAGCAGCGCGCCATGGGCGTGGGCGATCTCGGCCAGGGCGGCGATGTCCACCAGCTCGGCCAGGGGGTTGGACGGCGACTCGACGAACAGCAGTTTGGTGTTCGGCTTGATCGCCGCTTCCCAGGCCTTCAGGTCGCTCAGCGGCGGGTAGTCCACCTGCACGCCGAAGCGCTTGAAGTACTTCTCGAACAGGCTGATGGTCGAGCCGAACACGCTGCGCGAGACCAGCACATGGTCGCCGGCGCTGCAGTGGGTCATCACCAGCGAGAGGATGGCCGACATGCCGGTGGAGGTGGCCACCGCCTGCTCGGCGCCTTCCAGGGCGGCGATGCGCTCTTCGAAGGTGCGCACCGTCGGGTTGGTGTAGCGCGAGTAGACGTTGCCCGGCACCTCGCCGGCGAAGCGCGCGGCGGCGTCGGCGGCGCTGCGGAATACGTAGCTGGAGGTGGGGAACAGCGCTTCGCCGTGCTCCGCCTCCGGGGTGCGTTGCTGCCCGGCGCGTACCGCCAGGGTGTCGAAGGCGGCGCCTTCCAGGTCACTGTCCAGGCGACCGGCTTCCCATTCCTGTGCCATCCCCTGCTCTCCTTCAGTCGTTGTACAGATCGATGATGGCGCTGACCGCGTTGGCCTTGGCCTTGGTCGCGTCGTTGCGCGCCTGCTCGATCCGGTTCAGATAGGCTTCGTTGACGTCGCCGGTCACGTACTGGCCGTCGAAGACCGCGCAGTCGAAGTGCTCGATCTTGATCTTGCCGCCGCCGACCGCGTCGATCAGGTCCGACAGGTCCTGGTAGACCAGCCAGTCGGCGCCGAGCAGTTCGCACACCTCTTCGGTGCTGCGGTCATGGGCGATCAGTTCGTGGGCGCTCGGCATGTCGATGCCGTAGACGTTGGGGTAGCGCACGGCTGGGGCTGCGGAGCAGAAGTAGACCTTCTTCGCCCCGGCCTCGCGGGCCATCTGGATGATCTGCTTGCTGGTGGTGCCGCGGACGATGGAGTCGTCCACCAGCATCACGTTCTTGCCGCGGAATTCCAGCTCGATGGCGTTGAGCTTCTGGCGCACCGACTTCTTGCGCGCGGCCTGGCCGGGCATGATGAAGGTACGGCCGATGTAGCGGTTCTTCACGAAGCCTTCGCGGAACTTCACGCCCAGCCGGTTGGCCAGCTCCAGGGCGGAGGTGCGGCTGGTGTCGGGGATCGGGATGACCACGTCGATGTCGTGCTCCGGGCGCTCGCGGAGGATCTTCTCGGCCAGCTTCTCGCCCATGCGCAGGCGCGCCTTGTACACCGAGATGCCGTCCATCAGCGAGTCCGGGCGGGCCAGGTAGACGTGTTCGAAGATGCACGGCGAGTATTTCGGGTTGGCCGCGCACTGGCGGGTGAACAGCTTGCCTTCCTCGGTGATGTACACCGCTTCGCCCGGCGCCAGGTCGCGGATCAGGGTGAAGCCGAGGACGTCCAGGGCCACGCTTTCCGAGGCGATCATGTATTCCACGCCGTTCTCGGTGTGGCGCTGGCCGAAGACGATCGGGCGGATCGCGTTGGGGTCGCGGAAGCCGACGATGCCGTAGCCGGTGATCATCGCCACCACGGCATAGCCGCCGACGCAGCGGGCGTGCACGCCGGCCACCGCGGCGAAGACGTCTTCCTCGGTGGGCTGCAGCTTGTTGCGCACCGCCAGCTCATGGGCGAAGACGTTGAGCAGCACTTCCGAGTCGGAGTTGGTGTTGACGTGGCGCAGGTCGGATTCGTAGATCTCCTTGGCCAGCTGCTCGACGTTGGTCAGGTTGCCGTTGTGCGCCAGGGTGATGCCGTAGGGCGAGTTGACGTAGAACGGCTGGGCCTCGGCGGAGCTGGAGCTACCGGCGGTCGGATAGCGCACGTGGCCGATGCCGACCTTGCCCACCAGGCGCTGCATGTGGCGCTGCTGGAAGACGTCACGGACCAGGCCGTTGTCCTTGCGCAGGTAGAGCCTGTCGTCCTGACAGGTGACGATGCCGGCAGCGTCCTGGCCGCGATGCTGGAGAACGGTGAGCGCGTCATACAACGCCTGATTGACGTTCGACTTGCCCACGATACCGACGATGCCACACATGCGACGCAACCCCTAGTTGGTTTACAGGCTAAAAAATTCCGTTCCCGCCGCCCCACCCGGGCCGGCGTCGGGCGGCGCACTGCGCCACCCTGGCCCAGCCGTCACTGGCTGGGCAGCATACTCCCCATCCCGACCGGCGGTGCCAGCTGGCCACTGGCGAACCAGTGCCCGGCCAGGTTGAGGACGATGTTCTTCGACCAGTCGGCGACCAGCAGGAAGTGCGGCAGCAGCACCGACTGCTGCCACCACGGGTCCTGTTGCACCGGCGCCAGGCTCAGCAAGCCGACCAGCAAAACCACCAGCAGCACGCCGCGGGCACCGCCGAAGGCCATGCCGAGCACGCGGTCGGTGCCGGACATGCCGGTCACCCGGACCAGTTCGCCGATGAGGAAATTGACCAGCGCCCCCAGCAGCAGGGTGACCACGAAAAGCAGCGCGCAGGCGGCGATGACGCGGCCGGAGGGCAGTTGGATGTAAGGCGCGAGACGTTCGGCCAGCGCGCCGCCGAACATCCAGGCGACCGCACCCGCGACAATCCAGGTGAGCAGGGACAGGGCTTCCTTGACGAAGCCGCGGCTCAGACTGATCAGGCTGGAAATGACGATGATGCCGATCATCGTCCAATCGACCCAGGTAAATGCCACGTTGCGGCCCAGAAACGAAAAAGGCCCCGCATTTTAGCAGAGCCCCGGGGTTTAGCGGAGCCCCCGATGCATCGGGAGCCGCTCATCGGTGTCAGCCGCGTTCGGGCTGGAAGCGCACCACGAAGCCGTTGAGCTTCTGCTGCTTGCTCAGCTGCGCCTTCAGGCGGTCGGCCTCGGCGCGCTCGATCACCGGCCCGACGAACACCCGGTTCATGCCGTCGAAGCTGCGCACGTAGGCGTTGTAGCCCTGGCTGCGGAGGCTCTTCTGCAGTTCCTCGGCGCGGGCGCGGTTGGACAGGCTGGCCAATTGCACCGACCAGCTCACCGCCAGCTTGTCGGCGTCCAGGCGCTGGGCCGGCGCGGCGGGCGCGCTGGCCTGGGCCGGCGGCGTGGCCGGTTGCTGGGCAGGGCGCGGCGCCGGGGCGGCGGGCTGCTGGGCCGGCGTTTGCGGCAGGCTGGCGATGGGCGTGGAAGGCGCAGTGGTCGGCGCGGGACTGGGCACCGGCGCCTGAACCTGGGGCTGAGCGTCGGGGGCCTGTGGCGCTTCGGCCACCGGGGCCTGGGGTTCGGGCACCGGCGTCGGCTGCACTTCCACCGCAGGCATGGCCGGCGTCTTCGGCATCGCCGGGGCGTCGACCGTCACCTGGCGCACCTCGTCCTGGCGGCTGAACAGCATCGGCAGGAAGATCACCGCCAGCGCCAGCAACACCAGCGCACCGACGATCCGCTGCTTGAGCCCCTTATCCAGCAAAGCCATTGCCACTCCCCCGTTTCTTGACCGCTTGTCAGTCCTGGTTGCCGTCCAGCCAGCTCAGGGCATCCGCCACGCTGTAGAAGGAGCCGAACACCAGGATCTCGTCGTCCGCCGACGCCTGCGCGCACTGTGCTTCGAGCGCCGCGGCGATGTCGTCATGCACGCTGGCCTGCGCGCCACGCGCAAGCAAGGCTGCCGCCAGCTCGCCGGCCGGGCGCGAGCGCGGCGTGGGCAAGGGGGCGACCGCCCAATCCTGCACCAAGCCGAGCAAGGGTTCCAGCACCCCGTCCAGATCCTTGTCCGAAAGCAGGCCGAAAACCGCCAGGCGCCGGCCCTTCGGCGGCCGCGCGGCAAGGCGGCGGGCCAGGTAGTCGGCGGCATGGGGGTTGTGCCCGACGTCCAGCAGCAGGTGGCGCGGCTGCCCCTGCCAGGTCGCCTCGCGGCGGTCCAGGCGGCCGCTCACGCGGGTCCGCAGCAGGGCCGCGAGCAGGCGCTCGGGCTGCCAAGGCAGGCCCAGCAGCGCATAGACCTGCAGCGCCAGGGCGGCATTCTCCATGGGCAGGTCGAGCAGGCTCAGGTGGTGCAGGCGCAGCGGGGTGCCGTCGGCGCCACGGCCGTGCCAGTGCCAGTCGTGCTCGCCGATGGCCAGGTCGAAGTCGCGGCCGCGCAGCAGCAGCGGCGCGCCCAGGGCGCGGGCCTGGTCCAGCAGCGGCTGCGGCGGTTCCAGGTCGCCGCACACGGCCGGCTTGCCGGCGCGGAAGATGCCGGCCTTCTCGAAGGCCACGCTGTCGCGGTTGTCGCCCAGCCATTCGGCATGGTCGAGGCCGATGCTGGTGACCACGGCGACGTCGGCGTCCACCAGGTTCACCGCGTCCAGCCGGCCGCCAAGGCCGACTTCCAGCACCACCGCATCGAGACCGGCGCGCTCGAACAGCCAGAAGGCCGCCAGGGTGCCCATCTCGAAATAGGTCAGGGAGATTTCGCCGCGCGCCGCCTCGACCGCGGCGAAGGCCTCGCAGAGCGCTTCATCGCTGGCCTCGCGGCCCTGAATGAGCACGCGCTCGTTGTAGCGCAGCAGGTGCGGCGAGGCGTACACGCCGACCTTCAGGCCCTGCTCGCCGAGCAACTCGGCGAGGAAGGCGCAGGTGGAGCCCTTGCCGTTGGTGCCGGTGACGGTCACCACGCGCGGCGCCGGGCGCCCCAGGCCGAGGCGGACGGCCACCTCGCGGGAGCGCTCCAGGCCCATGTCGATGGCCGAGGGATGCAGCTGTTCGAGGTAGCCGAGCCAGTCGGCCAGGGAACGCTGGCTCATCCTGCGAGGGCGGTGCTGGGGGTGTTGGTGAACTTGGCCAGCAGCTTGGCCAGGCGGTCGCGCATTTCCGCGCGGTGCACGATCATGTCGATGGCGCCGTGTTCGAGGAGGAACTCGCTGCGCTGGAAGCCTTCGGGCAGCTTCTCGCGCACGGTCTGCTCGATCACCCGCGGGCCGGCGAAGCCGACCAGGGCCTTGGGCTCGCCGACGATCACGTCGCCGAGCATGGCGAGGCTTGCGGAAACGCCGCCGTAGACCGGGTCGGTCAGCACGGAAATGAACGGGATGCCTTCCTCGCGCAGGCGCGCCAGGGCGGCGGAGGTCTTGGCCATCTGCATCAGCGAGATCAGCGCTTCCTGCATGCGCGCGCCGCCGGAGGCGGAGAAGCAGATCATCGGGCAGCGGTGCTCCAGGGCGTAGTTGGCGGCGCGCACGAAGCGCTCACCGACGATGGAGCCCATGGAACCGCCCATGAACGAGAACTCGAAGGCCGCGGCCACGACGGGCAGGCCCTGCAGCTTGCCGCTCATGGCGATCAGCGCGTCCTTCTCGCCGGTGTCCTTCTGCGCGGCGGCCAGGCGGTCCTTGTACTTCTTGGTGTCGCGGAACTTCAGGCGATCCACCGGCTCCAGCTCGGCGCCCAGCTCCTCGCGGCCTTCCTCGTCGAGGAAGATGTCCAGGCGGGTGCGCGCGCCAATGCGCATGTGGTGGTCGCACTTGGGGCAGACGTCCAGGGTCTTTTCCAGCTCCGGCCGATACAGCACGGCGTCGCAGGACGGGCACTTGTGCCACAGGCCTTCCGGTACCGAGCTCTTCTTCGCCTCGGAACGCATGATGGAAGGGATCAGCTTGTCTACCAGCCAGTTGCTCATGCTCTGTTCTCCAATGCGGGGACAGTGCGCTCAGCGGCCCGAAGCCTTGCGCCTGCCCGTGAGCAGAAAAAATCACCATCGGCGCCGTGGCTCGGCCACGGCCCCTCGAAATCGCGGCGCGCCCTGGGCGGCGCCTTCGCCAGGCCGACACGGGGTCGGCGCTGGCATGACAAAACGTCAACAGCTCCTAATGACGGTGGCAGACCGCCTGCCGTCACATGCACCTCACCGGGAATCCGCCTCGCGGCAGCGGCGGATGAAGGCGCGGATCTTCTCGGCGTCCTTGATTCCCTTGCTCGCCTCCACCCCGCCGCTGACGTCCACGGCATAGGGGCGCACCTGGCGGATCGCCGCGGCGACGTTGTCGGCGTTCAGGCCGCCGGCCAGCACCAGCGGGCGCGGCAGGGCTTCGGGAATCAGGGACCAGTCGAAGGCCGCGCCGGTTCCACCGGGAACGCCCTCGACGTAGGTGTCCAGCAGGATGCCGGCGGCGCCGGGATAAAGCGCGGCCTGAGCGGCGATGTCGTCGCCGGCCTTCACCCGCAGCGCCTTCAGGTACGGCTTGTGGTAGCCCTCGCAGTCCGCGGCGCGCTCGTCGCCGTGGAACTGCAGCATGTCCAGCGGCACCGCATCAAGGATTTCCCCCAGCTCGCAGCGGCTGGCATTGACGAACAGGCCCACGCTGGTGACGAAGGGCGGCAGCGCCGCGACTATGGCGCGCGCCTGCTGCACGCTGACCGCGCGCGGGCTCCTGGCGTAGAACACCATGCCGATGGCGTCGGCGCCCGCCTCGGCGGCGGCCAGGGCGTCCTCGACACGGGTAATGCCACAGATTTTGATGCGAACGGCGGACAAGATGCGGCGACCTTCCTTCAAAGCAATCCGTCGATGGTAGCAAATGCCCCGGACAGCGTCAGCCGAGCGTATCGGGCAAAGATGAAAGGAAATGTGGCCCCAGGTAGCGCTGCGGCAGCTCGAAGGCTTCCGGGTATTCCACCCGCACCAGGTAGAGCCCGAAGGGGTGCGCGGTCACGCCGCCGGCGCGGCGGTCGCGCGCCGCCAGCACCTCGTCGACCCATTCCGGCTCCCGCTCGCCCGCCCCGACCGTCATCAACACCCCGGCGAAGTTGCGCACCATGTGGTGGAGGAAGGCGTTGGCGCGCACGTCCAGCACGATGAAGCGGCCATGCTCCAACACCTGCAGGTGGTGCACCGTCTTGATCGGCGACTTGGCCTGGCACTGCACGGCGCGGAACGAGGTGAAGTCATGGGTGCCGACCAGCTTCTGCGCCGCCGCGCGCATGCGCTCGACGTCCAGCGGCCGGTGGTTCCAGGTGACCTCCTCGGCCATGTGCGCGGGGCGGATCGGATCGTTGTAGATGACGTAGCGGTAACGCCGCGCCACGGCCGAGAAGCGCGCATGGAAGTCCGCCGGCATGACCTTGGCCCAGGTCACGCTGATATCCGCCGGCAGGTTGGCGTTGCTGCCCATCACCCAGGCCTTCAGCGGGCGCTCGACGCGGGTGTCGAAGTGCACCACCTGGCCACTGCCGTGCACCGAGGCGTCGGTGCGCCCGGCGCACATGACGCTCACCGGCTCGGCAGCCACCTTGGACAGGGCACGCTCCAGCGCTCCCTGCACCGACGGCACGCCGTCCTCCTGGCGCTGCCAGCCGCGGTAGCGCGCGCCCTTGTATTCGACGCCCAGGGCGATCCTGGTGACATCAGCGGTGGCGACTTCGCCCACCGCACTCTCGAACTCGTTCAACTGCTCAGGCCATCCGAAAAGGCAATTCAGCGGGCTATTCTGCCTGGATTGCCGCGCCCGGGCGATGCGCCGCGATCGGCGCGGCGCCGCCAGGCGCGCAATGTCCGCGCCCTGAAACGGCGATGGCAGCCCGAAGGCTGCCATCGCTTTACCTGCGACCTGCTCAGGACAGGCGTTCGAGCAGCTCGCGGGCTTCCTGCTGCTGCTGGTCGCTGCCTTCGCTGATGACCTCGTCGAGGATGTCGCGCGCGCCCTCGGCGTCGCCCATGTCGATGTAGGCACGGGCCAGATCGAGCTTGGTCGCGGCCTCGTCGGCGCCGGAGAGGAAGTCGAACTCGTCGTCCATGTCGCCCTCGTCCAGCGCGGAGTCCAGCGACGGCTCGATCTCGGGCTCCAGCGCCGCCGCCGGGCTGGCCGGCTGCTCGAGGTCGCTGGCGAGCTTGTCCAGCTCGGCGCTGACCTGGTCCAGCTGGGCCGCGAAGCTGTCGTCGGCCGGCAGCTCCTGGGGAGCCTCTTCGGGCAGCGACAGGTCGAAGTCGTCCGCCAGGCCCTCGACCGGCTTGGCCGCAGGCTCGCTCTCGGCGCCCAGGTCGAAGCTGAAGTCGTCGTCGGCGCTCGCGGCGAGCCCGGCGCCCTCCTCGCCCAGGTCGAAGAGGAAGTCCTCGTCCTTGACCGCGGGAGCCGCCGGCTCGTCCGGCAGGTCCAGGGTGAAATCGTCCAGCGCGTCGCTGGCCGTGGGTGCCGCGGGGGCGGCCTTGGCCAGATCGTCTTCCAGGTCGAGGTCGAAGGCGAAGTCGTCGTCCGACTGGGCCGGCTGGGCTGCCGCGGCGGGCTCGTCCAGGCGCAGGTCGTCGTCGAGGTCGAAGCCCTCCAGCGACAGTTCGCCGGCCTTGGCTTGCGGCTCGGCTGCGGCGTGCGGCACCTCGTCGTCGAGCTGCAGGTCGTCCAGGCCCAGGTCGAAGGCGTCGTCCAGGTCGCCGGCGGCCTGCGCGACCGGTTCGCCGGCGGGCGCATCGCCGTCGTGGGTCAGGTCGAGGTCATCGAGGCTGAAGTGATCCAGCTCGTCGCTGCTGGCTGCGGCCGCGGCCAGGCCGCCGGCCACGGCAGCCGCCGCGACCATGCCCGGGTAGCGCGACTTCAACTGCTCCACCTGCGGTTCGGCGCCGCCCAGTTCGCGCAGTTCGTTTTCCTGGCGGGCGAAGCCTTCGCGGTCGCCGATCTCGGCCAGGACCTCCATCAGCTTCAGGCGCAGGTCGGCGCGCTGCGGTTCGTCGTAGATGGCGCCCTGCAGCAGTTCGGCGGCCTGGTTGAAGCGGCCGTAGGCGATGTAGATGTCGGCCTCGCCCAGTGGATCGCTGGTCTGCGCGGCGACCTTTTCACCGGCGACCGGCGCGCTTGCCGGGGCTGCGTCCTCGTCTTCCAGGCTCAGGCTGTCGAATTCGCCGGCAGCCAGTTCCAGCGGCTCGTCCGTTCCGCTCGGGCCGGCCACGGCGGGCTCGACCTTGGCGGCCTCGGCCTGGGCCGCGCGGCGGCGCAGCAGGAGCAGCACCAGCAGCAGGACCAGCACCAGGCTGCCGCCGATGGCGGCCAGCAGCGTCGGGTTGGCCAGCAGTTCCTCGATCAGCCCCGGCTCGTTTTCGGCGGCCGGTGCAGGTGCAGCGGGCTTGGGCGCCGCCGGTTTGGGTTCGGCCGGCTTGGCGGCTGCCGGCGCGGCCGGTTGAGCGGGGGCGGCAGCCGTGGCATCGGGCTGCTGAGCCGCTGCCGGGGCGGCGGGTGCTTCGGCGCCGGGCGCCGGCGGCTGGCCGGCGGGCGCGGAGCCCGGCGCGGCGGGCTGCGGCGTAGTCGCCAGCTCGCCCTGCAACTTGGCCAGTTGCGCGTCCTTCAGCTCGATCAGCTTCTGCAGCTTGTCCAGTTGGCTCTGCAGGTCGGTCATGCGGCTCTGCAGTTCGTCGTTCTCGCGGCGGGTGCTGTCCAGGCTTTCCTGGGTGACGGCCAGCTTGTCGGAAAGCGCCTTGCCGTTCTTCGCGCCCTTGTCGGAGCCCTTGGCCTTGCCGGCTTCGCCGGAGACCAGGCGCAGGTTGTCCTTGCTCTCGGCCTGCTCGGGCGCCGCGCCGGCATTGGCGCGGCGGGTGGCGTCCAACTGGCGGGAGGAACCGGCCAGGCTGCGGCCTTCGCGCCAGGCGCTGCGCTGCTCGCGCACCTGCACGTCGGCCTCGCCCGCGGAGCGGCTGCGGATCTGCTCGGCATCGGGCAGGCGCAGCACCTGGCCGCTCTTCAGGCGGTTGATGTTGCCGTCGATGAAGGCGTCGGGGTTGAGATCCTGGATGGCCAGCATGGTCTGGTTGACGGTCACGCTGCCATCGGGCCGCGCGCGCGAGGCGATTTCCCACAGGGTGTCGCGGGAACCGGTGCGGTATTCGTTACCGTCCAGGCGGGCCTGGCGCGGCGCGCTGGCCGCGGGGGCCGGCTCCACGGCGCGGGGCGCGGCCGGGGCCACGGGCTGGCGCGCGATGGGCGCGGGCGCGGCGACCGGCGCACGCGGCGCGGCGGCGGCAGCCACCTGCGGCGAGTACAGCGGCGGGTCGAGCAGCACGGTGTATTCGCGCAGCACCCGGCCGCTGGGCCAGAGCACTTCCACGAGGAAGTTCAGGTAGGGCTCCTGCACCGGCTTGTCGGAGGTCACATGGATGACGCTCTTGCCGTTGGGCTGGACCACCGCGGTGAACTTGAGCCCGGTGAGGAAGAAGTTGCGATCGACGCCGGACTTGCTGAAGTCCTCCGGCGAAGCCAGCTTGGGAATGATCTCGCCGGCCGTCAGGTCGCGGACGTCCGTCACGTCGATATCGGCATTCAGCGGCTGGTTCAGCGCCGAGTGCAGGTGGATGTCTCCCAACCCCAGCGCATGCGCCATGCCGGTGGTCAACGCCGAAGCAGCCGCAATTGCCTGCACCAGTTTACGAAGCCGGACCATAATCTAATCCCTTGTTTTAACAGCTTTCTTCTGGATTCGAGCGTTTCGGAACAACACCTGGCGCCCGCTATGCCCGGCGTCGAAAACGCCGGGATATCCCCCCGCCAGGGCCGTCCAAGCCAGTATTGCCAAGCTAGAATGCTTCTTCAAATATTCGATAAGTATCTTTTACAGATAGTGTTTTATCAATAATGCAGCCAGGTTCGCAGCATTCAGTCCCAGGCCTTTTCGCACATTATCAGACGCAATCCACAAATTGAGGTTGCAAGGGCCGGCGGCACCCTGACGCACCCGGCCGACGTGAATGGCATCCTGGCCCAGGGCATCGCCGATCACCGTCGGGTAATCGTCCTCGACCAGCTCGATGCCCTCGGCCGCCTCCAGAGCGGCCCGGACTTCCGACAAGGCTATCGGCACGGCGCTGCGCAAGTTGAGGTTCAGGGCGTCGCCGAAGAACACCGGGGCCAACAGGCAGTCCGCCTGCACCCTGCCCTGCAGTTGCGGCAGCAGTTCGTTCAGCTCGGCGTTCAGGCGCCGCTCGATGGCGCTGTAGCCCGAGGCGTCGGCCGCACCGACCAGGCCCAGCAGGTTGAAGGCGTACTGGCGGTCGACCAGGCGCGGCTCCACCGGGCGCGCGTTGAGCAGCTCGGCGGTCTGCCGGGCCAACTCCTGCACGCCTTCGCGGCCCAGTTGCGAGGCGGACAGGCAGGCGGTCAGCGACAGTTCCTGCAGTTCGACGCAATCGCCCAGGGCGGCGACCACTTCGGCCACCTCGGCAGCCGGGGCGCAGGGTACGCGCAGCAGCGCCGGGAAGCTGAGCTCGTCCAGGCGCGCCGGGTTCAGCGCCGACAGCACCAGGGCGCCTTCCACGCTGCCGCTCAGGTCGATCACCGTGCAACCCTGGGCCAGGGCGCGCGCGGCGTGCTCGCCGGCGACCTCGGCCGAGGTGGCGAACAGCGCCAGCTTCACCTGGGCGAAGGAGAAACCGTCCAGCTCGCGCACCCGCAGGTTGCGGCCGCGGAAGGGCACGCTCTTGCCGGCGGACTCGCCGCTGGCCAGCAGGTGCAGCTCGGCCACTGGGCAATCCAGCTCTTCCAGCAATTCGACCAGCGCTTCGCCAACCAGACCGGTGGCCCCTACTACAGCAACGTCGACGGACATCGAAAATCCCATGGGCTAGAAGGAAACAAGACGCAGCACTTTACTGCCCCCTTCCCTGCCCAGGCAATCGTGCCGGTGCCCGTCGATCACCGTTCGCCTTCCCCCTATCGGGCGACTTCCTGCGCGGCGGCCGGCGCCGCCTGCGGCGTTGGGCTGCCCGCCACGGCGACCGGCGGCTCAGCCTCGGTGGGCGCGGCCTGTTGCCGCGACTGCGCTGCCAGGCGCGCCACCAGGGTGGCGATCTGCGCGTCCTTGAGTTCGATGAGCTTGTTCAGCTTGTCCAACTGGCTCTGCAGGTCACCGATCCGGCTGGTCAGCTCCTCGCCCTGGCGGCGCGCGCTGTCCAGGTCTTCCTGCAGCAGCGCCAGGCGTTCCGCGGCGGCCTTCGCCTGGGGTTGCTTCGAGGCCTGCCCGGACTGCAGGCGCAGTTGGTCGCGCACCTCCGCCACGGCAGGCGCGGCGCCGGGCGCCGCCTTGCGGGTGGCGTCCAGTGCGCGGGGGCGTTCGCGCCAGCGGGCTTCCTGGGCCTGGAAGTGGCTCACCGCCTCGGCATGCCCCTGGGCACGGGCCTGGCTGGCGTCGGGCAGGCGCAGCACGGCGCCGACCCGCGGCAGGTTGGCGTTGCCGTCGATGAAGGCCTGCGGGTTCAGCGCCTGGATCGCCCGCATGGTCTGCATTACCGAGGCATCCCCGGCCGGCCGGTGGCGGGAGGCGATGGCCCACAGGGTGTCGCCGGCGACGATGCGGTGGCTGCCCGAAGGCACCGGTGCGGCAACGCCGGGCGCCTTCACCGGCGCCGCGATGGCCGCCGACGGCGCGGCGGAAACGACCGGCGCGCTGGGCGCCTGGGCGACGGCCTGGTAGTTCGGCGGGTCGAGCAGCAGGGTGTATTCGCGCATGGCCCGCCCCTGCGGCCAGGCCACCTGCAGGACGAAATTGACGTAGGGCTCGCGCACCGGGCCGCTGGATTGCACGCGGATCACCCCGCGGCCGTTGCGCCCGACCTCCGGAGTGAAGCGCAAGCCGGAAAGGAAGACGTAGTTGGGCTCCATGCCCAGCCGCTCGGCCTCCTGCTGCGGCACCAGACTGACCTTGAGGTCATCGGCGCCGAGATCGCCCATGCCGCGCAGCTCGATCCGCGCATCCAGCGTCTGGCCCAGCGCGGCCTGCGAAGCGATATCCCCCAGTTCCAGCGCGCTGGCGCGTGCTGGCAGGAAAGCGGCCGCGACGGCGGCGGCCAGAAATACGTGCGCGAAGCGGAACATCCCCATCCCCTGCTGTCGATGACTCCCCCGGCGGCCCCAACCCACCGGCCGGCCCGAACGGGCCGGGCAGCGAGGATAATCACAGGGCGCCAGACGCCAGCCCGCGCTCCGTCACAGAAAACGACACCGGCGCCGGCGACTTCGCCGTTCTGTCGAGTGATCGACTTTTTCCGCCTGTACAAAGCAAGACGCCGGCACAGGGCCGGCGTCTTCGGGGAGGCTGCGATCAGCGCTCCAGCAGGATGCGCAGCATGCGCCGCAGCGGCTCGGCCGCGCCCCACAGCAGTTGGTCGCCGACGGTGAAGGCGCCGAGGTACTGCGAGCCCATGTTGAGCTTGCGCAGGCGGCCGACCGGGACGCTCAGGGTGCCGGTGACGGCGGCGGGGGTCAGCTCGCGCATGCTGGCTTCGCGCTGGTTGGGGATCAGCTTGACCCAGGGGTTGTGCTGGCTGATCAGGCCTTCGATGTCGGTCAGCGGCACGTCCTTGTTCAGCTTGATGGTCAGCGCCTGGCTGTGGCAGCGCATGGCGCCGATGCGCACGCAGATGCCGTCCACCGGGATCGGGTTCTTGAAGCGGCCGAGGATCTTGTTGGTCTCGGCCTGGCCCTTCCACTCCTCGCGGCTCTGGCCGTTGGGCAGTTCCTTGTCGATCCAGGGGATCAGGCTGCCGGCCAGGGGCGCGCCGAAGTGCTCGGTGGGCAGGGCTTCGCTGCGGATGGCCTCGGCGACCTTGCGGTCGATGTCGAGGATGGCGCTGGCCGGGTTGGCCAGGTCGTCGGCCACGGCGGCGTTGATCGCGCCCATCTGCTTGATCAGCTCGCGCATGTTCTGCGCGCCGGCGCCGGAGGCGGCCTGGTAGGTCATGGCGCTCATCCACTCGACCAGGCCGGCTTCGAACAGGCCGCCCAGGGCCATCAGCATCAGGCTGACGGTGCAGTTGCCGCCGATGTAGTTCTTGGCGCCGGCGTCCAGCGACTGGTCGATAACGCGACGGTTCACCGGGTCGAGGACGATCACCGCGTCGTCCTGCATGCGCAGGCTGGAGGCGGCGTCGATCCAGTAGCCCTGCCAGCCGGCTTCACGCAGCTTGGGGAAGACTTCGTTGGTGTAGTCGCCGCCCTGGCAGGTCAGGATGACGTCGAGGGTCTTGAGTTCCTCGATGCTGTAGGCGTCCTTGAGGGTGGCGATGTCCTTGCCGATGGACGGACCTTCGCCACCGACGTTGGAGGTGGTGAAGAACACCGGCTCGATCAGGTCGAAGTCCCGCTCTTCCAGCATCCGCTGCATGAGCACCGAACCCACCATGCCGCGCCAACCGATCAGACCTACACGCTTCATCGCTACTACACCTTCGAATAAGTAGTGGACCGCCGCCCCTGCCCGTTCTGTGCGGGTGCCCAGGGGCGGGCGAACCGGAGAGATTACAGATTCCGCAGCGCGGCGACTACCGCATCGCCCATTTCGCGGGTTCCGACCTTCTTGCAGCCTTCGGACCAGATGTCGCCGGTGCGCAGGCCCTGGTCGAGGACCTGGCTCACCGCCTTCTCGATGGCGTCCGCCGCGGCGCCCTGGTTGAAGCTGTAGCGCAGCATCATGGACACCGAGAGGATGGTCGCCAGCGGGTTGGCGATGCCTTTGCCGGCGATGTCCGGCGCCGAGCCGTGGCACGGCTCGTACATGCCCTTGTTGTTCGCATCCAGGGACGCTGAAGGCAGCATGCCGATGGAACCGGTGAGCATGGAAGCCTCATCCGACAGGATGTCGCCGAACATGTTGTCGGTGACCATCACGTCGAACTGCTTGGGCGCGCGCACCAGCTGCATGGCGGCGTTGTCGACGTACATGTGGCTCAGCTCGACGTCCGGGTAGTCCTTGGCCACTTCCTCGACGATCTCGCGCCACAGCTGGCTGGAGGCCAGGACGTTGGCCTTGTCCACCGAACACAGCTTCTTGCCGCGCACGCGGGCCATGTCGAAGCCGACGCGGGCGATGCGGCGGATCTCGCTCTCGCTGTACGGCAGGGTGTCGTAGGACTGGCGCTCGCCGTTCTCCAGCTCGCGGGTGCCGCGCGGCGCGCCGAAGTAGATGCCGCCGGTCAGCTCGCGGACGATGAGGATGTCCAGGCCGGCGACGATTTCCGGCTTCAGGCTGGAGGCATCGGCCAGTTGCGGATAGAGGATGGCCGGGCGCAGGTTGGCGAACAGGCCCAGTTGCGAACGGATCTTCAGCAGGCCGCGCTCGGGGCGGATGTCGCGCTCGATCTTGTCCCACTTCGGCCCGCCCACGGCGCCCAGCAGCACGGCGTCGGCCTTGCGCGCGCGCTCCAGGGTCTCGTCGGCCAGCGGCACGCCGTGCTTGTCGATGGCGGCGCCGCCGATGACGTCCTCGGTCAGCTCGAAGCCCAGCTGGAACCTGTCGTTGGCCAGCTGCAGGACCTTGACCGCCTCGGCCATGATTTCCGGGCCGATACCGTCGCCGGGGAGAACCAGAATCTGTTTGCTCATCACTTTCTTCCTTCGGAATAGGTAAAAGGCCGCAGACGCTTGCTTGCCGCCTGCAGCCTATCGCTTGCAGCTGTTACTTGTTCGCCCAGAGCACCAGCACGTCGGTGCTGAAGGAACCCTCGGCGTCGATCTCGAAATACTCGCGCACCTCAATGCCCACGGAAAGCTGCAGGGCGCGGATGGCCTGGCGCATCACCTCCGGCGTGCGCATGCGCTCGACCCAGGAGGTGAACTCCAGGCGCAGGCGCTGGCGGCTGCACGCGGTGACCGCCAGGCCCGCCTCGCCGACCAGGCGCGCCCACTCGGACGGCGAATAGTCGCGCACGTGACTGGTGTCGCGTAGCACTTCCACCGCCTGCAGGTGGGTGTCCAGCAGCGGCAGCCCGGGGGCCGCCACGTCGATGAAGCAGGCCACGCCGCCCGGCTTCAGCACCCGGCGCACTTCGCGCAGGGCCTGGCCGACGTCGCGCCAGTGGTGCGCCGAGTAGCGGCTGAAGACGAAGTCGAACTCGCCATCCTCGAACGGCAGGCGCTCGGCCACGCCCTGACGCGTGCGGATGTTGTCCAGGCCACGCTCGGCGGCGGCCGAGGCCACCACGGCGAGCATCTGCTCGGAGAGGTCGTAGGCCACCACTTCGCCGGCCAGCGGCGCGACATGGAAGCTGACGTGCCCCGCCCCGCAACCCAGGTCCAGCACGCGGGCGCCGCTGCTCGCCGACAGTCGCTTGCGCAGCTGGGCGAACTCTTCGCCCTGGGCATGCACGGCGCTGTTCAGGTAAGCGTTGGCCTGGGCGCCGAACTGGCGCTCGACCACGGCTTCGTGGCGACTCTGGGTCATGACGTTCTCCTCGCGGGGTAGTACGACGCCATTCAGGCGTCGCGGAACAACCAGGGCTGGCGCTGCCTGTAGCCGGCCTCGAAGTCGCGGATGGCGTCCGCGTCCTGCAGCGTCAGGCCGATGTCGTCCAGGCCGTTGAGCAGGCAGTGCTTGCGGAAGGCGTCCACCTCGAAGCGGTACTGCTTGCCGTCCGGGCGGGTCACGGTCTGCGCAGCGAGGTCGACGGTCAGTTGGTAGCCCTCGGTGGCCTCGCACTGCTGGAAGAGTTCGTCGACTTCCTCGTCCTTCAGGATGATCGGCAGCAGGCCGTTCTTGAAGCTGTTGTTGAAGAAGATGTCGGCGAAGCTCGGCGCGATCACCGTGCGGAAACCGTACTCGTCCAGCGCCCAGGGCGCGTGCTCGCGAGACGAACCGCAACCGAAGTTCTCGCGGGCCAGGAGCACGCTGGCGCCCTGGTAGCGCGGGAAGTTCAGCACGAAGTCCTTGTTCACCGGGCGCTTGGAGTTGTCCTGGTTCGGCTGGCCGACGTCCAGGTAGCGCCACTCGTCGAACAGGTTGGGGCCGAAGCCGGTGCGCTTGATCGACTTGAGGAATTGCTTGGGAATGATCTGGTCGGTGTCGACGTTGGCGCGGTCGAGCGGCGCGACGAGACCGGTGTGCTGGGTAAAGGCTTTCATGTTCGGTCTCCTCAGGCCTGCATCAATTCACGGACGTCGATGAAGCGGCCGGTCACCGCGGCGGCGGCGGCCATGGCCGGGCTCACCAAGTGGGTGCGGCCACCGGCGCCCTGGCGGCCCTCGAAGTTGCGGTTGGAGGTGGACGCGCAGTGCTCGCCGCTCTCCAGGCGGTCCGGGTTCATCGCCAGGCACATGGAGCAGCCCGGTTCACGCCACTCGAAGCCGGCCTCGATGAAAATCTTGTCCAGCCCTTCCCGCTCGGCCTGCGCCTTGACCAGGCCCGAGCCCGGCACCACCAGCGCCTGCTTGACGCTGGAGGCGACCTTGCGGCCCTTGGCCACGGCGGCGGCGGCGCGCAGGTCTTCGATCCGCGAGTTGGTGCAGGAGCCGATGAACACGCGGTCCAGCTGGATGTCGGTGATCGCCTGGTTGGCGTTCAGGCCCATGTACTTGAGAGCGCGGACGATGGAGTCGCGCTTGACCGGGTCGGCCTCGACGGCCGGGTCCGGCACGTTCTGGTCGACGGCCAGGACCATTTCCGGCGAGGTGCCCCAGCTGACCTGCGGCTTGATGTCCTCGGCGCGCAGCTCGACGATGGTGTCGAAGTGGGCGTCTTCATCGGAAACCAGGTCGCTCCAGGCTTCCACGGCCTTGGCCCAGTCGGCGCCCTGCGGGGCGAACGGACGGCCCTTGACGTACTCGATGGTCTTCTCGTCCACCGCCACCATACCCACGCGGGCGCCGGCCTCGATGGACATGTTGCAGATGGTCATGCGGCCTTCCATGGACAGGTCGCGGATGGCGCTGCCAGCGAATTCCAGGGCATGGCCGTTGCCGCCGGCGGTGCCGATCTTGCCGATCACCGCGAGGACGATGTCCTTGGCGGTCACGCCGAAGGGCAGCTTGCCCTCCACGCGCACCTGCATGTTCTTCATCTTCTTGGCCACCAGGCACTGGGTGGCGAGCACGTGCTCGACCTCGGAGGTGCCGATGCCGTGGGCCAGCGCGCCGAAGGCGCCGTGGGTGGAAGTGTGCGAGTCGCCGCAGACCACGGTCATGCCCGGCAGGGTCGCGCCCTGCTCCGGGCCGACCACGTGGACGATGCCCTGGCGCACGTCGTTCATCTTGAATTCGAGGATGCCGAAGTCGTCGCAGTTCTCGTCCAGGGTCTTGACCTGGATGCGCGAGACTTCGTCGGCGATGGCTTCGAGGCCGCCCTGGCGTTCGGCGCGGGTGGTCGGCACGTTGTGGTCCGGGGTGGCGATGTTGGCGTCGATGCGCCACGGCTTGCGGCCGGCCAGGCGCAGGCCTTCGAAGGCTTGCGGCGAGGTCACTTCGTGGAGGATGTGGCGGTCGATGTAGATCAGCGACGAGCCATCATCGCGGCGCTTCACCTCGTGCAGTTCCCAGAGTTTGTCGTAGAGCGTCTTGCCGGCCATCAGAGATTCCTCATCAGCGTATTTCTATGCCCCTTGGGCTTGTGGGGATGATGCTATGGTCTGTCGACGAATAACTCAAATTCATATTTTTTATTCAAAGGATTCCCAAATGGAATCCACCAGCTATAAGCTTCAAGCCACAAGCTGCAAGCGAACGCCGCAGCTTTTTTCTTGAAGCTTGCGGCTTGCCGCTTGGAGCTCCAAAAAATGGACCTGACCAGCCTCAATACCTTCCTCGCCATCGCCGAGTCCGGCAGCTTTTCCGAGGCCGGCGAGCGCCTGCACCTGACCCAGCCGGCGGTGAGCAAGCGCATCGCCGCCCTGGAAAGCCAGCTCGGCGTGCGCCTGTTCGACCGCGTCGGCCGCGAGGTGAGCCTGACCGAAGCCGGCCGCGCCCTGCTGCCGCGCGCCTACCAGATCCTCAACGTGCTGGACGACACACGCCGCGCGCTGACCAACCTCAGCGGCGAGGTCAGCGGCCGCCTGGTGCTCGCCACCAGCCACCACATCGGCCTGCACCGCCTGCCGCCGCTGCTGCGCGCCTTCACCCGGGCGCACCCGCAGGTGGCGCTGGACATCCAGTTCCTCGATTCGGAAGTGGCTTACGAGGAGATTCTCCACGGTCGCGCCGAGCTGGCGGTGATCACCCTGGCCCCGGAAACCGCCGAGCCGGTGCGCGCGGTGCCGGTGTGGGACGACCCGCTGGACTTCGTCGCCGCCCCCGAGCACCCGCTGGCCATGCAGGGCCCGGTGTTCCTCGCCGACGTGGCGCGGCACCCGGCGGTGTTCCCCGGCGGCAACACCTTCACCCATCACATCGTGCGGCGCATGTTCGAGGCCGAGGGGCTGACGCCGAACATCGGCATGAGCACCAACTATATGGAGACCATCAAGATGATGGTCTCCATCGGCCTGGCCTGGAGCGTGCTGCCGCGCACCATGCTCGACGAGACCGTCGTGCGCCTGCCGCTGCAGGACATCCAGCTCAGCCGCCAACTGGGCTACATCCTGCACACCGAGCGCACCCTGTCCAACGCCGCGCGGGCCTTCATGGCCCTGCTCGACGCCCAGGCGGTGGCGCCCATGGCCTGCGTGGTCTGAACCGGCGGAAAAGAAAAAGGCGCCTTTCGGCGCCTTTTTCATGGCTGGGTCATCAACCCTCCAGCGCCGGGCGCTGGCCGTTGATGGCGATCCGCTTGGGCTTGGCCTCTTCCGGGACGATGCGCACCAGCTCGACGCTCAGCAGGCCGTTCTTCAGCGATGCGCCGCGGACCTCGATGTGGTCGGCGAGGCGGAAGGACAGCTTGAAGGCGCGCTGTGCGATGCCCTGGTGCAGGTAGGTGACGTCGCTGGCAGCCTTCTCGCGCTTGCCGCCGCTAACGGTCAGCACATCGCGCTCCACTTGCAGCTCCAGGTCTTCTTCCTGCAGGCCGGCGGCGGCGACGACGATGCGGTACTGGTCGTCACCGTGCTTCTCGACGTTGTAGGGCGGGTAGGAACTGCCGTTCTCGCTGCGCAACGCCGATTCGAAGAGGTCGTTGAAACGATCGAAGCCGATCGACTGGCGGAACAGCGGGGCAAGAGAAAGTACGTTGCTCATGGCGAATCTCCTGAATAATCAGCAAGGTCATTGGTGGAGCCTGTCTGCAGGACTCCGGAAGCGGGACCCGGTTTCGGCCTCCCGCACGGATACAGATAGGGTCGCCTCGCAGCCTTTCAAGACCACTCGTCGAAGGAACAGCCACATGCGCAAAGTCATGCTGATCACCGGCGCCAGCCGCGGCATAGGGGCCGCCACCGCGCTGCTCGCCGCCGAACGCGGCTATGCCGTCGCCATTAACTACCACCGCCAGCGCGAAGCCGCCGACGCGCTGGTACGGCGCATCCGCGACGCCGGTGGCCAGGCCGAGGCCTTCGCCGCGGACGTCGCCTGCGAAGAGGAAGTGGTGAAGCTGTTCCGGGAACTGGACCGGGCCTTCGGCCGCCTCGACGTGCTGGTGAACAACGCCGGCATGCTGGAGCGCCAGATGCGCCTGGAAGACATGGACGCGGCGCGCCTGCAGCGGGTGTTCGCGGTCAACGTCACCGGCAGCTTCCTCTGTGCCCGCGAGGCGGTGCGGCGCATGGCGAAATCCCATGGCGGCGCGGGCGGCAGCATCGTCAATGTGTCGTCCATGGCCTCGCGCCTGGGCTCGCCCAACGAGTACATCGACTACGCCGCGGCCAAGGGCGCCATCGACAGCATGACCATCGGCCTGGCCAAGGAAGTCGCCGCCGAAGGCATCCGCGTGAACGCCGTGCGACCGGGGCTGATCGACACGGAAATCCACGCCAGCGGCGGCGAGCCAGGGCGCGTGGAGCGGCTGAAGAGCGCCATTCCGCTGGGCCGTGGCGGGGAACCGGAGGAAGTGGCGCGGGCGATCCTGTTCCTGGCCGGGGACGAGTCGAGCTACAGCACCGGGACATTCGTCGACGTCAGTGGCGGGCGGTAGGACGAGGAAACGTCATGCCTCACGGCGAACTGTAGGCGGGCCCTGCCCGCGATTCGCGCGCAGGGCGCGCTCCTACAGGGGGAATGACATCGGCGCTCGGGCTTTCCCCTCACCCCAGCCCTCTCCCGGAGGGAGAGGGGGCTAGTCCGTGCCGAGAGGAGGCCTGGCTTCAGCCGGCGATCCCTGTGCTAGCCGGCTAACGCCGAATCACCAACGGACTCCGAACACTCCCACTCCCCCCGGGAGAGAGTCAGTCCGTGCCGAGAGAAGCCCTGGTTTCAGCCGGCACCCCTGTGCTAGCCGGCTAACGCTGAAACACCAACGTACTCCGAACGGCCCCCTCTCCCTCCGGGAGAGGGCTGGGGTGAGGGGGCCACAGGCCTGCTCGCTCGATTCCGTGCCCCTACACGCTCCGTGAGGCACCGCATTTCCCCCGCACCTACATGGGAATGACGTGGGCGGGGCGGCGTAGCGGACCTTGTCCGCGATAGCCGGAACCACCGGCACGATTCGCGGATAGGATCCGCTCCTACGCCGCCCCACCCGCACCATTCCATGTAGGAGCGCGCCCTGCGCGCGAAATCGCGGGCAGGGCCCGCTCCTACGAAGAGCACCGGCGCAACCCTCCCTACGCGGCTTCTTCCACCTCGACCTGCAGCAACCGGTCGATCAGCTCGCAGTCGCTCTCGCGGCGGATCTGCGCGAACAGCTCTACCGCCTCGGGGTAGCTGCGGGTGAGCATGCCCAGCCACTGCTTCAGGCGCCCCGGCGCGTAGCGCGGCGCCAGCTTGCGCCGGGCCTGGCGCCAGAAGTCGTCGAGCAGCACGCGCACTTCGTGCCAGGGCATCGGCTGCACTTCCCGGCCCTCGCGCCAGGCGGCTATCTGCCGGGCCAGGTCGGGGCGCGAGACCAGGCCGCGGCCCAGCATGATGTCGTCGACGCCGCTGATGGCGCGGCAGCGCAGGTAGTCGTCGAGGGTCCAGACCTCGCCGTTGGCGAATACCGGCACCTTCACCGCGTCCGCCACCTTCGCCACCCACTCCCAGTGCGCCGGCGGCTTGTAGCCGTCGGTCTTGGTCCGCGCGTGGACCACCACGTGGGCGGAACCGCCGTCGGCCAGGGCGCGGGCGCAGTCCAGCGCGCCATCCGGGGACTCGTAGCCCAGGCGCATCTTCGAGGTCACCGGGATCTGCGCCGGCACCGCGCGGCGCACGGCTTCGACGATGGCGAACATCAGCTCCGGCTCCTTGAGCAGCACGGCCCCGCCGCGGGACTTGTTCACCGTCTTCGCCGGGCAGCCGAAGTTCAGGTCGATCACCGGGGCGCCCAGATCGCAGGCGTAGGCGGCGTTTTCCGCCAGGCACTGCGGGTCGGAACCGAGGAACTGCACGCGCATCGGCGTGCCGGCGCGGGTGCGGCTGCCGTGCAGCAGCTCCGGCGCCAGCTTCTCGTAGGTGGCCAGCGGATGCAGGCGATCGGTGACGCGGATGAACTCGGTGACGCACCAGTCGATGCCGCCGACGCGGGTCAGTACGTCGCGGAGGATTTCGTCGACCAGCCCCTCCATCGGGGCCAGGGCAATTTGCACGGCGGGGAACCTTTACTGTCGAAGGCGGCGAATTCTAGGGGGACTCGCCGCCCGCGCAAAGTGCCGTCAGGCCGGCGCGGCGCCAAGCAGCGCGCGGCCGTAGCCTTCGATGAACTCCACCGGCATGCGCTTGGGCCGGCCGCTGGACAGTTCGATGCAGACGAAGGTGGTGCGGGCGCGCAGCAGGGTCACGCCGTCGGCCGGGCGCACCAGTTGGAAGCGGCGGTCCATGCGCAGCTTCTGGTCGGACTCGACGATCCAGGTGGCCATCTGCAGTTCCTCGCCCTCGTAGGCGGCAGCGAGGTAGTCGATTTCGTGGCGCACCACCGCCATGGCGCGGTCGAGCCGGCGGTATTCGGCCAGGTCCAGGCCCAGGCGCTGCGAATGGCGCCAGGCGCAGCGCTCCAGCCAGCTCACGTAGACGGCGTTGTTGGCGTGGCCGAGGCCGTCGATGTCCTCGGCGTTCACGCTGATGTCGATGACGAAGGGGTCGGGCAGGTCCCAGGCCATGCACTTGCTCCAGTCCGGGGCCGGGTCCGGGGACCCGGCCGCATGATCGAAGCCGGCAGTTTACAGGGCTCGGCGGCGTCCCGCCCCTCCCCTGTCGTCAGGAGGCCAGCGCCATGGGCAGCAGATACCGCTCTTCCTGGCCTTCCAGCAGCGCCAGCACGGCGTCGCTCAGGCGCGGGTCGGCCAGCACGCGCTGGTGGCCGCCGCCTTCCAGGCGCAACAGGCGGCTGCGCGGCCAGGCCGCATGGATGTCCTGCGCATCCGCCACTGGCACTTGCGGGTCGTCCTCGGCGTGCACCACCAGCCCGGGCATATTCAGCGTGTAGCGGCTGACGTCCAGTTGCGCCGCCGGCATGCCGGTGTAGGCCTCGACCTGACGGATGAAGCGGTGCCTCGCCTCGGCCGGCAACCCCATGAAGCCGGCGAAGCGGCGCAGCACGGAGATGACCCGGCTCGGCGCGGCAATGCTGACCAGTGCCTCGGTGCGCAGCCCCATCTGCGTCGCCAGCAGGGCGCTGGCGCCGCCCATGGAATGGCCGATCACCGCGCGCAGCGGCGGCAACTCGCTGGCCGCTTCCAGCAAGGCACGGGCGAACAGCAGCGGATGGGCCTCACGCCCCGGCGAACGGCCATGGGCCGGGCCATCCAGAGCCACCACGGCATAGCCGGCGCCGACCAGTTCGCGGATCAGGTGGGCGAACTGCGTCGGCCGCCCTTCCCAACCGTGCATCAGCAGTACCGCCGGCCCCTCGCCCCAGCGCAGCGCGGAGAGGCCGAAGCGCAGGGTGATGCGGTCGGAACTGGCCAGCAGCGGCAACTCCCAGTCGCGCGGCTGCAGCGCCCGCGGCGTCATGAAGACTTCACGCATGCGGCGCGCCGCCCATTCCGGCGCCACACGCCCCAGGGTGGCGTTGACGCCACGGATCCAGGTCAAGCTGCTCATTGCCAGGCCCTCCTTCGAGGTCTCAATCCACCGCTTTCTTGGCGGCACGCAGGACACGGTCGGACAGGTCGCTCGGGCCCAGGGCCCGCGCCAATGCCAGTCCGCCCACCATCAGGGCGATGTCGGCGAGCACGGTGTCGGCGTCCTCGGGACGCTCGGCCAGCTCGGCGACCATGAGTTCGAGGTGTTCGGCCAGGGCTTCGTGGAAGCTCTCCGGCAGTTGCGCCATGTCGCCCAGGGAACTGGGGATGGGGCAACCCGGCTCCTCGCTGTCGCGGTGCTTGCGCGACAGGTAGAAGGCCGCGACCAGTTGCCGGCGCTCGCTGAATGGCATGTCCGGGTCGAAGTGCTTGAGCTTGGCCCGGCGCGAAGACAGCAGGTGGCGGAAGGCTTCCAGCATCAGCGCATCCTTGCTCTGGAAGTGCGCGTAGAAGCCGCCGACGGTCAGCCCGGCGGCGCCCATCACCTCGGCCACGCTCGGCTCCAGCGGGCCGCGGCGGACCAGAGCGTCGGCGGCCGCGCAAAGAATGCGTTCACGGGTCTGGGCCTTCTTCTCGCCCAGGCCTTTTTCGTTGCTGCCGGTCTTCGGGCTCATGACGCACTCCAAAAATATTATGATTGAAATATTATGCTCATAATAAAAATCGGCAAGCGGCGATGGCGACCGCTGGTCGGGCGAGAAGATTTTCGAAAGGGGAAAAAACAAAAGGCCACTCGAAAATTGAGTGGCCCTATAGGCCCCGCAGAGCGGGAAAATTGGCGTCCCCTAGGGGACTCGAACCCCTGTTACCGCCGTGAAAGGGCGGTGTCCTAGGCCACTAGACGAAGGGGACGTATCCTTCGAGAAAATCCGCGCCTGGCGGACTCTGGCGATTTGGTGGAGCTAGACGGGATCGAACCGTCGACCTCTTGCATGCCATGCAAGCGCTCTCCCAGCTGAGCTATAGCCCCAGATGACTCTGGCGGACGACGCGAACGCATCGTCGCTGGAATAAGTGGCGTCCCCTAGGGGACTCGAACCCCTGTTACCGCCGTGAAAGGGCGGTGTCCTAGGCCACTAGACGAAGGGGACGCAAACCTTCGATTTTCGGCTCCGCCCCGAAGTGGCGAAACCTACTGGTAATTTGGTGGAGCTAGACGGGATCGAACCGTCGACCTCTTGCATGCCATGCAAGCGCTCTCCCAGCTGAGCTATAGCCCCAAAGTACCGCTACATCTACCGTTCCGCTTCGCTCTGTCGTTCAGTTCGTCGCTGGAACGGGGCGCATCTTAGGGGCGGGAGGTAACCCTGTCAACAAGAATTTTCGACTTTTTTAAATTTTTTCTCCCAAAGAACAATCACTTAGCAAAGGAGCCCAGCTTCCCCTCCCCTGCGCCGCACCTTCGGCCCCTTAAGCCGCGGCCCGGCCCCAGGGATTATGGACATGAAAAAGGCCGGGCGCCCGGAGGCGGCCGGCCTTTTGTCAGGCGGGATCCGTCAGCCGGCGATGGCGTCGCGGATCTTCTCCCACTCCTTGGCTTCCTTCTTCGACGCCCCGCCCAGCAGTTCCAGGGCCTGGCGCAGGCGATAGCGCGACAGGTCGGCGCCGAGGATTTCCATGGCGTCGAGCACCGACACCGAGCTGGCGTGGCCGGTGATGGCCGGGAACATCAGCGGCATGACGTCGCGCAGCTTCAGGCCCAGGTGTTCGGCGACGGCCTGGATAGTCGCGGTGATGCGCTCCTTCTCCCACTGGCGCAGCGCTTCGAGCTTCCACAGCACCAGTTGCAGGACCTGGCGCACCTGGGTGGCGTCGAGCTTCTTGTGCTCGAACAGCTTGGCGTCCAGCGGCACGCCGCCGCTGAAGAAGAAGCCGGCCAGCGGGGCGATCTGGCTGAAGTTCTCCACTCGGCCCTGGACGTGGGGGGCGATCTTCATCAGGTACTCGGGGTTGAGCGCCCATTTCTGCACTTCGCGGGCGAACTCCTCGACGGATTGCTCGCGGATCCACTGGCCGTTCAGCCAGGACAGCTTCTCCATGTCGAAGATCGGCCCGCCGAGGGACACGCGGGACAGGTCGAAGTTGTCGATCATCTCCTGCAGGCTGAACTTCTCGCGCTCGTCGGGCATCGACCAGCCCATGCGGCCCAGGTAGTTCAGCAGCGCCTGGGGCAGGAAGCCCATGCGCTCGTAGAAGGTGATGGAGGTGGGGTTCTTGCGCTTGGACAGCTTGCTCTTGTCCGGGTTGCGCAGCAGCGGCATGTAGCACAGCACCGGCTGCTCCCAGCCGAAGTACTCGTACAGCTTGATCAGCTTGGGCGCCGAGGGCAGCCATTCTTCGCCGCGCAGTACGTGGGTGATGCCCATCAGGTGGTCGTCGACCACGTTGGCCAGGAAGTAGGTGGGCAGGCCGTCGGCCTTCATCAGCACCTGCATGTCCATGCGGTCCCACGGAATCTCGACGTCGCCGCGAAGCATGTCCGGAACCACGCAGACGCCCTCGGTCGGCACCTTCATGCGCACCACGTGGGATTCGCCGGCGGCGATGCGGCGCTGCGACTCTTCTTTCGGCAGGTGCATGCAGTGGCCGTCGTAGCGCGGGGTTTCCTTGCGCGCCTGCTGTTCGGCGCGGATGGCGTCCAGGCGCTCGGCGGAGCAGAAGCAGGGAAAGGCGTGGCCCTTCTCCACCAGCTCGTCGCTGTACTGCTTGTAGATGGCGCCGCGCTCGCTCTGCCGGTACGGGCCGTGCGGGCCGCCGACGTCCGGGCCTTCGTCCCACTCGATGCCCAGCCAGCGCAGGGCGTCGAAGATCTGCTGTTCCGACTCGCGGGTGGACCGCACCTGGTCGGTGTCCTCGATGCGCAGGATGAACTTGCCGCCGTGCTGGCGGGCGAAGCACAGGTTGAACAGCGCGATGTAGGCGGTGCCGACGTGCGGGTCGCCGGTGGGGGACGGCGCGATGCGGGTGCGGACAGTGGTCATGAAAGCTCTCGTGAAAACCGGAATGAAAGATGCGGACCGCGGCCCGCATTCATGGGTGCGATGTTATCAGGCGCGCCGCCCCCGGCTCCAGCCGATGGGCTTCGTCGATGGGCAGGCGGTGGATCAGGTAGTCGAGGAAGGTCTTCACCTTCATGGCCTGGAAGCGCCGCGAGGGATAGACCGCATAGAGCTCGCCGATGGGCAGTTGCACCTCCGGCAACAGGCGCTCCAGGCGGCCGCTTTCCAGTGCCACATCGACGATCAGCTCCGGCAGCGAGGCGATGCCCGCCCCGGCCAGCACCGCCTCGCGGGCGAAGGAGATGTTGTTGCAGGACAGCACGCGCAGGCAGGGCACGCTCTCGTTCAGCAGCGGCCAGTAGCGTTGCGAGTCCTGCGCCAGCAGCACCGCGCGGTGCCGCGCCAGGTCCTCGACGTGCAGCGGCCGCCCGTGCTGCTGCAGGTAGCCGGGGCTGGCGCACAGGCAGCGGCTGGTCACCAGCAGGCGGCGGGCGATCAGCGTCGAGTCCTCCGGCTGGCCGACGGTGATGGCGATGTCCACGCCCTCCTCCAGCGGATCGACGGTGCGCGAGCTGAGCTCCACTTCCGCGGTGATCTGCGGATAAAGACGCATGAAATCGCCGAGCACTTCAGCCAGGTACAGTTGGCCGAACTCGATGGGCGCGGTGATCCGCAGCAGACCCGAAGGCTCCTGCTGCAACTGCATCACCGCCTGCTCGGCCTCGGCGAAGTCGAGCATGATCTGCCGGCAGCGGTCGTAGTAGGCCTGCCCCACCTCGGTCAGGCGCAGCTTGCGCGTGGTGCGGTTGAGCAGACGCACGCCCAGGCGCTCTTCCAGCAGCGCGATGCGCCGGCTGACCGTGGACTTCTGCATGCCCAGGCTGTGGGCGGCCTGGGTGAAACTGTGGAATTCCACGACGCGGGTGAAGATCAGCGCATCATCCAGCCCCATTATTGTTCCTTATAAACAACAAAGTTTCCGAATTGTAGCGACTGCGCCCCGGCCGGGAACACTGTTACATTGCCGGGAAAAATTCTGCCAAACAAACGCTCGTTTATCATGCCCGCACAATTGAAACGCCGCCTGAGCATCTTCTTCGTCATTTTCTGCCTGGTCGCCCTGGCGTTCCTGGGCCGCTGGTACTTCATCGGCCGCTTCCAGGAAACCACCGACAACGCCTACGTCCAGGGCGAGATCACCCGCATCGCCAGCCAGTTGGGCGCGCGCATCGACCAGGTGCTGGTCACCGACAACCAGCACGTGGAAAAAGGCCAGTTGCTGGTCAAGCTGGAGGATGCCGACTTCCGCCTGGCCCTGGACCGCGCCAAGGCCGCCCTCGCCACCCACGAGGCGGAGTTGGCCCAGGCGCGCAGCAAGCTCAAGGGCCAGGGCAGCATGATCGCCGCCAGCGAGGCCGACCTGAACGCCACCCAGGCCACCTTCGGCCGTACCCAGATCGACCTCAACCGCGCCCAGACCCTGCGCAAGCCCGGCTACGTTTCCGAGGAGCGCGTCACCACCCTGACCGCCGATTCCCACGTGGCCCGCTCGCAGGTGGCCAAGGCCCAGGCCGACCTGCAGGCCCAGCGCATCCAGATCGACGCCCTGAATGCCGACATCAAGCGCCTGCAGGCGCAGATCGACGCCTCCCGGGCGGAGATCGCCCAGGCCGAGATCAACCTGGCGCGCACCGAGATCCGCGCGCCCGTCGCCGGCCTGGTCGGCCAGCGCAGCGCGCGGGTGGGCCAGTACGTGCAGGTCGGCAGCCAGCTGCTGGCGCTGGTGCCCGACGAAGGCATCTGGGTGCAGGCCAACTTCAAGGAAACCCAGGTCGGCCACATGCGCCCCGGGCAGAAGGCCCGGCTGGTCCTCGACAGCTTCCCCGACACGCCCATCGAAGGCTGCGTGGACAGCCTCTTCGCCGCCTCCGGCGCCCAGTTCAGCCTGCTGCCGCCGGACAACGCCACCGGCAACTTCACCAAGGTGGTGCAACGCATCCCGGTGAAGATCACCTTCGCCGCCGACAACCCGCTCAAGGGCCTGATCCGCCCGGGCATGTCGGTCGAGGCCGAGGTGCAGCTCGGTGAGCGCTGACGTCCTCGTCCGCCCCGCCGGGGAGCCCACCCGGCGCGACTGGATCGCCGTGCTCTCGGCGATGCTCGGCGCCTTCATGGCGGTGCTGGACATCCAGATCACCAACTCCTCGCTGAAGGACATCCAGGGCGCGCTGGCCGCGACCCTGGAGGAAGGCTCGTGGATCTCCACCTCCTATCTGGTGGCCGAGATCATCATGATCCCGCTCACCGCCTGGCTGGTGCAGCTGCTGTCGGCGCGGCGCCTGGCGGTGATGGTGTCGATCGGTTTCCTGTTCTCCTCGCTGCTGTGCTCCTTCGCCTGGAACCTGGAGAGCATGATCGTGTTCCGCGCCATGCAGGGTTTCACCGGCGGCGCGCTCATCCCCCTGGCCTTCACCCTGAGCCTGCTCAAGCTGCCGGAGCACCACCGGCCCAAGGGCATGGCGCTGTTCGCCATCACCGCCACCTTCGCGCCGTCCATCGGCCCCACCCTGGGCGGCTGGCTGACCGAGAACTTCGGCTGGGAATACATCTTCTACATCAACATCCCGCCGGGGCTGCTGATGATCGCCGGGCTGCTCTACGGCCTGGAGAAGAAGGCGCCGCACTGGGAACTGCTCAAGAGCACCGACTACGCCGGCATCGTCACCATGGCCATCGGCCTGGGCTGCCTGCAGGTGTTCCTCGAGGAAGGCCACCGCAAGGATTGGCTGGAGTCGAACCTGATCGTCGCCCTGGGCAGCATCGCCCTGGTCAGCCTGATCCTCTTCGTCATCCTGCAGACCTCGCGGCCCAACCCACTGATCAACCTGGGCATCCTGCGCAACCGCAACTTCGGCCTGGCGAGCATCTCCAGCATCGGCCTGGGCATGGGGCTGTACGGCTCGATCTACGTGCTGCCGCTGTACCTGGCGCAGATCCAGGGCTACAACGCCATGCAGATCGGCGAGGTGATCATGTGGATGGGCGTGCCGCAGCTGTTCCTCATCCCGCTGATCCCCAAGCTGATGAAGATCATCGAGCCGCGCCTGCTGTGCGCCCTGGGCTTCGGCCTGTTCGGCCTGGCCAGCTTCAGCTCCGGGGTGCTCAACCCGGACTTCGCCGGTCCGCAGTTCAACCAGATCCAGTTGCTGCGCGCCCTCGGCCAGCCGATGGTGATGGTGACCATCTCGCTGATCGCCACCGCCTACCTGCAGCCGCAGGACGCCGGCTCCGCCTCCAGCCTGTTCAACATCCTGCGCAACCTCGGCGGCGCCATTGGCATCGCCCTGCTGGCGACGCTGCTGGATAGCCGCGCCAAGGTCTACTACGACTACCTGCGCGAAGCGGTGGTGCCGATGAATGGCGCGGTGGAAGAGCGCCTGGCGCAGTTGGCCGCGCAACTGGGCAGCCAGCAGGCGGCGCTGGGCGAAGTGAGCGTGATCGTCCACCAGCAGGCGGCGATCATGGCCTACAACGACGCCTTCCACGCCATCGGCATCGTCCTTGCCGTGAGCATGCTCGCCGCCCTGCTGACGCGCCCCCTGCCCGCGGGCCTGGGCGCCCAGGCTGGAGCCGGCGCCGGCGCGCACTGAGCCCCGCGGTGGAGGTCAGCCGACCTCCACCAGGCGTTCGCGCAGCTTGTGGATTTCGTCGCGCACCGCGGCGGCGGCTTCGAACTCCAGGTCCCGGGCCAGCTGGTACATCTTCTCTTCGAGCTGGCGGATGCGCTTGCCGATCTCGTTCGGCGAGCGCAGTTCGCCCTCGTAGCGCCCGCTCTCCTCGGCCACCTTGGCCACGCCGCGGCGCTTGCCCTTGGCGCCCGGCACGCTGGCGCCTTCGAGGATGTCCTTGATGTCCTTCTTCACGCCCTTGGGCACGATGCCGTGCTGCTCGTTGAAGGCAATCTGCTTGTTGCGCCGCCGCTCGGTCTCGTCCATGGCGCGCTGCATCGAGCCGGTGACGTTGTCGGCGTAGAGGATCGCCTTGCCGTTGAGGTTGCGCGCGGCGCGGCCGATGGTCTGGATCAGCGAGCGCTCGGAACGCAGGAAGCCTTCCTTGTCGGCGTCGAGGATGGCCACCAGGGACACCTCGGGCATGTCCAGGCCCTCGCGCAGCAGGTTGATGCCCACCAGTACGTCGAAGGCGCCGGTGCGCAGGTCGCGGATGATCTCCATGCGCTCGACGGTGTCGATGTCTGAGTGCAGGTAGCGCACGCGCACGTCGTGGTCGCCCAGGTAGTCGGTGAGGTCCTCGGCCATGCGCTTGGTCAGGGTGGTGACCAGCACGCGCTCCCCGCTGGCCACGCGCAGGCGGATTTCCGAGAGCAGGTCGTCGACCTGGGTGGAGGCCGGGCGCACCTCGATCTGCGGGTCGACCAGGCCGGTGGGCCGCACCACCTGCTCGATCACCCGCCCGGCGTGCTGCTCTTCATAAGGGCCGGGGGTGGCCGAGACGAAGATGGTCTGCGGGCTGATGGCCTCCCATTCCTCGAAGCGCAGCGGCCGGTTGTCCAGCGCCGAGGGCAGGCGGAAGCCGTATTCCACCAGGGTTTCCTTGCGCGAACGGTCGCCCTTGTACATGGCGCCGACCTGGGGAACGCTGACGTGGGATTCGTCGATCACCAGCAGCGAGTTGGCCGGCAGGTAGTCGTAGAGGGTCGGCGGCGGCTCGCCGGGGCCGCGCCCGGAGAGGTAGCGCGAGTAGTTCTCGATGCCGTTGCAGTAGCCCAGCTCGAGGATCATCTCCAGGTCGAAGCGGGTGCGCTGCTCCAGGCGCTGGGCCTCCACCAGCTTGTTGTTGTTGCGCAGGTAGTCCAGGCGCACCTTGAGCTCTTCCTTGATCTGCTCCACCGCCTGCATCAGGGTTTCCCGCGGCGTCACGTAGTGGCTCTTGGGGTAGAAGGTGAAGCGCGGCAGCTTGCGGATCACCTCGCCGGTCAGCGGGTCGAAGGCGGAGATGCTCTCCACCTCGTCGTCGAACAGTTCGACACGGATGGCCTCCAGCTCGGATTCCGCCGGGAAGATGTCGATCACGTCGCCGCGCACGCGGAAGCTGGCGCGGGCGAAATCCATGTCGTTGCGGGTGTACTGCAGGCTGGTCAGGCGGCGCAGCAGCTCGCGCTGATCCATGCGGTCGCCGCGGTCCAGGTGCAGGACCATCTTCAGGTAGGACGCCGGGTCGCCCAGGCCGTAGATCGACGACACGGTGCAGACGATGATGGCGTCCTCGCGCTCCAGCAGGGCCTTGGTCGCCGACAGGCGCATCTGCTCGATGTGGTCGTTGATCGACGAGTCCTTCTCGATATAGGTGTCGGAGGACGGGACGTAGGCTTCCGGCTGGTAGTAGTCGTAGTAGGAGACGAAGTATTCCACCGCGTTGTGCGGGAAGAAGGTCTTGAATTCGCCATAGAGCTGCGCGGCCAGGGTCTTGTTCGGCGCCAGGACCATGGTCGGGCGCTGCACCTGGGCGATGACGTTGGCGATGCTGAAGGTCTTGCCGGAGCCGGTCACCCCCAGCAGCGTCTGGTGCGAAAGGCCCGCCTCCAGGCCTTCGACCATCTGTCGGATCGCCTCGGGCTGGTCGCCCGCCGGCTTGAAGCGCGAATCCAGTTGGAATGTCGACATGGGAACCTCGCTGTGGGGTGTGACGCGGGCACGGCTGCGGCGTCAAACCAGGCGAAAGCATGCGCGATCAACTCGCCGCCTGCCATAGAGGCCTATATAATACCGGCCCGTCGACGCATCCCCCAGCGCCGTGCGCGGGGGGTTGCAATTGCATCTTCACTCCCGCCTTAGAGCTGCTGCCAAAATGAGTCTGTTCTCCGCTGTCGAAATGGCCCCCCGCGACCCCATCCTGGGCCTGAACGAAGCTTTCAACGCCGATACCCGCCCGGGCAAGATCAACCTGGGCGTTGGCGTGTACTACAACGAAGAGGGTCGCCTCCCGTTGCTGCGCGCGGTACAGGCCGCGGAGAAAGCCCGCATCGAAGCACACGCTCCGCGCGGCTACCTGCCGATCGAAGGCATCGCCGCCTATGACCAGGGCGTGCAGAAGCTGCTGTTCGGCGCCGACTCCGAGCTGCTGGCCGAAGGCCGCGTGGTCACCACCCAGGCCGTGGGCGGCACCGGCGCGCTGAAGACCGGCGCCGACTTCCTCAAGCGCCTGCTGCCCAACGCCACCGTGGCCATCAGCGATCCGAGCTGGGAAAACCACCGCGCGCTGTTCGAGGCCGCCGGCTTCCCGGTGCAGAACTACCGCTACTACGACGCCGCCAGCCACGGCGTAAACCGCGCCGGCCTGCTGGAAGACCTCAACGCCCTGCCTTCGCAGTCCATCGTGGTCCTGCACGCCTGCTGCCACAACCCGACCGGCGTCGACCTGAGCCTGGACGACTGGAAACAGGTGCTGGACGTGCTCAAGGCCAAGGGCCACGTGCCCTTCCTCGACATCGCCTACCAGGGCTTCGGCGACGGCATCGACGAAGACGCCGCCGCAGTGCGCCTGTTCGCCCAGTCCGGCCTGAACTTCTTCGTTTCCAGCTCCTTCTCCAAGTCGTTCTCGCTGTACGGCGAGCGCGTCGGCGCGCTGTCGGTGGTCACCAACAGCCGCGAGGAATCCGCCCGCGTCCTGTCCCAGGTCAAGCGCGTGATCCGCACCAACTACTCCAACCCGCCGACCCACGGCGCCAGCGTCGTCTCCGCCGTGCTCAACAGCCCGGAACTGCGCGCCCTGTGGGAAGAGGAACTGGGCGAAATGCGCAGCCGCATCCGCAACATGCGCGTCGCCATGGTCGAGCAACTGGCCGCCCTGGGCGCCAAGCGCGACTTCGGCTTCGTCGCCCAGCAGCGCGGCATGTTCTCCTACTCCGGCCTGACCGCCGAGCAGGTGGAACGCCTGAAGAACGAGTTCGGCATCTACGCCGTCGGCACCGGCCGCATCTGCGTCGCCGCGCTGAACAACGGCAACCTGGAAACCGTCACCCGCGCCATCGTCCAGGTGCTCTGAAAAAAATCGGGGAAGTCATCGGCAGAATGTTGACTTCCCCTTTTTAATCAGTAAGATACGCCCCGTTGTTCCGCGATAGCTCAGTCGGTAGAGCAAATGACTGTTAATCATTGGGTCCCTGGTTCGAGTCCAGGTCGCGGAGCCAAATTCAAAAGCCCTCGGCATATGCCGGGGGCTTTTTCTTTGTGGGTGTCCCGTCCTTCGGGGCCTCCTAACCGCAACGCGCCTAGAAAGCAGTCCTCGACAGAACCGATGACGGAACGCTGGGACCGGCCTAGGCAGCCCCGGCCAGCAGACTCTCATAGGGAATATTCAAGCCATCATGCAGGCGCTTGATCATCGCCAGGCTGAGGCCACGCTTGCGATTCAGCACCTCCGAGACACGGCCGCTGCTGCCGATGAAAGGTTCCAGGTCCCGCGGCGTCAGCCCTCGCTGCTCCATGCTGAACTTGATGGCCTCGACGGGATCGGCCGGGCCTATCGGGTAGTGCTTGTTCTCATACGCCTCGATCAGCGTCACCAGCACTTCCATTTCGTCAGCCTCAGCCGTGCCCTCCTCCGCCTGGAAGATGGATTCCAGGCGCTGGAAAGCCGCGCGCAGGTCCTCGTCGTTTCGGATGGGCCTAATATTCATTCACCGTCTCCACGTCTATCTGGTCGTACCGGGCATGAGTGCCGATGAACTTCACCCAGGCGATGCCGCAGCGGTACTGCATCTCCACAACCAGGCGATACTTGTTGCCGCCGATGTTGAACACCACGCGGTTGTTGCCGCAGATGCTCGCGCTGCCGAATTGATTCTTCACGTCCTGCGGAGTCTTCCATTCAGCATTGATCGCCGCGTCGTACCAACTCTCCAAAGGGGCCTTGGTATCTTCCTGGCCAGGAACCCCCCAGAACTTCACCAGCGTGCTCTTTGCAATAACTCGCATCTGCCTCACTTCTCCCATATCGGGAGATTCTAGATCGAGAGCCGGCCATCTGCCAAGAGCGGCCTCTCCCGTCCCATCTCTCCCGCAGACATCAACCCCGAGCCCGCCGGTGCAGGCTCTCTGCTTGCCCTGAGAACAGCACTGGTTCGTCGCCTGGACGCCTCCAGCGCCAGACACCCTCGGCCTGTCCTCCCAGGGTGATCGCCCCATGCCCACTGCTGGCCAGGGTCAAGCGTCATCCCGCCTGTGCAACGAAAAAGGCCGGTCACCCGGACCGGCCTTTCCATCGCGGAGTGCCTCAGTCGAGACTGATCGCCTCCCGGTTGCTCTCCAGGATCGCCTTGCCGATGCCCTTCACTTCCAGCAACTGATCCAGGCTGGTGAAGGGGCCATTGGCTTGCCGATAGGCCACTATGGCTTCGGCCTTGGCCTTGCCGATCCCCTTGAGCCGCTTTTGCAGCGTCTCTGCGTCCGCCGTGTTGAGGCTGACCAGCCCTTCCTGCTCGTCGTGCACGGTGACCGTCGCCGGCGTCAGCTTCTCCGGCGCGGGAGCGGCGGCAGCCATGCCCGACAGGGAAAGGGAGGAAAGCACGACCAGCAGTAGCGCGAATGCCTTATGCATGAATAACTCCTTTTAGTCACTGGGTATGGCGAGCCAGAACGGGCTCGCCATTCACCTTTAGCGACAGGAGCGGGGCAAGGGGAAGAAGGGAAAATCACACTTTGAATGAATCAGGGGCTTCCTCGCCGATTGGACGAAGAGCCCCTCCTGCAACAAGGCAGCGTCCGACCGAGCACCGGCCTTGATCTGTCAGGGCTCCATACGGCGCTGCTGGTGGACCAGATCGACGATGTCGCCATCCGGGCAGTAGCCGTTGACCGTCTCGCGCAGCAGCATGCGCACCTGGGCGTAGTCGCCCCGCTCCACCGCCTTCAGCAGCGAGACCAGCACCGTCTTGAACGCCTCCCAGGGCAGCATTTCCTCGTTCGCCTTCATGATCATCGGGTGCTCGGTGGCGCCTACCTCGTCGCCGATCAGCAACTCCTCGTAGAGCTTCTCGCCGGGACGCAGGCCACTGAACTCGATGGCGATGTCGCCGTGGGGCGAACTCTCCGAGCGCACGCTGAGCCCGGAAAGGTGGATCATCCGCTGGGCCAGCTCGAGGATCTTCACCGGCTGGCCCATGTCGAGCACGAAGACGTCGCCGCCGCGCCCCATGGAGCCCGCCTGGATCACCAGCTGCGCGGCCTCGGGAATGGTCATGAAGTAGCGGGTGATCGCCGGATGGGTGACGGTCACCGGGCCGCCACGCTTGATCTGCTCGCGGAACAGCGGGATGACCGAGCCGGACGAGCCCAGCACGTTGCCGAAACGCACCATGGTGAAGCGGGTCTTGTTCACATGGTGGACCCCGGTCTTGTCGCCGAAGAGCACCGGAGCCGGCTCCAGACTGAGCGCCTGGAGGATCATCTCGGCCAGGCGCTTGGTCCCGCCCATGACGTTGGTCGGTCGCACGGCCTTGTCGGTGGAGATCAGCACGAAGTTCTGCACGCCGGCCTGGATCGAGGCCTGGGCCGCATACAGCGTCCCCAGGACGTTGTTCAGCACCCCTTCGGAAATATTGTGCTCGACGATGGGCACATGCTTGTAGGCAGCCGCGTGGTAGACGGTGTTGATCTTCCAGCTGCCCAGCACCTCCAGCAGGCGCTCGGCGCTGCGCACCGAGCCCAGGATGGGCACGAGCTGCACCGGCAGGGATTGCCGCCGGACGCGCTGCTCCAGTTCCTGGTGGATGCGGTAGAGATTGAACTCGCAGTGCTCGAACAGCACCATCACCGTGGGCCCGCAAGGCAGGATCTGGCGGCACAGTTCCGAGCCGATGGAGCCGCCCGCCCCGGTGACCATCACCGCCTGGCCGCGGATGCAGTGCTCCAGCAGCTCCTTGCGCGGCGCCACCGGGTCGCGCCCCAGCAGGTCGGCGATGTCCACTTCCTGGATGTCGTCCACCTTCACCCGGCCGTTGGCCAGGTCGATGATGCCGGGCACGCTGCGAACGTGCAGCGGATAGGGTTCGAGCAGACCGAGGATTTCGCGACGGCGCGCCCGCGAGGCGGAAGGAATCGCCAGGAGGATTTCCTGGGCCCCGGTCTCCTCGATCATCTGCTGGATATGCTTGGGCTTGAACACCCGCAGGCCGGCGATCACCCGGTTGGCGATCTCGTCGTCGTCGTCGATGAAGGCCACCGGCCGCATCACCCGCCCCATGCGCAGCGCGGCGACCAGTTGGTTACCCGCAGTGCCGGCGCCGTACACCGCGACCTTGATCAGGCCGTCATCCTGCTTGAGGAAGGGCACGACCTGGATCGCGCGGTACCAGTCGCCCATGAAGTACTGGCGCATGGCCAGGCGCAGCCCGCCGACCATCAGCAGGCTCAGCCACCAATAGTTGAGCACCAGGGAACGCGGCACCGCCTCGACGACCGAGCGGTTCCAGTAGACCACCAGCGAAAGCACCAGAGCCGAAATGGTCACCGCCTTCCAGATGGCGATCAGCGCATCGTTGCCCAGGTAGCGCATGACCGCCCGGTACATGCCGAAGCGGATGAACAGCGGTATCGCGATCAAGGGCGCGGCGATGAACAGCCAGGCATGCACACGGAAGGGATAGGTCAGGTCATCCGTGCCCAGGCGCACCACGAAAGAAAGCCACAGGGCCAGCCAGACCAGGAACACGTCCGTGACGACCTGCAGCATTCGCTTGTAACGTCGGGGCAACCTCAGCAGGCGCTCTCGCAGCATATCCTTTCATCCTTCCCAGTCCGGGAGCGCAGTCTCCCGTTACATTGACCACCATTTCCCATGGAGTTCACTTCGGTTGGCCGTTTTCAGGCCCACCGGCGCCCAGCGATGCCACGACCAGCACCAATGGAGCATAGGCAAGAAACAGACCGGCGACGCCGTCGATTCGGCCCAGCGCCACGAAAACGGCGATCGGCGACAGCCATATCAGATTGATCGCAGCCACCGACAAACTGATGGCGCGATGCTGGCCAAGACGCCGCGAAGCCCGCTGATAGGCATGGCTGCGGTGCGCTTCGTGAACCCGTTCGCCGCGCAGCAAGCGCCGCGCCAGGGTCCAGGTGGCATCGACCACGAAGGCGCCCAGCAGGATCAGCCACGACCAGAACAACTGCGGCGCCTGCCAGGCCGCCTGCAGCGAGAGCCCGCCCAGCATGATGCCGAGGAAGCCGCTGCCGGCATCGCCCATGAATATCCGCGCGGGCGGGTAGTTCCAGGCCAGGAACCCCGCGGTGGCCGCGGCGAGCAACAGCGGCAGCCAGGCGGCCGACCCCGCCCCCGCCCCCGCCAACCAGCAGCAGAGCGCCGCGCCGCCGCAGACGGTAATCGCCTCCAGGCTGGCGATGCCGTCGATGCCGTCCATGAAGTTGTAGAGGTTCAGCAGCCACACCAGGTAGAACAACGCCAGCAGCGAGCCGAATAGCCCCAGGTCCCAGCGAACGCCGGCGAACGACAGGGCCGGCAGCCCCCCCAGCATGTAGAGCAGGAAGGCCGCGCCGAGGAAATGGCCGAGCAGGCGCCAGCGCGCCGGTACGTGTCGGTGATCGTCGATGAAACCCACCAGGGCTATCCAGCCCCCCGACAGCAGCAGGGCAAGCATGGCGCGCGTATCGGTCAGGCCCATCCCCCAGGACAGCAGCAGCGCCAGCAGGAAGCTCAGGACTATCGCCACCCCGCCGCCCCTCGGCGTCGGCACACTGTGGGAGCTGCGCTCGTTGGGCACGTCCATCACGCTGCGCGCCAGGGCATAGTGGCGAACCCCGGCGGTACCGGCCCAGGCCAGCAGCAGGGCGAGAAACAGCAGGAGGAAGATCATGCGCGGGTCTCCCGGTACCAGCGCGCCGTCTCCGCGAGCGCCTGGTCGACGCTCACCGGTGGCTGCCAGCCCAGCAGCTCGCGGGTCTTGCCGATATCGACCTGCAACGAACCCAGCACGCGCTGCGCCTGGGCCCCTCGCCCGAATAGCGCGGCCAGCCCCTGCAGCAAGGCCACCGGTACCGGCAGCAGCCGCGGGCGTACGCCGAGCGCCACGGCCAGGCGACGGCACAGCTCGGCGCTCGAAAGATCGTGATCGTCGCTGACCAGGAAGACCTGGTTGGCGGCACGCTCGTGCTCCAGGCAGACGCGCAGCAGATCGACCAGGTTGTCCCTGGCCACCAGGCTCCGCCGGTTGCGCACCCGAGCGAACGGCAGGGGCAACTGCCGCTGCACCACGCGCATCAGGCTGGCGAAGTTGGCCCCCACGCCCGGGCCGTAGATGAGCGGAGGGCGGATGACCACCCACTCCATCGCGCACTCTTCGGCCAGGCGCGACAACGCCCTTTCCGCCTCCAGCTTCGACTGGCCGTAGGGATCGGCCGGCGCCGGCCGATCCTCGGCACGGAACGGCCGGCCGGGCGGCGTCGACTCGCCGTTGACCTTGATCGAACTGATGAAGATGAAACGCCGCACCCCTGCGGCTGCGGCCTGGCGCGCCAGGTTGAGGGTGCCCTCGACGTTGACCGCGCGGAACTCGGCCAGGGGATCGCCCGCGGTTTCGCGCATGACATGCACCCGGGCCGCGGCATGGACCACGACGTCCACGCCAGCCAGTGCAGAAGTCCAGTCCTGGGTTGCGTTCAGGCCATCGATGGAATGGACCTCCACACCGGGAAATTCGCCAGGCAGACGGGAACGCACCGCCACCGCCAGGCGCAGTCCCGGTATCGCGGCAAAGGTTTCGAGAATGCCCCGCCCGACAAAACCGGTGGCACCGGTCAGAAGTACTTTCAACACCACTCCTAGAGATTCAAGGCGCCAGGGCACCATCCATGATTCCGGGCATCGGCATCACTGCTGGGGAGCAGCGATCGGCCTGAGCGTATTCCACCCGTGGCAGCCCGGACATTGCCAGTGCAGTTCACGCCCGGCGAAACCGCAATTGCCGCAGCGATAGTGCGGCATCGATCGATACAGGCCGAGGATGATCGGCTGCATGTGGGTGAACAGCTCCTGGTCCGCCCGTCCGCCACCCAGGGTGCCGAGCATGTCCAGCAAGCCTCGCCAGGAAGGTTGCTGCTGGACCTTGGCCAGCAAGCGGCCTCGCCAGCCCTGCCCGTCCGCATCGAGCTGGGCCAGGATCGCCAGCAGCGCCGGCGATGCATCCGGCGCCTCGGCAAGACGGCGCAGGCAGGCGAGGATTTCCGGCTCGGCACAACACTCGCGGCGCCGCAGCATGGGCAGCAGCTCGCCGAGAAAGCCGGCATCGGCCGCACAGAGCTCGGTGATAGAAGCGTCGGCAGCCTGGAGGTTGCGCTGCCACAGCTCACAGTCCAGGCGCATCAGCAAGGCGCGCACGCATTGGGGATCGACCCGCCGGGCTTCCTTGAGAAGCTCGCGGGCACCGTCGCGGTCACCCGCGCGAATGCGCTCCTGAGCCTGCTCGCAATAATAGTTGGCCAACACCGTCTTCAGCTGAGGGCGCCGCCCCACCAGGCGTGCAGCGAGCTCCACGGCACGCGCCCAATCCTTCTCGCGCTCGGCGATGCGACGCAACTCGTCCAGCGCTTCCAGCGAGATGGCCTGGCCATCGCGCTGCATCAGCTCATCCAGCAGTTGCTCGGCGCTGCCAAGCAACCCGCCGGCGATGTAGTCACGGGCGAGCTCGAGACTGATCTGCGCGGACAGCTCGGCGTTGGCGGAGGCCTTCTCCAGCAACTCCTGGTGGATCTGGATGGCCTTCTCGATATCCCCGCGGCGGCGGAACAGGTTGCCGACATGAACGTGGCTTTCGAGTGTTTCCTCGTTCAGCGAAAGCCCCTGGGAAAGGCGCTCCAGCGCGTCGTCGGAATGCCGGTCGAGCAGGTTGTGCATGTTGCGCACCCGCTCGCGCAACGCCTCGTCAGCCGAAGCCGGCCAAGAGCCTGGGCGCAACGAGCGACGCCCCAGCCACCAACCGACGGCCAGGGCCAAAACGAACAGCAGCATTGCTACAACGCTGGACATCCCGGTGTCACTGGGTCTTCAGCGACTGGTCGCGCAGGGCCTGGTTTTCCTTGCGGAAGCGCGACACTTCGGAACGCAGCCCCGAGAGATGCAGGTGCGTGCGCGCCCGGAACGGAATGCTCAGCAGCAGGCCGATGACACCACCCAGGACGAAGGAAAGGGTGATGAAGACCACCAGCGGCCACTCCGGCGTCTGCCAGCCCAGGAAGGCCAGTTGAACCTTCTGCAGGTTCTCCAGGACGAAGACGACCACTACTGCGCAGAGCAGGATGGCAGCCAGGAAGGCCAGAAAGCGTTTGAGCCGAAGCATGAAAAATCCTCGATCGTTCTCTAGCCGGCTACACGGGCTCGTTCACCCGATCGCGCAATTCCTTGCCCGGCTTGAAGTGCGGAACGAATTTACCATCCAGACGCACCGATTCGCCGGTCTTCGGATTCCGGCCGACGCGCGGTGCGCGGTAATGCAGAGAGAAACTGCCGAACCCACGGATCTCGATGCGATCGCCGGTAGCCAGAGCCTGGGACATCTGCTCAAGCATCGTCTTGATCGCCAGCTCCACATCCTTTGCGGAAAGCTGCCCCTGATGGGTGACGATTCTCTCGATCAACTCCGACTTGGTCATGGTTTTCCCTTCTTTTTCAAGCGGCTAGATCAGCTCTAGGTTCTTTTAGCACGCAGCTCAAGCTTTGAACAGCCTAAAGGAGGTGCAAAAAACAAAAGCCCCGGGCATCGCTGCCCGGGGCTTTTTCGTCGCTCAGCGCATCACTTCACCAGGAACGGCGAAGCCCCTTCCACCACGCCGGTCTCGTTGACGTACTGCTTCCAGTGCTCGATCAACTCCGCCAGCTTGCCCGGCTGGGCCTCGGCCAGGTCGTGGATCTCGCCCGGATCCTTGCCCAGGTCGTACAGCTGCCAACTGGCCGGCCCCACCGGCGCGGGGATGTACACCGCCTTCCAGTCGCCCTGGCGGATGGCGCGCATGCCGAACAGCTCCCAGCCGGTCACGGTCTTCTCGTCGTGGGCGCGTTCGGTCTCGCCGGAGAGCCAGCCCAGCCAGGACTTGCCGCGTGGCTCGGCGACCTCGCGGCCGCGCCAGCGCTTGCCCGGGTGGCGCACGCCGGCCAGGTCGAGGAGGGTCGGGGTGATGTCCATGACGGTGGCGAACTGCTCGCTGATCACGCCCTGGCGCGCCAGCTGCGGATAGCGCACGAAAGCCGGCACGCGGATGCCGCCCTCGGTGGTGAAGGCCTTGAACAGCCGCGACGGCGCGGTGGCCGCCTGGGCCCAGCGCGGGCCGTACCAGACGTAGGAGTTGGCGCGGCCGATGTTCTCCAGGCTGTTGTCGTAGTGCTGGTCGAGGAAGCCCAGCAGGTCCGGGCCGAACTTCGGGAAGGCCTCCAGCAGCGCGCCCTCGGCGCCGTTGTCGGACATGAACAGGACGAAGGTGTTGTCCAGCTCGCCCTGCCGGCGCAGGTAGTCGACCACCCGGCCGATGTTCCAGTCCATGCGCTCGACCATGGCCGCGTAGACTTCCATGGCCCGCGCCGACTTGGCCCGCTCCTCGTCGCTCAGGGCCTCCCACTCGCGGCTGATGGCGAGCACCGGGTGCGCCTCGACGTCCTGCGCCACCAGGCCCAGTTCCTTGAGCCGGGCCAGGCGCTCCTGGCGCAGCGCCTCGGGGCCGGCGTCGTAGCGGCCGCGGTACTTGTCCACCACCTCCTTGGGCGCCTGCAACGGCCAGTGCGGCGCGGAGAACGGCAGGTAGGCGAAGAACGGCCGTGCCTGGTCGCGTTCCTTGAGGTACTGCAGCAGCTTGTCGCCGAAGGCGTCGGAGGAATAGAAGCCCTCGGGCAGTTGCTCGATGAACCGGTCGTCCTCGATGTAGAGCGCCGGCGTGCCCTTGAGGATGCGCGGCGTGCTTTCGTCGTAGGGCGGCTCGTAGCCATAGTGGTTGGCGGCGCCGGGCAACAGCGAGAAGGAACGCTCGAAGCCGCGCGCGTGGGGCGCCTGCTCGGCCTTCAGGCCCAGGTGCCACTTGCCGGCCATCAGCGTCTGGTAGCCGGCCTCGCGCAGCAGTTCGGGCAGCGCCACCACGCGGTCGTTGAGGTAGCCCTCGTAGCCGGGCTTGCCTTCCAGCTCCGGGGTCAGCGCCTCGGCCATGGTGCCGATGCCGGCGATGTGATGGTCGGTGCCGGTGAGCAGCATCGAGCGCGTCGGCGAGCAGGTCGGTGCGGTGTGGAAGTCGGTCAGGCGCAGGCCGGCGTGGGCCAGGGCGTCGAGGTTGGGCGTGGCGATCTCGCCGCCGAAGGCGCCGATGTCGGAGAAGCCGAGGTCGTCGGCGACTATCACCAGGAAGTTGGGGCGTTTGCTCATGTCGAAACTCGGTCGGTGTTTGGGAAGTTTCCTGTAGGAGCGAGCTTGCTCGCGAATGAGCCCCGCAGCGGAGTCTGTTCGCGAGCAAGCTCGCTCCTACGAAAAAAGAAAAGGCGCCTCAGCAGGCGATGAACTCGAACGGCAGGTTCTCCACCCGCCTGGGCTGCGGCGCGAGGTAGTCGCCATCGCCGGTCAGCTCGTGCAGCAGCTCCTCGCGCAGGCGCAGGAAGTCGAAGCCGCCGCGCTCGCGCGGGTGCGCCAGGGGCACCTCGACGATACGCTTGATGCGCCCCGGGCGCGGCGCCATGACCACCACGCGGTCGGCCAGGAACAGCGCCTCCTCCACGTCGTGGGTCACCAGCAGGGTGGTGATGCGCTCGCGCTCGCGGATGCGCAGCAGTTCTTCCTGCAACTGCTGGCGGGTCAGCGCGTCGAGGGCGCCGAAGGGTTCGTCCAGCAGCAGGATGCGCGGGCTGGCCACCAGGCCGCGGGCGATGGCCACGCGCTGGGCCATGCCGCCGGAGAGCTGGTGCGGGTAGGCGCGGTTGAACGCGGACAGGCCGACCAGTTCGAGGTAGTCGGCGACCTTGCGCGCCCTGCCCTCCTCGCTCAGCGGCTCGTTGACCAGGCCCAGGGCGACGTTCTGCTCCACCGTCAGCCAGGGGAACAGGCGGTGCTCCTGGAACACGATGCCGCGCTCGCCGCCGATGCCGTCGATGGCCTTGTCGCCGATGCGGATCTCGCCGCGGTACTCGCGGTCCAGGCCCACCAGCAGGCGCAGCAGGGTGGACTTGCCGCAGCCGCTGGCGCCGACGATGGCGATGAACTCGCCCGTGGCGATGTCCAGGTCGAAGCGCTGGATGGCCTCCAGTTGCCGGCCGTCCACCGGGAAGCTCTTGCCGACCTGGCGGAAGCTCACCAGCGGCGCGGAAGTGAAAGCGTTCATGCGTGTCTCCAGCGCGTGGCGCGCGCTTCGATGCGTTGTCCGAGGGCGCCGAGCAGGGCGCCGGTGAGGCCGACCAGGAGCATCCCGGCGCTGACCAGGTCCATGCGGAACAGCTGCTGGGCGCCGATCATCAGGCTGCCGATGCCGCCGTCCGAGGGCATGAAGTACTCGGCGCCGATGGTGCCCAGCCAGGCGTAGATCAGACCCAGGCGCAGGCCGGCGAAGATCGACGGCGCCGCGCCCGGCAGGACCAGGCGGCGCAGGCGCTGCCAGGGCGACAGGCGCAGCACGCGGGCGGCCTCGCCCAGTTGCGCCGGCAGGCTGGCGATGCCGCGCTGGGTGGCCAGCAGCAGCGGGAAGAAACTGGCCAGGGCGACGAACACCACCTTGGCTGCCTCGCCCAGGCCGAACCAGGCGGTGAGCAGCGGCACCCAGGCGAAGATCGCCACCTGGCGCAGGGCCGAGAACGACGGGCCGAGCAGGCGCTCCGCCGGGCGCCACAGCCCCAGCGCCAGGCCCAGCAGGAAGCCGGCGCCGCCGCCCAGCAGCAGGCCCAGCAGGGAGCGCTGCAGGCTGGCCAGCAAGGCCGTCGGCAGGCTGCCATCGAGCAGGCCGCGCCAGGTGGCCTCGACCACCGCGGCGGGGCTGGCGAGGATAGCCGGATCGACCCACTGGCCGACGCTCGCCGCCTGCCACAGGCCGACCAGCGCCAGCGGCAACAGCCACGGCTGCAGGCGCTGCCAGCCCTGGCCGCGGACACTACGGCGGAACTCGCCGGCGGCCTGCTGCGGCCAGTGCACCAGGCGCCGCTCCAGGGCCTGGATGCCCTGGTCCATGGCCGCGCCCACCAGGCCGATGACGAAGATGCAGACGAACACCACGTCGAGCATGAACAGTTGGCGGCTCTGCACCATCAGGTAGCCGATGCCTTCGCTGGAGGCCAGCAGCTCCACCGCCAGCAACGAGGTCCAGCCCTGGGCCAGGGCCAGGCGCACGCCGGTGAGGAAGGCCGGCAGCGCCGCCGGCAACAGCAACCGGCGCACCAGCAGCGGCGGCGGCAAGCGCAGCACGGCGGCGGCCTCGCGCAGCCTGGGCTGGGCATCGCGCACACCGACCAGGGTATGCAGCGCCACCGGGACTATCACCGCCTTGACCAGCACCACCAGCTTGAGCAGTTCGCCGATGCCGAAGAACAGCATGAACAGCGGAGTCCAGGCCAGCGTGGGGACCTGCGCCAGGGCCAGGAAGGTCGGCAGCACGAAGCGCTCGGCGCGGCGGCTGAAGCCCAGCCAGGCGCCCAGCGCCGCGCCGCTGGCGATGCCGGCGAGCAGGCCCCAGCACAGCCGCTGCAGGCTGATCCACAGCTGCTGCCAGAGTTCGCCGGCGAACAGCTCGCGGGCGCTCTGCCAGACCAGCGCCGGCGCCGGCAGTATCTGCGCGGACATCCAGTGCTGGGCGGCGGCCAGCCACCAGAGAACGCACAGGGCCACCGGCAACAGCCAGGGCAGCAAGCGCGGGGCGATCAGCGCCAGCCGCTGCGAGGCGGCGGCGCTTGCGGTGGGGTACACAGGCAAGGCGAGTGCCTTAGAAATATTCTTCATTGGAATATGAAAAAATCTATCAATGCATTTATGAGCTAAGAGTCCCCATTTAAGGGAAGCCTCCCCAGCGCAGCCAATGCATTCGACGAATATTTTTTATGCCTTTCGTGCATTCGCCCGGCAGCGCGGATGCGGACTGACTTATCTCCATAAATTATAAAAAAATAAATTTTTATTATTTTATTAATCATCCATGACCTGCCTTAGTGCCTTTCCCATTCCCCCGCAGGAGGCAGGCGCCATGAAGGCCCTCACCCACCCGTTGCTGTCGCTCTTCGCCGCCCCGGTGCTCGCCGGGCTGCTCGGCGCTTATGCCCCGTTCACCAGCGCCGCCGAAGCGCCGAAGGAAATCCGCATCGCCGTGCCCGACGTGGGCGCCGGGCAGAACCATTCCGGCGGCGGCCTCGTCGACGTGCTCTACACCCGCAAGCTGCTGGAGAAGGAGTTCGCCAACGACGGCATCCAGATCAAGTGGACCTACTTCAAGGGCGCCGGCCCGGTGATCAACGAGGCCTTCGCCAACGGCCAGGTGGACTTCGCCTACCTCGGCGACCTGGCGGCCATCATCGGCAAGGCCAGCGGCCTGGACACCCGCCTGCTGGCCGCCACCGGGCGCGGCGTCAATCACTACCTGGGCGTGCAGCCGGGCTCGGGGATCAAGACCCTGGCCGACCTCAAGGGCAAGCGCGTGGGCATCTTCCGCGGCACCGCCAGCCAACTGTCGTTCGACAACGCCCTGGCCAGCGTGGGCCTGAGCGAGAAGGACCTGAAAGTCATCAGCCTGGACTTCAACGCCGCCCTGGCGGCCCTCGCGGCCAAGCAGATCGACGCCACCTGGGGTCTGGCCGGCCTCTTCGCCCTGCGCGAGAAGGGCCTGGCGGAAATCCCCCTGAGCACCCGCGACCTCGGCGGCGCCGGCACCCTCCAGGCTGTGCTGATAGGCAATGGCGCCTTCGTCGACGCCCACCCGGAAATCACCCAGCGCCTGCTCAAGGTGGAACTGCAGGCCCTGGCCTGGGCCGGCGCCGAAGCCAACCACGCGGCCTTCATCGACCTGGTGTCGAACCAGGCCGGCTACCCGCCGATCATCCTGCAGACCGAATACAAGGACCGCCCGCTGGCCGAGGCCCTGTCGCCGCAACTGGACGCCGGCTTCCTCGGCAAGCTCGACGCCTCGATCCAGGCGGCCAGGCAGTACGGCCTGATCCGCCGCGACTTCAAGGCCGCCGACTGGGCCAGGCCGGACTACCTGGCGGCCGCCGCCAAGCTGGCTGCGGCGCAGCCGGTGGCGCAGGTGCAGTGATTGAGCCCGTAGCAGCCTGCGAGCTCAATCGCGGATAACGCCCAGGTCAACCCCGGCGCCGCCTGGAACCAAGGCCAAACGGCGGATAACGCGGAGCGTCATTCGCCCTACGCCAAGCCCACCGTAGGGCGTATAACCGTTCGCGGTTATCCGCCGCCTCACCCAAGCCCCCGCAAACCTTCACGCCACCGCACTCCGCTCCTCCTCATCCAACTCCACCAACATCTCGATCAACGCCCGCGCCGCCGCCGAAAGGCGGTAGCCGGTACGGCTGACGATCCCGCAGCGCGCCTGCAGGCTGTCGATGTTGTGCGGCAGGTTACGCAGATGCAGGCGTGCCACCTCGCCATTGGCCAGCGCATGGCGCAAACCATCCTCGCTGCCCACGCCAATGGCGTCGGTCTGGCTGACGATGCGCACCAGCGAGCCCAGGTGCTCGCACTGGATGTTCGCCTGCAGGTCGCTCTTGCCGCTCAGGTTGGCCAGCAGCTTGCGGATGCCCGGCGGCATCCGCGCCGAGGCCAGCGGGTAGGCGAACAGGTCGTTGGTGGACAGGCTCTCCTTGGCCAGCAACGGGTGCCCGCTGCGGCAGAAGAAGAAGCCCCGGCGCGGGCTCAGCGGCCGCGTCTGGAAGCCGGGGTCGGCCTCGAAGTGGCGGATGTCGGCGATGAAGAACTCGATCTCGTCGCGTAGCAGGCTGCGCGACAGGCGCTCCCAGTTGTCCACCTGGAAATCGATCTGCAGCCGCGGGTGGCGCCGGATCAGCCGCGCCACCGCGTCGGGCACCAGTTTCTGCGCCGGCGCCGGCCCGCAGCCGAAGTGCAGCTCGCCGGCATCCAGCTTGTTCAGTTGGGTGATTTCCTGGGTCAGGTTGGCCGCGCCCTGCACCAGGCGCAACGCATGCTGCAGCACCACCTGGCCTTCCGGCGTGGGGCGCAGCTCCTTGCTGCCGCGGTCCACCAGTTGGCAGCCCAGCTCCTGCTCCAGGCCCTGGATGCTGCGGCTGAAGGCCGGCTGGGTGATGCCCATGGCATCGGCCGCGCGGACGAAACTGCGGTGTTCGGTGAGGGCGATGAAGTAACGCAGTTGGCGCAGATCCATGATGCTTTACCGGCATTGAAAATATTGGACAAAGGCATTTGCCGTCGGGGATGCGCTGGTTTTAAATGCAAGCTCTTATTCCGTCAACGAAGAATAAAACTTAAATTTATTCTTTTAAGAAATAAGAATATGCCCCTCGACCAGGAGCCCCCAATGGCCTTGCACCCTTTCGCCCCACGCCTGTTGCCGGCACGAATGCTTCCCTCTCGCGGCTGTAGCCGCTGAGCCCCGGCGTCGCCGGACGACGCCCACCGATAGAAGAGAGCCGTTTTCGCCATGCCCCGCATGGCGCGGCCCCCTGTTGCCCGCGATCCGCCGGGCAGTGCCTGATGCAAGGAAAAGACGATGAGCCAGAGTGCTTCGCTGCAAACCCCGTTCACGCTGCGCCCCGGCCGAACCCGGCCCGGCGCTCCCGACTACGCCCTGGCCCTGCTGCTGGCCCTGGGCGCGCTGCCGCTGCAGGCCGCCGAGCAGGACCAGGCCAGCACCACGCCCGAGGCCGCCAGCGCCGCCGACAAGGGCACCAGCACCCAGGCCACCGCCCTGGGCAAGGTCACGGTCACCGCCCGGCGCCGCGAGGAAGACTCGCAGAAGGTGCCCACGCCGATCACCGTGCTCGACGGCGCCACCCTGGAGAACCAGCGCATCACCAAGGTGCAGGACCTGCAGCAGGTGCTGCCCAGCGTCAACGTCGCCTACATCCACGCCCGCCAGTCGAGCATCGCCGTGCGCGGCATCGGCAACAACCCGGCCAGCGACGGCCTGGAGGGCTCCGCCGGGGTCAACCTGGACAACGTCTACCTGGGCCGCCCGGGCATGGCGGTGTTCGACCTGCTGGACATCGAGCAGCTGGAGCTGCTGCGCGGCCCGCAGGGCACGCTGTTCGGCAAGAACACCACCGCCGGCGTGCTGAACATCAGCACCCGCGCGCCGACCTTCACCCCCGAGCGCACGGTGGAGGTCTCCGGCGGCCAGGAAGGCTACTTCCAGGGCCGCGGCACGGTCTCCGGGCCACTCACCGACGAACTGGCCGGGCGCGTTTCCGCCTACCGCACGCGCAGCGACGGCTACATCACCAACATCCACGACGACAACAAGCTCAACGGCGGCGAGCGCCAGGGCATCCGCGGCCAGCTGCTGTACAAGCCCGGCGAGGACTTCAGCCTGCGCTGGATCAGCGAGTACAACGAGGAGGACTCCAGCAACGGCAGCATGGTGGTCTACGGCGCCGCCCCGCGCTTCTGGCAGCGTGCCGCGCTGGTCGGCGCCTCGCCGATCGCCGATCCGGACCGGCACAAGGTCAACATCGACAGCCGCCAGCACGTCAGCGTGCACCAGGGCGGCAGCTCGGTGGAGGCCAACTGGAAGCTGGCCAACGACTTCACCCTGACCTCCATCAGCGCCTACCGCTTCTGGAACTTCACCCCGGCCAACGACGAGCAGCTGAACGTCTCGGCGATCCGCAATACCGGGGTGGCGGTGCGCGACCGCCAGTTCTCCCAGGAAATCCGCCTGGCCTCGCCCACCGGCGGCGCCTTCGACTACGTGGTCGGCGCCTACGCGTTCACCCAGAACCTGGGCAACAAGACCTTCACCGACTATGGCCCGCTGGCCGACAGCTACCTGCTGGGGAACAACCTCAACGCCCTGAACGACACCTCCAGCAAGGCCAACGGCAAGATCGAGACGGACAGCTTCGCGCTTTTCTCCCAGGGCACCTGGCACCTCACCGACAAGCTCGACTTCACCGCCGGCCTGCGCGGCACCTATGAGGAAAAGGACGCCAAGGTGAAGCGCTACGCGCCGGTGGGCGGCGCGCCCGTGAGCGGCGCTGGCGCGGTGGTACGCAACGGGCAGCTGGGCGCCTACGATTCCGGCGACCTCAGCGTCTACAGCTTCGCCCCCTCGGCGCTGCTCAGCCTGAGCTACCAGTTCAGCGACGAGCTGCTGGGCTATGCCTCGCTGTCCCACGGCGAGAAGTCCGGCGGGGTGAACCTGGCGGTGGCCAGCGCGCCGAGCGCCGGCGCCGACTCGCTGCTGGTCGGCCCGGAACGCGCCAACGATGCCGAACTGGGGATCAAGTCGACGCTGCTCGACCGCCGCCTGCAACTCAATGCCAACATTTTCTGGACCGGCATCCACGGCTACCAGGCCACCACCCTGTACCAGCCGGCCGGCTCCACCCAACTGGTGCAGGTGCTGTCCAACGCCGGCAGCGTGCGCTCCCGCGGCCTGGAGCTGGAGGCCACCGCCCTGCCGCTGCGCGGCCTGACGCTGAACTTCAACGGCTCCTACAACGACGTCAGCTACCTGTCGTTCAAGGACGCCCCGTGCCCGGCCGAGATCAGCACCCAGCCCGGCGCCCCGGCCAGCTGCGACCTCACCGGCAAGCGCGTGGTCGGCGCCTCGAAATGGATCGCCAACCTCAACGGCGAATACAAGTGGCAGTTGGCCAACCGCTTCGAGCCCTACGTCAACGCCAGCTATTCGTACCGCTCCGAGGCCGAGGGCACGCTGGACGATTCCGATCTCTCGAAGATCCCCGGCTACGGCCTGGCGAACTTCTCCGTGGGCGTGCGCCACGACCTGGGCGACGGCCAGCTGGACGCCTCGGTCTGGCTGAAGAACGCCTTCGACAAGGACTACTACCTGGCCGCCTTCGCCAGCATCAACGGCTCCTACACCGCCTCGGTGGGCCAGCCGCGCACCCTGGGCGCCTCGGTCCGCTACGACTTCTGATCCCACTCGCCGCGCGGCGCAGTCCCGCGCGGCCCCTTGCAGTACCACCTACAGCAATGAGGAACACGAGATGAGCAACGCAGCACAAGCCATTCGACCCGCCGTACAACTCGACATCCACCCGGTGGCCGGGCGCATCGGCGCCGAGATCCGCGGGGTGACGCTTTCCGGCCAGCTGGACGCGGCCACGGTCGAGGCCATCCAGGCCGCCCTGGTGAAGCACAAGGTGATCTTCTTCCGCGGCCAGAGCCAGCTCGACGACCAGGGCCAGGAAGCCTTCGCCAAGCTGCTCGGCGAGCCGGTGGCGCACCCGACGGTGCCGGTGCGCGACGGCACCGAATACCTGCTCGAACTGGACGGCGCCGAAGGCCGCCGGGCCAACTCCTGGCACACCGACGTGACCTTCGTCGAGGCCTACCCGAAGGCCTCGATCCTGCGCAACGTGGTGGCCCCGGAGGCCGGCGGCGACACCGTCTGGGCCAACACCGCGACCGCCTACGACGACCTCAGCGACGAACTCAAGGCCCTGGCCGACAAGCTCTGGGCGGTGCACAGCAACGAATACGACTACGCCGCCATCAAACCCAACGCCGACCCGGCGCGCCTGGAGCAGTACCGCAAGGTGTTCACCTCCACCGTCTACGAGACCGAGCACCCGGTGGTGCGCGTGCACCCCGTCAGCGGCGAACGCAACCTGCTGCTGGGGCACTTCGTGAAGCGCCTGAAAGGCCTGTCGCAACACGACTCCCAGCATCTCTTCGCGGTGCTGCAGAGCCACGTCACCCGCCTGGAAAACACCGTGCGCTGGCGCTGGCAGGCCGGCGACGTGGCCATCTGGGACAACCGCGCCACCCAGCACTACGCGGTGGACGACTACGGCACCCAGCCGCGCATCGTGCGGCGCGTGACGCTGGCCGGTGAGGTACCGGTGGGGGTGGATGGGCAGCGGAGTCGGACTGTCAGGAAAGTTTGAGTCCTGCTTTCAAGAGCCCCTCTCCCTAACCCTCTCCCTGAAGGGAGAGGGCTGGGGAGAGGGCAACCCAAGCCCATACGGAGCACCAGACCATGAGCCAATCCGCCGCCCTGAAGATCGCCCCCGCCCCCTTCGCCATCATCCCCCTCGACGCCCCGCTGGGCGCCGAGGTGCGCGGCCTGGACGCCCGCCAGCCGCTGACGCCCGAGCAGATCCTGGCGATCAAGCAGGCCCACCGCGACCACCACATCCTGATCTTCAGGAACCAGCAACTGGACGATCGGCAGTACCTGAATTTCGCCACCCTGTTCGGCGCGGTGTTCCAGCCGCCGGCGGACGTGCCGGTGCTGTCTTCCGGCGTCGACGGCAGGGCTCCGGACATCGTCAAGGTGGCCAATACCGGCGATGGCGAACTGGGCAACTTCGCCCTGCCCGCGCACATCGACCACCAGTGGACGCCGCTGCCCTCCTCCGGCTCCTTCCTCTACGCGCTGGAAGTGCCGAGCCAGGGCGGCGAAACCCTGTTCACCAACCTGGCGCTCGCCTACCAGAGCCTGGACGCAGCCACGCGCAAGGAAATCGACGACCTGCGGCTGATCAGCTACAACCCCTTCGTGCGCCTGAAGAACGGCTATTCGGGCGGCTTCGTCACCTACCGCACCCCCGACATCGAGCCGATCCAGGGCACCGAGCACCCGCTGGTGCGCACCCATCCGGAAAGCGGCAAGCGCGTGCTCTACCTCAGCGTCCACACCGAAGTGGAAATCCCCGGCCATGAGCCGCAGCAGGGCAAGGCCCTGGTCGAGCGCCTGCGCGCCCACCTGCAGAAGCCGGAGCTGATCTACAGCCACAAATGGCAGGTCGGCGACATCGTCTGGTGGGACAACCAGGCCACCCTGCACGGCCGCAACGCCTTCCCGGCCAGCGAGCGGCGCCGCCTGAAGCGCATCAGCCTGGGCGGCAGCCGGCCGTTCTGAGTTTCCCGCGGGCAAAGAAAAAGCCCCTGGCCGATGGCCAGGGGCTTTGCGAAGTGGTGGGTCGTGTAGGATTCGAACCTACGACCAATTGGTTAAAAGCCAACTGCTCTACCGACTGAGCTAACGACCCAACGCGAGGCGTATAATACTGATTTCTAACGCAAAAACAACACCTTTACGAAAAATTTTTCAGAAATATCGCGTAGGGTCTGAAATTCCCGCCGCGGCGAAGCCTTCGGCGCGCAGGCGGCAACTGTCGCACTTGCCGCAGGCGCGGCCTGCGTCGTCCGCCTGGTAGCAGCTCACGGTGAGCGCGTAGTCCACGCCGCGGGCCACGCCGGCCTGGATGATCTGCGCCTTGGAGAGGAACTGCAGCGGCGCCTGGATGCGGAAACCATCACCTTCCACCCCGGCCTTGGTGGCCAGGTTGGCCATGCGCTCGAAGGCCTCGACGAAGTCGGGGCGGCAGTCCGGGTAGCCGGAATAGTCCACGGCGTTGACGCCGATGAAGATGTCCCGCGCACCGAGCACCTCGGCCCAGCCCAGGGCCAGGGAAAGGAATACGGTGTTGCGCGCTGGCACATAGGTCACCGGGATGCCCTCACTGGGCGCCTCGGGCACGGCGATGCTGCTGTCGGTCAGCGCCGAGCCGCCGATGCCGTCGAGGTTCAGGCCGATGACCTTGTGCTCGACCACGCTCAGCTGGCGGGCCACGCGTTCGGCGGCCTGGAGTTCGGCGCGGTGGCGCTGGCCATAGTCGAAGCTCATGCTGTAGCAGGCGTAGCCCTCGGCCTTGGCCATGGCTACCACGGTGGCGGAGTCGAGCCCGCCGGAGAGCAGGATGACGGCTTTCTTCTGAGTCATGTGGTTACCCTTCCCGTCCGCGTCTCAGCGGCCCGGTTCGTCGTTCCAGAGGATCTTGTGCAGTTGCATCTGGAAGCGCACCGGCAGGTTGTCGGCGACTATCCAGTCGGCCAGCTCGCGCGGCGCCAGCTGGTGGTGGCTCGGCGAGAACAGCACTTCGCCGGCGCGCTCGTCGAGGCGGTATTCGATCAGCTTGGACACCGCCCAGTCGTAGTCCTCGCGGGAGCAGAGGACGAACTTGACCTGGTCGTTGCCGGTGAGCTCGGCGATGTTCTCGTAGCGGTTGCGGCGCACCTCGCCGGAGCCCGGGGTCTTCAGGTCGAGCACCCGGCTGACGCGGCGGTCGGTAGCGGAGATGTCCAGCGCGCCGCTGGTCTCCAGGGATACCGAGTAACCGGCGTCGCACAGGCGCTGCAGCAGCGGCAGGCAGTTGGGTTGCGCCAGCGGCTCGCCGCCGGTGACGCAGACGTAGCGCGGCCGGTAGCCGGCGACGGTTTCGAGGATGCTGTCCAGGCTGCGGATCTCGCCGCCACTGAAGGCGTAGGCGGAGTCGCAGTACTGGCAACGCAGGGGGCAGCCGGTCAGGCGCACGAACACGGTCGGCAATCCGACGGTGCGCGCTTCCCCCTGCAACGAGTAGAAGATCTCGGTGATTCGCAGGGTCTGTTGCATATCAGCCACGGGCGTGACGGCTACACAGGCCATCCGCCTCCGTTGCGGTGTAATCGAACGAACGCCAGGCGTTCGGGAATTCCCGGGCGGGCAGACATCAGCCGAGCTGAAACCGCTCCGCGGCTCCGGGTGGCGGCGATTCTAACGGAAAACCAGGTGTTCGGCGCGCAGAGTCGTTCGTTCGGGTGTAACGGGCGGGCACGCTTTTCGTAGGGGCTAGGCTGCTCGTGCCACCGGGGCGTCCGGCGTGGCCGGTGAATCCAATCGCGGACAAAGTCCGCTTACGGTGGGATAGGTGTCGCACAGTAACCTGTAGGAGCGGGCCCTGCCCGCGAAATCGCGCGCAGGGCGCGCTCCTACATGGGAAAGGTGCGGGTGGGGCGGCGTAGGAGCAACTGTCTTGCGTCGAGGAGCTTTTCGTAGGATGGGTTGAGCTTGCGATACCCATCGGGCCATGGTGATGGGTATCGCTTCGCTCAACCCATCCTACGGGACTCGTGCCACCGGGGCGTCCGGCGTGGCCGGTGAATCCAATCGCAGAAACCTCCGGGTGAGGATCAGAACGCGGGATAAAGGTTCGCGAGCAAGCTCGCTCCTACAGGAGGAGCATGTCCCGCTGGAATGAAAAACGCCGTTCCCCCCCTGCTGGAAGAAACGGCGTTTTCAGATGAACGACAAGAGGCTTACTTGAGGCTTTTCAGGTCCCGCTGGGCCAGTTGGGCGGCGGAGCTGCCCGGGTACTGGGCGACCACCTGCTGGAGAATGCCACGGGCCTTGTCGTTGTTGCCCAGGCGACGCTCCACGTCGGCCAGCTTGTACAGCGAGTCCGGCACCTTGGGGCTGCTCGGATAGGCCTGGCTGACCTTGGCGAAGGCCTGGCCGGCGCCCTGCAGGTCGCCCTTGGCCAGGTTCACCTCGCCCAGCCAGTACTGCGCGTTGCCGGCGTACTGGCTGCTGGGGTACTTGCGCAGGAAGGCGCCGAAGGCCTGGCTGGCCTTGTCGAAGTCCTTGGCCTTGATCAGGTCGAAAGCCGCGTCGTAGTAGAGCTTCTCTTTCGCCGGATCGCCCGGCTCGCTGCTCGCGGGCTGGGCCTGTTGCTGCTGGGCGGCAGCGGCGCCGGCCGCTGCGCCCGCACCGGCGGCGCTGCCGCCGGTGGAGGGGTTCTGGGCTGCCGGAGCGGAGGAAAGGCGGCGGTCGAGGTCCTGATAACGCTCGAGGCTTTCCTGCTTCAGCTGCTGGATCTGGTTCTGCTGCTCTTCGAGGGTGCCGCGCAGGCGGGCGATCTCGTCCTGCATCTGCTGCAGTTGCAGGAACAGCTGGGCTTGCCCGGAGACGGGAGCGGCCGAAGCCGCCCCGCCACCGGCATAAGCACCATCAGCACCTGCGGTGCCGTACCCCGCGGGCGGCGCGCTGGCGTAGCCGCCATCGTTACCATCCACCACCGGAACCGCGGCCGCCGCCATCAGCGGCAGGCCGCAGACCATCAAGGTCAGGAGTCGCAGGCGCATAGGGTCTTACTTCTTCAGCTCAACGCGACGGTTCTGAGCCCAGGACTGTTCGTCATGGCCGGTGGCAACCGGACGCTCTTTACCGTAGGAAACCAGTTCCAGCTGAGCCGGGGACACGCCCTGCAGTACCAGGTAGCGCTGAACGGCCTTGGCGCGACGCTCACCCAGAGCCATGTTGTACTCGCGGGTGCCGCGTTCGTCGGTGTGGCCTTCCAGGACGACGTGCTGGCCGCTGCCTTTCAGGTCTTTGGCGTGTACGTCCAGAGCGCGCATGGCTTCCGGCTTCAGGTCGGAGCTGTCGTACTCGAAGTAGAAGGTGGTGATCGCACGCAGAGCGGCTTCGTCGCTCAGGCTGCCGTCAACGGCACCGCTGTTGGCGCCGTAGCCAGCGTTCGGGTCAACGCCGCCATTGGCGCCTTCACCAGTAGCATCGCCTTTCTTGGACGAGCAACCTACGGCTACGGCCATGGCGAGGGCGATAACGGCAAATTTGCCGAATTTCAGCATTTCCATCATGTAACTCCTAATGAACCCCAGTGTATAAGTTTGGAACAGTTGGCAACCGTCAGTTCAGGTAAGGGGACCAGGATGGCTCGCGCACGTCGCCCTGAGCGGTGGGTAGCGGTAACCGAACACGTCCGTTGATGCTGGCGAGCATCAACACGCCCCGGTCCTGCTGGCGGGTGGCGTATATTAGCATCGTGCCATTTGGCGCAACAGTGGGCGAATCGTTCAGCGTGGTGTTCGAAAGCACCCGCAGATTGCCGCGTTGCAGGTCCTGGGCGGCGATCTGGAAGTTGGTGAAACCTTCCTGGCGGTGGACCATCACCAGGGTCTTCTCGTCGGCCGAGAGTTTCGGGTTGGCGTTGTAGTTGCCGGTGAAGGTCACGCGGTCGGTGGCGCCGCTGTTGACGTTCATCTTGTAGATCTGCGGCTTGCCGCCACGGTCCGAGGTGAAGTACAGGGTCGAGCCGTCCTTGCCCCAGAAGGGTTCGGTGTCGATGGCCGCGTTGTTGGTCAGGCGGCGCAGCTGGCGCGAGCCCAGGTCCATCAGGTAGATCTCCGGGTTGCCGTCGCGCGACAGCACCAGGGCCAGGCGGTTGCCGTCCGGGGAGAACGCCGGGGCGCCGTTGAGGCCTTCGAAGTTGGTCAGCTGCTCGCGGCGGCCGGTATCCACGTACTGCATGAAGATGCGCGGGCGCTTCTGCTCGAAGGACACGTAGGCGATGCGCCGGCCGTCCGGCGAGAAGCGCGGCGAGAGGATCGGCTCGCGCGACTGCAGCAGGGTCACCGGGCGGGCGCCGTCGTAGTCGGCGCGCTGCAGGGTGAAGCGGGTGTTGTCGGCGGAGAAGCGCTCGGCGGTCACGTAGAGCAGCTTGGTGGAGAAGGCGCCCTTGATGCCGGTGAGCTTCTCGAACGACTGGTCGGCGATGAAGTGCGACATGTCGCGCAGCTGCTCGACGCTGCCGCCGACGCTGCCGGTGACGATCTGCTGCTGGGTGGCGACGTTGAACAGGCCGTACTGCACCTGCAGGCGGCCGCCGGCCGGGGTGATGTTGCCGATCAGCACGTATTGCGCGCCCAGGGCCTGCCAGTCGCGGTAGATCACCTCGCTGGCCTGGGCCGGCAGGCTGATCATGTTCTGCCGCGGGATCGGCTCGAAGTAGCCGGAGTTGCGCAGGTCGTTGCCGATGATGTTGGCCATGTCGTCGGGCAGGACGTTGCCGCCCTGCCAGCCGAAGGGCACCACGGCGATCGGCACGGCGCGATCGGCGCCGCTGGTCACCAGAATGTTCTTCTCATCTGCCATCGCCACGCCTGCCACGCAGAGCAGGGCGACGAGCAATCCTCTGAAAATCTTGATCACAGCGTGAGGTCCTCAGGCGTGAAGGTCATCTTGAAGGAACGGTAGGGATTGAAGTCCTTGGGACTCAGGCCCTGCATTTCAGTAATGCGACCGACGTTCCTCACGGCGTTCACCGCGGAACTGTCGAACGCCTTGTCGCCGCTGGAGCGGACGACGGTCGCATTGGTGATGGTGCCATCGGGCAGCATGTTGATCTGCACGGTAACACTCATGCCGTTACGGGCCGATGGCGGACGCGACCAGCCCTCGGATACCCGGGAGCGGATCAGGTCGTCGAAGTTGCCTGCCACCTCGTTGCCCTGTTCGTCGGCCAGGGCCTGCTGCCGCTGCGTGTCGTCGGACAGCAGTTCGGCCAGGGCCTGGGCCTTCTTGTCTTCCTGAGCCTTCTTCGCCGCAGCTTGGGCCGCGGCCTTCTTCTTCGCGGCGTCGGCGGCCGCCTTCTTCTTGGCGTCCTCCGCGGCGGCGAGTTTCTTGGCCTGCTCCGCAGCTTTCTTCTTGGCCTCTTCGGCGGCCTTCTTCTTGGCCTCCTCCGCGGCTTGTTTCTTGGCTTCTTCCTCGGCTTGCTTCTTGGCCTCTTCCTCGGCCTTCTTCTTGGCGATGTCGGCCTGCTGCTTCTGCGCCGCAGCCTTGGCCTCGGCCGCCTTCTTGGCGGCGTCCGCGGCCTTCTTCGCCTCGGCGGCCTTGGCTGCTTCCGCAGCTTTCTCGGCCTCCGAAGCCTTTCGAGCCTCATCGGCTTTCTTTTGTTCCGCAGCTTTCGCTTCGGCTATGGCTTGCTGCTCGACCTTCTTTTGCTCCAGCTGTTCCTGCTCGTACTGCTTGGCAGAGGTCTTCTTCGCCTCCCCGGCGATCTTCTGGTTGGTCTGCTGCGTGGCCTGGCTCTTGGACTTGAGCTGGTAGAGCGTAGCCTGGACGATCGGACGCGCAGGCGGCAGCTCGGGCGTCATGGCCCAACTGACGAAGAGCATCGCGAAAATCAGGACGTGCAGCGCTACCGCCAGTACGACCGGCCAGAAGTAGCTTTCCGATGGAGAGCGTTCGAGTTGGTGCATATCAGCTTCCGGGCGCCTCGGTGATCAGCCCGACGTTACCCACACCGGCCTTCTGCAACCCGCCCATGACGGCCATGACGGAGCCGTAGTCGACAGCCTTGTCGCCACGCACGAAGACCTGCACTTTCTTACCCTGACGGCTGTTCTCGGCCATGATGCCGGTGGCTGCGCTCACCAACTGGTCGAGATTGATCGCGGTCTGACTGCCCTTGCCCTGGTCGGGATCGACTTCCGAACCCATGTTCCAGTAGTAGGTCTTGTCGGCCTTGATCGATATGGTCAGCACCCGCGAATCGTTGTCCTGCGGGAGCACTTCGCTGGAAACCTTGGGCAGGTCGACCTTGACCCCCTGGTTCAGCATCGGTGCGGTCACCATGAAAATGACCAGCAGTACCAGCATCACGTCGATGTATGGCACCACGTTCATTTCCGCGACCGGCTTGCGTTTATGACGGACCCTTGCCATGTCGGCTTACCTCTCTGGTCAATCGTCGCTGGCGTGGACTTTGCGGTGCAGGATGGCCTGGAACTCGTCGGCGAAGGTGTAGTAGCGGCCGATCAGCATTTCCGAACGCGCGGCGAAGCGGTTATAGGCGATGACCGCGGGGATCGCGGCGAACAGGCCGATGGCGGTGGCGACCAGGGCCTCGGCGATGCCGGGGGCGACGGTGGCCAGGGTGGCCTGCTGCACGGCGGCCAGGCCGCGGAAGGAGTTCATGATGCCCCAGACGGTGCCGAACAGGCCGATGTACGGGCTGGTGGAACCGACGGTGGCGAGGAACGGCAGGCTGGTTTCCAGCTTCTCTTCCTCACGGGAGATGGCCACGCGCATGGAACGGGCCACGCCTTCCATCACCGCGTCCGGGTCGACGCCGGGCTGCTGGCGCAGGCGCGAGAATTCCTTGAAGCCGGCGCGGAAGATCTGCTCCACGCCCGAGTCCGGGTCGGGGTTGCTGCCGGCCTGGCGGTACAGCTTGGACAGGTCGATGCCCGACCAGAAGCGTTCTTCGAAGCCATCCAGGGCTTTTTTGGCCGAGCGCATCATGTTGCTGCGCTGGAAGATCATGATCCAAGAAGTGACCGAGGCGGCCACCAGGGTGAGCATGACCAGCTGCACCACGATACTGGCGTTGCTGATCAGGCTCCACATGGAGGTATGGTCGACGACGTTCGGTTCCACGTTATTCTCCTGCTGAAAGGGTGTCCGGAGTGCCGGCAAATGCCGCACGCAACGCTTCGGGGATGGCGCGGGGCTTCAGGTTGTCGGCCCGCACGCACGCCACCAGGAAGCGGCCCTCGCATAACAGGGCCGAATCCGACGCTCGACGAACCTGTTGACGGAACCGCAGGCTCGCACGGTTCAACTCCTCGACCTCGGCGCTGACGACCAGTTCGTCGTCCAGGCGAGCCGGCGCGTGGTAGCGCGCTTCGGCCGAATGAACGACGAAAAGCAGGTTCTCACCTGCCAGCTGGGATTGGGCGAAGCCCAAAGCCCGCAGCCGCTCGGTGCGAGCCCGCTCCATGAACTTGAGGTAGTTGACGTAGTAGACGATGCCGCCTGCATCGGTGTCCTCGTAATAGACCCGGAATCGATGCTCGAACGGCTGACCCCCGTGTTGCGCGCGCATACTCTAGAACCAAGTTGGGGCTTTGCCAATCGGCAATCAGCCACAAATGCAATTAATTACCATCTTCAGGGGAGAAAAGATCCGGCATCGCCCCCTCGCCCATCCGCTTCGGCAACTTCAGGCCGAAATGCAGGTACGCATGCCGGGTGACCACCCGTCCCCGCGGCGTGCGCATGATATAGCCTTGCTGGATCAAATAGGGCTCCAGCACGTCCTCGATCGTATGTTTTTCTTCGCCGATGGCCGCGGCGATGTTGTCCAGCCCCACCGGCCCGCCGTCGAACTTGTCGATCATGGTCAGCAGTAGACGCCGGTCCTGGTGGTCGAAGCCACGTTCGTCGACGTCCAGCAGGTTCAGCGCCTTGTCCGCCACCTCGCTGCTGATCGCCCCGCTGGCGCGCACTTCGGCGAAATCGCGCACGCGGCGCAGCAGGCGGTTGGCGATGCGCGGCGTGCCACGGGCGCGGCGGGCGATCTCGAAGGCGCCGGCCGGGTCCATGTCCAGGCCGAGGATGCCGGCCGAACGGGCGACGATGGTCGCCAGGTCGTCGACGCTGTAGAACTCCAGGCGCTGGACGATGCCGAAGCGGTCGCGCAGCGGGTTGGTCAGCATGCCGGCGCGAGTGGTGGCGCCGACCAGGGTGAAGGGCGGCAGGTCGAGCTTGATGGAGCGCGCCGCCGGCCCTTCGCCGATCATGATGTCGAGCTGGAAGTCTTCCATCGCCGGGTACAGCACCTCTTCGACGATGGGCGAGAGGCGGTGGATTTCGTCGACGAACAGCACGTCGCCCGGTTCGAGATTCGTCAGCAGCGCCGCCAGGTCGCCGGGGCGCTCCAGCACCGGGCCGGAAGTGCTCTTGATGGCCACGCCCATTTCCTGGGCGATGATGTTCGCCAGGGTGGTCTTGCCCAGCCCTGGCGGGCCGAAGATCAGCGTGTGGTCGAGGGCCTCCTTGCGCCCACGGGCGGCGCTGATGAATAGTTCCATCTGCTCGCGCACGCTCGGCTGGCCGATATAGTCGGACAGGCTCAGCGGGCGGATGGCGCGGTCCAGCTGCTCCTCGCGCTCGCGAGGGCCGGCGGTGGCGGCCGAGATCAGGCGATCGGTCTCGATCATGCGCGGCTACCTAGACCATGCCCTTGAGCGAGCGGCGGATGAGTTCTTCGCTGGACAAATCTTTTTCCTCCACGGCGGCCACGGCGCGGCTCGCCTCCTGGGGCTTGAAGCCTAGCGCGATCAGCGCGCTGACGGCATCGGCCTCGGCGCTTGAGACTGTTGCGGCCAGTTTCGGTTCCGCCACCAGGGGGGCGATGGTCGGCATGTTCTCCCAGGCCTTGAAGCGGTCCTTGAGCTCCACCAGCAGGCGCTCGGCGGTCTTCTTGCCGACCCCGGGGATCTTCACCAGGGTGGAAGTATCCTGCGCCTGCACGCAACGCACCAGCTCATCCACTTCCAGGCCCGACATCAGGGCCAGGGCCAGCTTGGGGCCGACGCCGTTGAGGCGGATCAGTTCGCGGAACAGCTCGCGCTCGCGCTTTTCGGCGAAGCCGTAGAGCAGGTGGGCATCTTCGCGCACCACCAGGTGCGTGTGCAGGGTCACCGGTTCGCCGAGGGCGGGCAGGCGATAAAGAGTGGTCATCGGCACTTCCAGCTCGTAGCCGATGCCATTGACGTCGAGGATCAGGTGCGGCGGCTGCTTTTCCGCCAGGGTGCCACGCAAGCGTCCAATCACGGCTCAGGGTCCTTGCAGGTTGTCGGTCAAAGGCGCAGGCGCCCGCCGCGGCGGCGCGCGGTGGACAGGCCATGGGGCACCAGGCTCTGCCGGGTGTGGGCGTGGCACAGGGCGATGGCCAGGGCGTCGGAGGCGTCGATCTGCGGTTTCTGCGTCAGTTTCAGCAGGTGCATGACCATCATCTGGACCTGCAGCTTGTCGGCCCCGCCGGTGCCGGCGATGGCCTGCTTGACCTGGCTGGCGGTGTATTCGGCGATCTCCAGCCCCTCCTCCGCCGCCGCGACTATGGCCGCGCCGCGGGCCTGGCCGAGCTTGAGCGCGGAGTCGGCGTTGCGCGCCATGAACACCTGCTCGATGCCCATCATGCTCGGGTGGTAGGTCTGGATGACCTCGCGCACGCCGCGGAAGACGATCTGCAGGCGTTCGTGCAGGGCGCCGCTGCCGGTGCGGATGCAGCCGGAGGCGACGTATTCGCAGCCGCGGCCGGTGTCCCTCACCACGCCGAAGCCGGTGATGCGCGAGCCGGGGTCGATGCCTAGGATCAGGGTCATGTGCCGGATACCAAAAGCCGGAAGCCGGAGCGGTCGAATCCGACGGCTCCGGCTTCCGGCGCGAGGCCCATGTCGGGGATGGCGTCAGCCAAGCTGCGCCATCACCTCTTCGGGGATGTCCGCGTTGGAGTAGACGTTCTGCACGTCGTCCAGGTCCTCGAGCATGTCGATCAGCTTGAGCACCTTCTGCGCGGTCTCCAGGTCCAGGGTCGCGGTGGTCGAGGGGATCATCGAGATCTCCGCTTCCTCGCCCTTGAAGCCGGCGGCGGTCAGCGCCTCGTTCACCGCGATGAAGTCGGCGAAGCTGGTGAAGACGTCGATGGAGCCGTCGTCGTTGGTCACCACGTCGTCGGCGCCGGCCTCCAGGGCCGCTTCCATCAGGGCATCCTCGTCGACGCCGGGGGCGAAGCTGATCTGCCCCTTGCGGTCGAACATGTAGGCCACCGAGCCATCGGTGCCGAGGTTGCCGCCGCACTTGCTGAAGGCATGGCGCACTTCGGCCGCGGTGCGGTTGCGGTTGTCGGTCATGGCCTCGACGATGATCGCCACGCCGCTGGGCGCGTAACCTTCGTAGGTCAGTTCTTCCATGTTGTCCGCGTCGTTCGAGCCGGCGCCACGGGCGATGGCTCGATCGATGGTGTCGCGGGTCATGTTGGCGGTCAGCGCCTTGTCCACGGCCAGGCGCAGACGCGGGTTGTCAGCCGGGTTGCCGCCGCCCTGCTTGGCGGCGACCGTCAGTTCGCGGATCAGCTTGGTGAAGATCTTCCCGCGCTTGGCGTCCTGACGCTCCTTGCGGTGCTTGATGTTGGCCCATTTGGAATGACCAGCCATAACTCACTCCGTCTAGCTTGTTGCGGCGGCGGCGCAGGCTGTGCGCCGCCGCGGTTCATCTGGAATTACTCGGCGGCCTTCTGCTGCTCGCGCAGGCGGATGTGCAGCTCGCGCAGGGCCTTGCCGTCCACGGTGCCCGGAGCCTGGGTCATGACGTCGCCGGCGCTCTGGGTTTTCGGGAAGGCGATCACTTCGCGGATCGACGCGGCGCCGGTCATCAGCATCACCAGGCGGTCCAGGCCGAAGGCCAGGCCACCGTGCGGCGGGGCACCGTACTTGAGGGCGTCGAGGAGGAAGCCGAACTTCTCTTCCTGCTCCGCATCGTCGATGCCCAGCACGCGGAACACCGCCTGCTGCATGGCCTTGTCGTGGATACGGATGGAACCGCCGCCCAGCTCGGTGCCGTTGAGCACCATGTCGTAGGCGCGGGACAGCGCGGCGGCCGGGTTGGCCTCCAGCTCTTGCGGGGTGCACTTGGGCGCGGTGAACGGGTGGTGCAGCGAGGTCAGGCTGCCGTCGTCGTTCTCTTCGAACATCGGGAAGTCCACGACCCACATCGGCGCCCACTCCTTGGTGAGCAGCTTGAGGTCATGGCCGACCTTGATGCGCAGGGCGCCCAGGGCGTCGCAAACGACCTTGGCCTTGTCGGCGCCGAAGAACACGATGTCGCCATCCACGGCGCCGACGCGATCGAGGATCACGTTCAGGTTCGGCTCGGCGATGTTCTTGACGATCGGCGACTGCAGGCCTTCCACGCCCTTGGCGCGTTCGTTGACCTTGATGTAGGCCAGGCCCTTGGCGCCGTAGATGCCGACGAACTTGGTGTAGTCGTCGATCTGCTTGCGCGGCATGCTCGCCCCGCCCGGAACGCGCAAGGCGGCGACGCGGCCCTTGGGATCGTTGGCCGGGCCGGAGAAGACCTTGAACTCGACATCCTTCAGCTGGTCGGCGACGTCGACCAGTTCCAGCGGGATGCGCAGGTCCGGCTTGTCCGAACCGTAGCGGCGCATGGCTTCTTCGAAGGGCATGTGCGGGAACTCGTCGAACTCCACGTCCAGCACTTCCTTGAACAGCTGGCGCACCATCTTCTCGGTGATGGCGATGATGTCGTCTTCATCGAGGAAGCTGGTCTCGATGTCGATCTGGGTGAATTCCGGCTGGCGGTCGGCGCGCAGGTCCTCGTCGCGGAAGCACTTGGCGATCTGGTAGTAGCGGTCGAAGCCGGCGACCATCAGCAGTTGCTTGAACAGCTGCGGCGACTGCGGCAGGGCGAAGAAGTGGCCCGGGTAGGTGCGGCTGGGCACCAGGTAGTCGCGCGCGCCCTCGGGGGTCGGGCGGCCGAGGATCGGCGTCTCGACGTCGAGGAAGCCGTTGTCGTCCAGGTAGCGGCGGATGCTGCTGGTGATGCGCGCGCGCAGCTTCAGCTTGGCGGCCATTTCCGGGCGGCGCAGGTCGATGAAGCGGTAGCGCAGGCGGGTTTCCTCGCCCACATCGGAATATTCGTCCAGCGGGAACGGCGGAGTCTCAGCCTGGTTCAGTACGTCCAACTCGTAGCCCAGCACCTCGATGGCGCCGGAGGCCATGTTGGCGTTGCGCGCGCCTTCCGGACGCATGCGCACCTTGCCGGTGACCTTGACCACGTACTCGCTGCGCACGCGGTCGGCCTTGGCGAAGGTCTCGGCGCGATCCGGGTCGAACACCACCTGGGCCAGGCCTTCGCGGTCACGGATGTCGAGGAAGATCACCCCGCCGTGGTCGCGGCGGCGGTGCACCCAACCGCAAAGCGTGACTTCCTGGCCGTCCAGGCTCTCGTTCAATTGGCCGCAATAGTGGCTGCGCATCATGGTGTGTTTCGCTTCTCGCAAGTCTTGGATTCGAGGGAACCGCTCATTCGCCGGCGGCACAGGCGCCCGAGCCGCAGCCCGTGGCGGGGCAGGCGGACTCGGCGGACGCCAGGTTCTTCTTCGCGCCGGTCTTGAAGTCGGTTTCGTACCAGCCGCCGCCGCTCAGGCGGAAGCCGGGGGCGGAGACCATCTTCTTCAATTCCGGGGCCTGGCAGGCCGGGCAATCGACCAGCGGCGCATCGCTGAGCTTCCGCATGGCTTCCAGCTGATGGCCGCAGGAACGGCATTGGTATTCGTAAATCGGCATCGGGACACCTTGGCTGATACATGGCCGCGGGCCCGCATCCCGCGGCAAAGGCGCGGATTATAGCCTGAAAAAACCATGACTTGCAGCCGCCCTCCGGCAGCCCCCCCGCGGCGGCCGGCCGATAGAAATCCACTATCGGAAGCTTTGATTCAAACCAAAAGGATCCTACCCGCCCCCGTGCTAGCCTGACCGGGAATTTTCACCAAGAGGAAGACGCCATGGAAATCGACATCGGCATCGCCGAACAGGACCGCGCCGCCATCGCCGAGGGGCTCTCGCGCCTGCTGGCCGATACCTACACCCTCTACCTGAAGACCCACAACTTCCACTGGAACGTCACCGGTCCGATGTTCAATACCCTGCACCTGATGTTCGAGGGGCAGTACACCGAGCTGGCCCTGGCGGTGGACAGCATCGCCGAGCGCATCCGCGCCCTCGGTTTCCCGGCGCCGGGCACCTACGCCGCCTACGCCCGCCTCTCCTCTATAAAGGAAGAGCAGGACGTGCCGGACGCCCAGGAAATGATCCGCCTGCTGGTCCAGGGCCAGGAAGCCGTGGTGCGCACTGCGCGCAGCATCTTCCCGCTGGCCGACAAGGCGGCCGACGAGCCCACCGCCGACCTGCTGACGCAGCGCATGCAGGTCCACGAGAAGACCGCGTGGATGCTGCGCAGCCTGCTCGCCCACTGACACCTCCCCGCCGGGCCCGGCATCATGCCGGGTCCCCCTCTGCTCGCCCAGGCGCTAAGCGGTTGATTTGAGAAGGCTATCGGTTTGCTGTTAAATACCGCCCGTGCGCCTCGCGCATAGGCCGCCGGCCTCTTTCAGGTCATTTTCATCGCTGCGAACCAGACCGCACGACCGGCTGCTTCTCTTTACGCTTATCGCTCAAGGTGAATCCATAACCATGCTGAAAATCGTCCACCTGCTGACGGGCGTTGCCGCCCTCGTGCTGTCCTTCGCACCCTCGCTGCGCACCGATGCCATCCCCTACCTGCAGAACCCCGACGCTGTCTACCTGGCCCTGCTCGGTCTGACCGCCCTGCTGCTCACCCCCGCCAGCCAGCGGGTGCAACAGCTGCAGAGCCTGGTATCGGCGCTGATCGCCCTGGCCGTGGTCCTGCAGATCCTCATCCTGCTGGCGCCGCTGCCGTCCATCGGCGACCAGCCGGCCATCGTCCTGCCCCTGCTGATCCTGGCCATCGCCGTAGTCCTGCAACTCGCCAGCGGCCTGCAGAAGCGCCCCAGCGCCGGCGCAGCCCCCGAAGCCCCGATCAGCGACGAGAACCGCGAGACCGGCACCGTGAAGTGGTTCAACACTTCCAAGGGCTTCGGCTTCATCTCCCGCGACACCGGCGAGGACATCTTCGTGCACTTCCGCGCCATCCGTGGCGAAGGGCACCGTATCCTCATCGAGGGCCAGCGCGTGGAGTTCTCCGTGGTGCAACGCGACAAGGGCCTGCAGGCGGAGGATGTGATCGCCGCCCTGCCCGGCCGCCGCTGAGGCCCGTGCCGAAGCGCCGATCGGCGCAATGCCGGTTGCTTGAGACAGATGCCGTTTCCCCCATGGGGAAACGGCATTTTTCATTTTTGGCTCAAGAGCGCCCCCCCGGCTGCGCGCCCTGCCTGGAAGGGAGAGCGGGCTGTTCGTGCCACCTGAGCGTCCGGCGTGGCCGGGGAGTCCAATCGCGGACAAGTCCGCTCCTACGCCCGCGCTTCCCTGTAACCGTAGGAGCAACTGTCTTGCAAGCCGCGCCGGGGTGCTTTTCGTAGGATGGATTGAGCTTGCGAAACCCATGCGGTCATGGCGATGGGTATCGCTTCGCTCAACACCATCCTACGGGTCTTGTGCTTGCCGGAGGGTGTAGGAGCGGACTCTGTCCGCGATTCGGCGGATAACGCCGTAGGCGTTATGCGCCCTACGGATTTCCAGAGAAACCTCCGCGCACTCCGAAACGCCCCTTCAGAAGGCCGAGCGAAACCCGCGCTCGCGGAAATGACGAGGGCGGGAGGATGGCGCCAAACCAAGAAGCCGCTCAGAACAACCCTCTCTCCCTTCGGGAGAGGGGGCTCTTAAACGCCACCGGCAGACACCAGCCCCGTAAACGACGCTGCCTCTACTACCACCACTCAATAATGCGGCGGCGGCACATCATCCTCGGCAATACCGACCTGCCCCTGCAGATCTTCCAGGCGCTTGAGCAGCACCTGCATCTGCAGGCGCAGGCGCTCGATCAGCCGCTCCTGCTCATAGACCACGTCGCTCAGCGTCTGCAGAGCGTCATCCTGGAACGCCAGCCGGCTCTCCAGATCGGTTACCCGTTCCTCCAGGCTCATGGCATTCACTCCTCGAAACGAAAGGCGTCGCCCAGGGCCATGCGCAGCTTGCCGCGCACCGCCAGCAACTCCTCGGGCGTGTAGGGGCGCGCCGGATGCCGGCCCCAGACGGGGCCCGGCCAGGCTGCGTCGTCGCGGCGCCGCACGATGACGTGCATGTGCAATTGGCTGACCACGTTGCCCAGGTTGGCGACATTCATCTTGTCGGCCTTGAAAGTGTCCTTGAGCACTTCCGCCAGATGGGTCGCCTCGCGCCACAGTTCCTGCTGCTCGTCCGGCGCCAGTTGGAAGATCTCGCTGACATCGTCGCGGCGCGGCACGAGGATGAGCCAGGGATATTGCGCATCGTTCATCAGCAGCAGGCGGCTCAGGGGAAAGTCGCCCAGCACGATGGTGTCCTGCTGCAGGCGGGAATCCAAGACGAACATCTGACTTCTCCTGTTCGACCAGTCTTGAAATAGAAGCTTAGCCCCCTCGGGGGAGCGCTGGGCGCGGAGGATACTAGAGGCAGGCGGGGAACGGCAGCCGTCCCGCGGCGGCGCGGCACCCTATTCGTGCACTGCGCCAAATCGGGGCACTTTCCGACAACAGGGAAGCAGGGGCATCTGCTGCCTACGGAAAGGAACCTGGCAGGAAAACCCCGGCTTCTCGAACGAACCTGCAACCCCGGGCGAGCGCCAAGGGAGTAAGGCAAGCCGCAAATATTCTCGCAACATCTTGAAATCTGCGCGCCAACGGCATACACCGTGCAGCATCCGGAACGATAGCGAAACCTTCGAGGGGACGAATCGGGTTTTGAGCACGGATGTTGCTAGATGCTCGCCACCGGGAAGAACAAACAAAAGCGCGGATCGCAACTGAGCAAAAAATAACCAGAAGATACGCGACATCACCAAGGGGAAATAAAAGAAACGAGTGTCAAGTGGTCGCGTAACCAGATTCTCAAGATGAGACCTACTTGGAAGCGACACTTGTCATACATGTTTGCGACAGTACCATAAAGAAACCGTTTGAAGTTTCCGGCAACTATCGCCAAGACAACACGCGTGCTATAAGTTAGCGCCGACAAGAAGAACGAGCCGTCACCGCGGCACATAGTGATGGCAAATAATTTCAAAACCAAAGGAGCAATCACGATGAAAGTGATGAAGTGGAGCGCCATTGCCCTGGCGATTTCTGCAGCCACCTCGCAACTGGCCATGGCCGAAGCCTTCGTCAGCGACCAAGCGGAATCCAAAGGATTCCTCGAAGATAGCCATCTGACCATCACTAACAAGATGGCCTATTTCAACCGCATGACCGGCGGTGATGGCCATGACGCCAAAGCGCGCAACGCTCGCGATCCGCGAGACGCCACCTGGGGAATCCTGGCCAACTATGAATCCGGCTTCACTCAGGGTACCGTCGGCTTCGGTATTGATGCATTCGGCTACCTGTCCCTGAAACTGGACGGTGGCGATGGCCACCCGGGTAGTGGCTATACTCAGGTTGATGACCACGGCAAATTGAACGACGACTTTGGTAAAGCCGGCGGTGCCGTCAAGGTCCGTGTCTCCAAGACCGAACTGAAATACGGCGACATGCAACCCACCGCACCAGTCTTCGCAGCTGGCGGCACTCGTCTGATTCCTCAGGTAGCAACTGGCTTCAACCTGCTGAGCAGCGAAATCGCCGGCCTGGACCTGGAAGCAGGGCGATTCACCAGCTCCAGCGGTGTAACCAGCACCAATCGTGACGGTGAAATCTGGGCAACATATGCCAACAAGCAGACTAACGCAGCCAGCTTCATCGGCGGCAAGTATGCCTTCACCGATAACGCCAGCGTCGCGCTCTACGGCGCCGAGTTTGAAGACCTGTGGCGCCAATATTACCTGAATGCCAACTACACTCTGCCTCTGGCCGACAACCAGTCCCTAGGCTTCGACTTCAACATCTACCGCACCAACGACGAAGGCAAGGCTGATGCGGGTGAGATAAGCAACACCACCTACTCGCTGGCCGCCGCTTATACCTTTAGCGCCCATACCTTCACTCTGTCCTACCAGAAGGTCCATGGTGATGAGCCGTTCGACTATGTCGGTTTTGGCAACAACGGCGCGGGTGACGGCGGCGACTCGATCTTCCTCGCCAACTCCGTGCAGTGGTCGGACTTCAACGGTCCGGGCGAAAAATCCTGGCAGGCTCGTTACGACCTGAACATGGCCGAGTACGGCGTCCCCGGCCTGAGCTTCATGGTCCGCTACATCCACGGCGACGACATCGACGGCACCAAAGCAGATCCGAATGGCGCCTATGCAGGCAACTACGGCGAAGATGACAGCGAACACGAAACCAACGTCGAAGCCAAATACGTAATCCAGGAAGGCCCCGCCAAGGATCTGTCCTTCCGTATCCGTCAGGCCTTCCACTATGGCGACGACTCCACTGGTGGCCGCCAGAACGAGTTCCGTCTGATCGCGGAATACCCGCTGTCGATCATGTAATCGGCTCGTGGATTCCAGCACTTAAAAAGAAGCCCGGCATCAACCGGGCTTCTTTTTTCTATGCCCCCCCACAAAACCTACACATCATGACTGGCCCTTCACCTCCTCCATGATGACAGGGACCGCGCCCTGTACGGCGCCAGGCACGCACCGTACAATGCCCGCCTACCTCTGTCTCGCAATCGAATAACGGCCAACCATGCGTACCAGTCAGTACCTGCTGTCCACCCTGAAAGAAACCCCTGCCGATGCCGTGGTGATCAGCCACCAGTTGCTGCTGCGCGCCGGCATGATCCGCAAGCTGGCCTCGGGTCTCTACACCTGGCTGCCGATGGGCCTGCGGGTGCTGCGCAAGGCCGAGACCATCGTCCGCGAAGAAATGAACGCCGCCGGCGCCCTGGAAGTGCTGATGCCGGCCGTGCAGCCCGCCGAGCTGTGGCAGGAGTCCGGCCGCTGGCAGCAGTACGGCCCCGAGTTGCTGCGCCTGAAGGACCGCCACGACCGCGAGTTCTGCGTCGGCCCGACCCATGAAGAGGTCATCACCGACCTGGCGCGCAACGAGCTGTCCAGCTACAAGCAGCTGCCGATCAACTTCTACCAGATCCAGACCAAGTTCCGTGACGAGATCCGTCCGCGCTTCGGCCTGATGCGCGGCCGCGAGTTCATCATGAAGGACGCCTACTCCTTCCACATGAACCAGGAGTCGCTGCAGCAGACCTACGACGGCATGTACACGGCCTACTGCAAGATCTTCACCCGCCTGGGCCTGGATTTCCGTCCCGTGCAGGCCGACAACGGCTCCATCGGCGGCAGCGGCTCCCACGAATTCCACGTGCTGGCCAACTCCGGCGAGGACGACATCGTCTTCAGCGACAGCTCCGACTACGCCGCCAACATCGAGAAGGCCGAAGCCGTACCGCGTGAAACCGCGCGCGGCGCCGCCACCGAGGAACTGCGCCTGGTCGACACGCCTGACACCAAGACCATCGCCGACCTGGTGGAGAAGTTCGGCCTGCCCATCGAGAAGACCATCAAGACCCTGGTGGTGCGCGGCGCCGAGGAAGGCAAGCTGGTCGCCCTGGTGGTCCGCGGCGACCACGAGTTGAACGAGATCAAGGCCGCCAACCAGCCCCTGGTCGCCAGCCCCCTGCAGATGGCCAGCGAAGCCGAGATCAAGGCCGCCATCGGCGCCGCCCCCGGCTCCCTGGGCCCGCTGAACCTGCCGCTGCCCTGCATCGTCGACCGCTCGGTGGCCCTGATGAGCGACTTCGCCATCGGCGCCAACCTCGACGACAAGCACTACTTCGGCGTGAACTGGGAACGCGACCTGCCGCTGCCGGAAGTCGCCGACCTGCGCAACGTCGTCGCCGGCGACCCCAGCCCCGACGGCAAGGGCACCCTGGTGATCCGCCGCGGCATCGAGGTCGGCCACATCTTCCAGCTCGGCACCAAGTACAGCGAGGCGATGGGCCTTTCCGTGCTCAGCGAGCAGGGCAAGCCGGTCACCCTGATCATGGGCTGCTACGGCATCGGCGTCTCCCGCGTGGTCGCCGCCGCCATCGAGCAGAACAACGACGAGCGCGGCATCCTCTGGCCGGCCGCCCTGGCGCCTTTCCAGGTCGCCATCGTGCCGCTGAAGTACGAGACCGAAAGCGTGCGCGAGGCCACCGACAAGCTCTACGCCGAGCTGACCGCCGCCGGCTACGAAGTGCTGCTGGACGACCGCGACAAGAAGACCAGCCCCGGCGTGAAGTTCGCCGACATGGAGCTGATCGGCATCCCGCACCGCATCGTGGTCAGCGACCGCGGCCTGGGCGAAGGCACCCTGGAGTACAAGGGCCGTCGCGACAGCGAGTCGCAGAACATCGCCGTGGCCGACGTGATGAGCTTCCTCAAGGCGAAGATCGGCAACTGAGCAGCGCGATGTCCCGAAGCACTACCCGCCTCAAGGTTGCCGCCCTGTGCGGCAGCCTTGTCTTGAGCGGCTGCGCCAACCAGATGTCGCAGCGCAGCGAACACGAGGAGCGCGTCGAGCGCAAGCTGCTCGACCACAGCCTGCAGATAGACGTCGGCGAGCCCGGCGTCCTGCAGCTGCCGCAGCGTCGCGTCCGCGTGCAGGAGCAGAAGACCTTCGAAGTCACCACCTTCGAGGTCACCCGCCGCTACGACCGCTACACGCCCTACCAGGGCTGGCGCGAGTTCTACGAAGTGCCGCTGGGCGCGCTGACCTTCGTCGCCGGCATCGGCGCCAACGTGGTCAACGTGTTCGCCCTGGGCAACCTGCCGGAAAGCGTCACCCGCGGCTGGATCAGCTACGGCATCGACGGCATGAACCCGTTCATGAACGTGCAATCCAACGGCCGCGCCGAGCAGAACCTGGCCAACATCGACGAACAGCGGCGCAACAGGCACACCGAGTACTCCAGCCTGCCCTGGGCCGAGCGCCCGGTGCAGGTGAGCGTCGGCAAGGAGACCCAGGAGCTGCTGACCGACCGTCACGGCATCCTGCGCCTGAACCTGCTGGACAGCCCCTTCAGCGACGACGCCGTATACCGCGCCGGCCGCCTGCAGCTGAGCGTGCGCGATGCCCAGGACAGCGCCCACGCCGAGGCCAGCCTGCTGGTCAGCCCGACGCTGCGGGGCAAGCTGCACGAAGCTCATGCGCTGATCTACGACGACCTTGAAGGCGAAGACGTGCAGCACTGGGTGCACCGCGTCAAACGCCTGTCCGACCTCGGCCTGGAAGAGGAAGCCAGCGAGCTGGAACAGAGCCTGATCGAACTGACGCGCAACGATCCGGAGCTGCAGAAGGAATTCCTCCAGCGCCTGCTGAGCGACGCCGGCCGCCTGGCCGCGGACCCCGGCGCCAGCAACTGAGCCCGGGCCGCCGCTGGGGCTCAGCGCCGCACGATGAAGCCGGTGATGCCCTGGGCCGGCATGTCCTGCAACGCCACGTCCGTCACCTGGGCCTTCTCCGGGCCCTGGTGCAGCCACTCGCGCAGCGCGTGGACGGCGCTCTCCTCCCCTTCCATCAGCACCTCGACCCGCCCATCGGGCAGGTTGCGCACCCAGCCGTCGATGCCCAGCCGGTCGGCCTGCTCCTGGGTACCCTGGCGGTAGTAGACGCCCTGCACGCGTCCACTGACGAAGCCGTGCATGCAGATTCTCGCCATCAGCGCTTCTCCTCCTGCAGGGCCAGCAGGCGTGCCTGTACGCCGCTGGCCGTCTGTTCGCCCAGCATGCGCTCGCGCACCTGGCCCTTGACGTCGACGATGTAGGTCACCGGCAACGCCTCGCTGCGCGGCAGCTTGAAGCGCGGCGCCGGGTCGTCGGCCAGCACCGTGTAGCGGATCCCCAGGTCTTGCGCGGCCTTGCTCAGCTCGGCGTCACGCAGGCCATCGTAGTTGACCCCCAGCACCCGCACGCCCTTGTCCCGGCTGTCCTCCGCCAGGCGGTTGAACTCGGGCACTTCCTTGCGGCAAGGCACGCACCAGTCGGCCCAGTAATTGATGACTAGCCACTGGCCATCTAGGCTTGCTGTAGGTACCTTCTTTCCATACTGATCGACGCCGTAATCCGCCGAGCAGCCGGCCAGGATCAGGCCGGCCAACAGTCCACTGACAAAACGGAGCCGTACTCCCATGCCTTCAGTCCTCGTGTATGCGGGGTGGTCATGATGCTCTCTGCCCTGCGCCTGGAAGTGCCGGACATTCTCGAAGACAACGGCGACGCGGCGAGCAACCTGTCGGCAGGACTGCTGCAGGCCCGGCGGCTGCCCCTGCACGAAGGCCTGCAGCACTGCCTGGGCGTCCTCTTCAGGCTCAACCGTTGCGCACTGACCTTACTGGAAAGGCAGCGCGCGCTGCAAAGCCTCGCCGAAGAATATCGCCATTACACCCGGCTGATCCGCGCCGAGAAGACGCCGCCGGCCCTCTTCGTGCACCTGTGCGGCGAACTGGCCGCCGGCTTCAAGCGCCTGCTGCTGCAGATACTCAACGGCCACAAGCCCTCGCGCCCGCACCTGGCGTGGTGCCTGTACATGGCCGAGCACTTCCTCGCCCAGGCCCTGCTGCGCCATTACCAGCAGTACCAGCAGCCGCCGGGCTCGCTGTGGCGCGACAGCCACCTGCTGTACTGGATAGGCGAATACCAGCAGTGCCTGGACGAACCCATCGCCGCTGCCTTCGAACCCACCCCGGCCGGAACCCTGCGGGGCCTGTACCAGCAATCCCTGCTGCTGGCGCTGAGCAACCCCTTCCACCTCACCGAAGGCGAGGCGCCGCACCTGTTCAGCGCCCTCGCACCGCTGGCCGGCCTGGCCCGGCTGCAGGACTGGGACGATGAGGAAGAGGAGCAGGAAGGCTACCTGGTCGACCTCGGCGACGACCGCCCCTGCCTGGGCTTCGACCAGAAGCCCGAGGCACCGCCCGAACGCCTGCGCCGCCTGGAACTGGGCGCGCTGCTGATCGCCCTGCACGACCCGGCGCCGCTGCGCCCGGCAGCCGAGAGCCTGCTGCTGGAACGTGTCCGTCCGCACTGGCTGGGCCACCAGCCGCGCCGCCATATGCGCGCCGAGAAACATGCAAGCTGCCAGCTGGTGATCGGCCTGACGGCCATCCAGGCCCACCTGCTGGCCAGCGCCGCCGGCAGCTGCGAGGCGCAGATGGCCGACGCCAGCCCCGGCGGGGCGCGCATCGTCTGCCAGGGCAGCCAGGCACAGCGCCTGCCGGTCGGGCAACTGCTGCTGATCCTCGACAAGCCGGGCTCGCCGATCCTGGCGATGGTGCGCTGGCGTCACCTCAACGGCGACGGCCTGCACCTGGGCCTGCGCTTCCTCAAGGGCCTGCCACGGCCGGCCTGGCTGCGCCGCACGCCTGACGCACAGCGGCACCCGGCGGTCCTGCAGAGCACCCCGGAACCGGGCAACGGCTGGTATCACGGCATCTGGCTGCCCCAGGGGCAATTCGTCGAGGGCGAGAACCTCTGGCTGCAACTGGCCAGCTTCGACAACCAGACCATCCTCCCGCTGCCCGCGGCCAACCTGGCCACGCCCCTGGTCAGCCGGCATCCGCTGCGGCTGGGCTGATGATGTCATTTGGGAAACAGGTCACAGCCAGGATCGCTAACACGCACGTTTTGTGGGCCTGTTGCTCCCTATAATGCGGGGCTTGCGGAAGTTTTCCTTCCGCCAGGCCCTACATCCTGTCAGAACACGCAGGCGCCAAGTACGCCGGCCGAACCCATTCACGGAAGCGACAGACATATGCAGCCCACGGATCAGATCGTCAGCCGGGTGCCCGAACACATAGTGGCCAATGCCAGGCCCCTCGGTACCAGCAACGGTGGGCGGGCTTGCGACTACAACGTCGCCGCCTGGCTGCTGGTGCCGGGCATGGCCCAGTTGCCGGTGACGCTGCTGGCCAGCTACGGCGACGGCGAACGGCAGCACGAGGTGGTGATCGACCATGGCACCCTCAATGCCAGCGGACGCATATTGCTGTCCGGCATCGCGCGGCTGCCGTATCGCTACAGGATCGACAATCTGCAGATCAGATTGCGTTCGGCGGTGGGACTTTCGCGCCTGACGGTGGAAGAACTCTTCGTCCAGGCGGTGGAACAGATCGCCAGCGACCAGCGGATCAACGCCGGCCAGCTGTCGTAGCGCTCAACCCAGCTGGCGGGCGGGTTCGCCGACGGGCTCGGCGGTGCTGGCAGCCCGCTCGTCGAGCGCGGCATGCACGCTGGGCAGCAGCGACTCCGGCCAGCTGCTGAACTGCAGACCGGTGATTCTATTCAGCCGCTCCAGGGCGCTCTGCGGGTCGCGCTGGTGCAGGTGTACAACTTTGTTCAGGTCTTTGTTCATGAAGATGCGGGCCTTCTCGGAACTTCTGGGGAACACCACTGTCCTGAACCGGCTATAGCCAGAAGCGTGCCAAACTTTCGAGGCCCGCGATTCCACGCATTTTCATCTCCGCCCGACCGCTTCCAGCATTCCGTTTCGCCGCAAACTGACCTTTTACGTCACCTGGAATGTGACGGACTCAACCATTCTGCGAGACTGCCGCCGAACAGCACCTCCCGCTCCGCCTGGTAGCGCTGCAGGGCCTCGCGCAGTGCCGGGTACCAATCCTCCGCCAGGCTGTCCGGCAGCGTCTCCAGGCACGGCAGCGGCCAGGGGCAGCGGTTCAGCAGGCGATGCAGGCTGTAGCTGCCCAGGTCGCGGCAGAGCACCCAGGTATCGTCGCTGCCGCCCGAGCGGCAGACCATCTGCTCGCGTTCGAGGAAGGCCAGCATCTCCTCCCATTCGTCCTCCGGCAGCATCCAGCCGGCGCGGTGCAGGTGCGCCAGGCGCGTCGCCTCGCCCTGGCGCTGGCGCTCGTAGAACACCCGCAGCACGCCCAGCAGCACCAGCAGCCGCGGCAACGCCCTGCGCCGCCACAGGCGCGTCGAGGACAGGTTGCAGACCAGTTCGGCGCCGAACAGCACGATCAGCCAGGACAGGTAGATCCACAGCAGGAACAGCGGCACCGTGGCGAAGGCGCCGTAGATCAGCTTGTAGCCGAGGAACAGGCCGACGTAGAGGCCGAACAGCGACTTGGCCGCCTCGAACAGGAAGGCCGTCAGCGCGCCGCCGGCCAGGGCATGCAGCGGCGGCACGCGGGCGTTGGGCACCGCGGCGTAGATGAGGGTGAAGGCCGCCACGCTGAACAGCAGCGGCATGAATTTCAGCAGCATGCCGGCGCCGGGCAGCGCATGGGGCCCGGACAGCAGCGACAGCGAAGTGACGTAGGTCGACACCGCGAAGCCGGCGCCCAGCAGCAGCGGCCCCAGGCTGAGGATCGCCCAGTACAGCAGGAAGCGCGTCACCCCGCGGCGCGGCTTGCGCACCCGCCAGATCTCGTTGAACACCCGCTCGATGGTCACCAGCATGCTGAACGCGGTGACCGCCAGGAAGGCCACCCCCAGCCAGGTCAGGTGGCGCGCCTGGACGATGAAGGCGCGCAGGTAGGTCTCCACCGCCTCGCCGGTGGACGGCACGAAGTTGTGGAAGATGAACAACTGGATGCGCTCGCCCATGCCTTCGAAGGTGGGAATGGCCGAGACGATGGCGAAGGTCACGGTCATCATCGGCACTACGGCGAACAGCGTGGTGTAGGTCAGCGCGGCGGCGTGGCTGCTGACGCGGTCGGCATGGAAACGCTGGAGCAGATAACGCCAGAACTCGATCAGGTTCCGCAGGCGCGGGTGCATGCTGTGTCCTTAAGTCGCAGGGCCGCCGGCCCGGCCGAACGCCGATGGTTCAGCCAACCCTCGGGAGGCGGTTAGAATAGCCGCCACTTTAACGGCCCAGCGAGCCCATGGATATGAGCCAACTGACACTTTTCCACAACCCGCGCTGCTCCAAGTCCCGCGGCGCCCTCGAACTGCTCGAGGCGCGCGGCCTGGCCCCGACCATCGTGCGCTACCTGGAAACGCCGCCCAGCGCCGCCGAACTGCAGGCGCTGCTCGGCAAGCTGGGCATCAGCGCGCGCCAGCTGCTGCGCACCGGCGAGGAAGAATACAAGACCCTCGGCCTGGACGACCCGCAGCTCAGCGACGCCCAGCTGATCGAGGCCATGGCCGCGCATCCGAAGCTGATCGAACGGCCCATCCTGGTGGCCGGCGACAAGGCGGTGATCGGCCGGCCGCCGGAGAAGGTGCTGGAGATCCTGCCTTGAGCGCGCCCTACATCCTGGTGCTCTACTACAGCCGTCATGGTGCCACCGCCGAGATGGCCCGGCAGATCGCCCGCGGCATCGAGCAGGGCGGCCTGGAGGCGCGCCTGCGCACGGTGCCGGCGGTGTCCACCGAGTGCGAGGCGGTGGCCCCGGACCTGCCCGAGGAAGGCGCGCTCTACGCCACCCTCGACGACCTCAAGGACTGCGCCGGCCTGGCCATGGGCAGCCCGACGCGCTTCGGCAACATGGCCGCGCCGCTGAAGTACTTCCTCGACGGCACCAGCAGCCTGTGGCTGACCGGCGCCCTGGTCGGCAAGCCGGCGGCGGTGTTCACCTCCACCGCCAGCCTGCACGGCGGCCAGGAGACCACCCAGCTGTCCATGCTGCTGCCGCTGCTGCACCACGGCATGCTGGTCACCGGCATTCCCTACAGCGAACCTGCCCTGCTGGAGACCCGCGGCGGCGGCACGCCCTATGGCGCCAGCCACTTCGCCGGCGCCGACGGCAAGCGCGCCCTGGACGAACACGAGATCACCCTGTGCCGCGCGCTGGGCAAGCGCCTGGCCGAGGTCGCCGGCAAACTGGAGCGCTGAATGGCCCGCAAGAAGAAACCCCTGCCCTCCCTCGAGCACCTGCACCCGCGCCTGGCCGCGAGCCGCGCGGTGAGCCTGGGCAGCCTGCTGGGCCTGGTCCTGCTGATCCTCACCTGGGGCCTGCTGTTCACCGACGCCCGCGGCGCGCCGGACTGGGTGCCGAAGGTGTGGACCGCGCTCAAGCTGCTGCCGCTGCTGATCATCGCCCCGGGCATGCTGATCGGCAGCGCCCGCGGCCACGCCTGGGCCTGCTACGTGGTCAACCTGTACTTCATCACCGGCGTGCTCAACACCTTCGAGCCGGGCCAGCGCATCTACGGCTGGGCCGAGGTGCTGCTCAGCGTGAGCCTGTTCTGCGCGGCGCTGCTGTACACCCGCTGGCGCTTCCAGTACGAGCGCAAGCTGGCGGGGGAGGATTAGACCCTGCGCGCGATTCGCGGGCAGGGCCCGCTCCTACACCTTCCGGCAAAAAAAACCGTAGGATGGTGTTGAGCGAAGCGATACCCATCACCGCGGCCGCATGGGTTTCGCAAGCTCAACCCATCCTACAAAGAGCATCTCGGCGCAGTCGGCAAGACAGTTGCTCCTACAGGTGACCTCGGAGGCAGACGCATCGTAGGAGCGAGCTTGCTCGCGAACAGATTCCACTGCGGGGCCCATTCGCGAGCAAGCTCGCTCCTACGAAAAGCACCTCGGCGCAACGTCGTAGGGCGAAGAGCATACGGCTCCGGATAACTTGCAGCTTATGGCTTGCGGCTTGCAGCTCCCCCGAAGGGGCTTACCAGCCCAGGGTTTCCTTGAGGAAGGGGATGGTCAGCTTGCGCTGGGCCTGCAGCGAGGCCTTGTCCAGTTCGTCCAGCAGGTCGAAGAGGAACTCCATGCTGCGCGCGCCGCGGGTGAGGATGAAGCGCCCGACTTCGTCGGTGAGGTGCAGGCCGCGGCGCGAGGCGCGCAGTTGCAGGGCGCGGAGCTTTTCCTCGTCGGTCAGCGGGTGCAGCTGGAAGATCAGCGAGAGGGTCAGCCGCGACTTCAGGTCGGGCAGCTTGACCGGCAGCTCCCGCGGCGGCATCGAGGCCGCCAGCAGCAGGCGCCGGCCGGCGTCGCGCAGGCGGTTGAACAGGTGGAACAGCGCCTCTTCCCACTCCGGCAGGCCGGCCAGGGCCTCGATGTCGTCGAGGCAGACCAGCTCCAGCTGTTCCAGGTCGTCGAAGATCGCCGGGCCGTATTGCACCAGCTCGGCCATCGGCAGGTACACCGAGGTCTCGCCGTACTGCTCGAAGCGCAGGCAGGCCGCCTGCAGCAGGTGGCTGCGCCCCACGCCCTCGACACCCCACAGGTAGATGAGGCTCTCCGCCCAGCCGGCGTCGCAGTCGCACAGCCGCTCGACATACCCCAGCGCCGCGGCGTTGGTGCCGGGGTAGAAGTTGGCGAAGGTAGCATCGTCGCGCAGACGGATGCCCAGGGGTAGCTGCATAGGTTGTTTCATGCCGGGCGGGGCTTTTCTTCGAAAACGCTTACAGTGAAGCCGTACGGATCAAAAGTGTAACCAAATCATCATTTTGGCGCATCCGAAAAGGCGCCGGAGGCGCAGCATACTGCGAATCCGGCGCCAGGCCCACCCGCGGCGTGACTACCAGCGGAAGCGCATGACGTTGCTCGGCGCCGCGGGCTGCGCCGGCAGCGGCTGGCCATTGGCGTCGAGCGCCGGCTGGGCCGGCTCGACCGGAGCCTCCTGCAGGTGCGCCAGGCCCAGTTGGGCGCGCAGCTGGTCGGGGCTGGCGTTGAGGCGGTATTGCAGGTTGTCGCCCTGGGCCAGCAACAGCTTCGCGCCCATCGGGTCGAGCAGCTTCTGCAGCTGGGCATAGCGTTCGAGGTTGGCGCCCTGCACCTGCAGGGTCAGGGCGCTGGCCGCGCCCGGCGCGCCGACGAAGCGCGGCGCCAGGCGCTGGCTGACCGCCAGCATCACGGCGTCGGCCAGGGCGTCCGGGCTATCGCCCTGGGCCTGGCCCTGTTCGCGCGAGTCGCCCAGCCACAGGCGCCATTGCGCCTGCCACTTGCCGCCGTCTTCCTTGGCGTCGACCGCCAGCAGGCCGTCGGCGGAATAGCGCTCGGAGGCGGCGCGCAGCGCGTCGGGCTGCGCGGCGGTGATGTTCTGCGCGGTGCCCACGCCCTGCTCGGAGAGGTCGGCCATCGGCAGCAGCAGCGGCAGGCCGCGGCGCTGGGCGGCGCGGTTGAGCGGCGCGGCGCCTTCCTGGCTGTCGCCCACCAGGCTGCTGCCGGCGGCGCTTTCGTTCAGCCACCAGGCCAGCAGGCTCGGACGGTTGGCACCCCAGACCGGCAGGCCGGCCTGGCGCAGGGCGTTGTTCACCGAGGAGGGGTCGAAGTCCACCACCAGGGCCAGCGGCGGACCGTTCTCGTAGCCGTACTGGCTGATCAGTTGCTGCGGGTCCTTGAAGTAGCCGGCCAGCGCGCCGCTCTGGGCGGCGCGGGCATCGCCGGTCAGGCGCAGCACCAGGGTCTGCAGCGCGCGGGACAGGCCGGCGCTGCGCTCGTCCGGCTGCTGCGAGGCCACCGGCTCGTGCACCTGGTAGAGGTTGCCCAGCGCGGCGGCGAAGGACGGCAGGCTGAGCAACGACAGGCAGAGGATCAACAGGCGGGCGGTAAATCGCATGACAGGCTCTCGACGAACGGAATAAGGAAGGGAACGGCACCTGGCAAGCCCCTCCGGAAGGCCTATACCTTAAACAGCCCTCCGGTCAGCGGCAACAGCGCGAGATGGCCGCTGCCGGGCAAGCCTGATAAAATCCCGCGCCTCCCGCGAGGTCGCCGCGAATCCTTCGCGCCGCGGCCGGCAGACGAATCACTCCTTTCTACAGGCCTGGATACATGAGCAGCAAGCAACCCTCGTTGAGCTACAAGGACGCCGGTGTGGACATCGACGCCGGCGAAGCCCTCGTCGAACGCATCAAAGGCGTCGCCAAGCGCACCGCGCGTCCTGAAGTCATGGGCGGCCTGGGCGGCTTCGGCGCGCTCTGCGAGATCCCGGCCGGCTACAAGCAGCCGGTGCTGGTTTCCGGCACCGACGGCGTCGGCACCAAGCTGCGCCTGGCGCTGAACCTGAACAAGCACGACAGCATCGGCCAGGACCTGGTCGCCATGTGCGTCAACGACCTGGTGGTCTGCGGCGCCGAGCCGCTGTTCTTCCTCGACTACTACGCCACCGGCAAGCTCAATGTCGACGTCGCCGCCACCGTGGTGACCGGCATCGGCGCCGGTTGCGAGCTGGCCGGCTGCTCTCTGGTCGGCGGTGAAACCGCCGAGATGCCCGGCATGTACGAGGGCGAGGACTACGACCTGGCCGGCTTCTGCGTCGGCGTGGTGGAGAAGGCCGAGATCATCGACGGCTCGAAGGTGGTCGCCGGCGACGCCCTGGTCGCCCTGCCCTCCTCCGGCCCGCACTCCAACGGCTACTCGCTGATCCGCAAGATCATCGAAGTCTCCGGCGCCGACATCGAAGCCACCCAGCTCGACGGCAAGCCCCTGGCCGACCTGCTGATGGCGCCGACGCGCATCTACGTCAAGCCGCTGCTGCAGCTGATCGAGCAGACCGGCGCGGTCAAGGCCATGGCCCACATCACCGGCGGCGGCCTGCTGGACAACATCCCGCGCGTGCTGCCGGACAACGCCCAGGCCGTGATCGACGTGGCCAGCTGGCAGCGCCCGGCGGTGTTCGACTGGCTGCAGGAGAAGGGCAACGTCGACGAGCACGAGATGCACCGCGTGCTGAACTGCGGCGTGGGCATGGTCATCTGCGTCGCCCAGGACCAGGTCGAGGCCACCCTCGCCTCCCTGCGCGCTTCCGGCGAGCAGCCCTGGGTCATCGGCCGCATCGACGCCTGCGCAGCGGACGCCGAACGCGTGGTGCTGAACAACCTGAAAGGCCACTGATGTCCCGTCCTTGCAATGTCGTGGTGCTGATTTCCGGCTCCGGCAGCAACCTGCAAGCACTGATCGACAGTCTGGCCGACGGCGCCACGCCGGCAACCATCCGCGCGGTGATTTCCAACCGCGCGGACGCCTATGGCCTGCAGCGCGCCGCCGCCGCGGGCATCGCCACCGAGGTCCTGGACCACAAGGGCTTCGCCGACCGCGAAGCCTTCGACGCCGAGCTGATCCGCCGCATCGACGCCCACGCCCCGGACCTGGTGGTCCTGGCCGGCTTCATGCGCATCCTCAGCTCGGCCTTCGTGCGCCACTACCACGGCCGCCTGCTGAACATCCACCCCTCGCTGCTGCCCAAGTACAAGGGCCTGCACACCCACCAGCGCGCGCTGGAGGCCGGTGACGCCGAGCACGGCTGCTCGGTGCATTTCGTCACCGAGGAACTCGACGGCGGCCCTCTGGTCGTACAGGCGGCAATCCCGGTAGAGTCGCAAGACACGCCGGAGACGCTCGCCGCGCGGGTGCACGTGCAGGAGCACCTGATCTACCCGCTGGCCATGCGCTGGTTCGCCGAAGGCCGTTTGCGCCTGGGCGAGCGAGGCGCCATGCTGGATGGCCAGGCGTTGCCAGCCACCGGCTACCCGTTCCGAACCTAGGAGATTCGCGATGCGTAGAGTCCTGCTGTTCCTGATGGCCCTGCTGACGTTGCCGGCGTATGCCGCCTCGTTCCAGATCAAGCCGTTCGAGGCCAGCTACACCGCGGACTGGAAGCAGATGCCGCTGAGCGGGACCGCTTCCCGCAGCCTCAAGCAAGGCGACGGCGGCAACTGGGAACTCGACTTCCAGGCCTCCATGCTGCTCGCCAGCCTGAAGGAGAGCAGTTCCTTCAAGGTCGAAGGCGATACCTACCTGCCGCAGACCTACCACTGGGCCCGCGAGGGCCTGGGCAAGAACAAGTCCACCGACCTGCAGTTCGACTGGGCGCAGAAACAGGTCACCGGCAGCGACCGCGGCGACGCCGTGCGCCTGCCGCTGAACCGCGGCCAGCTCGACAAGTCCACCTACCAGCTGGTGCTGCAGCACGACGTCGCCGTCGGCAAGAAAAGCATGAGCTACCAGGTGATCGAGGGTACCGACACCGATACCTACGACTTCCGCGTGCTCGGCGAGGAGAAGGTCGCCACCCAGGCCGGCCAGATCGACGCCATCAAGGTCGAACGCGTGCGCGACCCGACCAAGAGCAACCGCAAGACCGTCCTCTGGTTCGCCAAGGACTGGGACTACCTGCTGGTGCGCCTGTACCAGCAGGAGACCGACGGCAAGGAGTACCAGATCATGCTCAAGGACGGCACCGTCGACGGCAGGCAGGTCAAGGGCTCGTAACCTCGGGCAGCATGAAAAAAGCCGGGCATCCGCCCGGCTTTTTCGTTTCCGCAGCTGTCACCACATGAGGTCGTCGGGCACCACGTAGTCCTTGTACGGATCGTCCTCGTCCGGCTCGCCGCTGGGCTCGTTGAGCAGCACCACGCGGCGCTCGTCGCGTTCCTGGATGCGCAGCGCGGCATCGCGCGGGACTATCTCGTAGCGCCCGTCGTAACTGACGATGGCCAGGCTGCCGCGGCTGAGCTTGTCGCGGATCAGGGCGTTCACCGCGATGCGCTTGACCTTCTTGGCGTCGACGAAGTTGTAGTAGTCGTCGCCCTCCATCCTGGGCAGGCGGGTGCCTTCGATCAGTTGCTTGACCTGCGCGGCGCGAGCCTTCTTCTCGGCTTTCTCCTGCTGCTGGCGGTTCAGCTCCTGGTCGCGGGCCTGTTTCTCGGCCTGGGTCTGCAACGCGGCCTGGCGCTGGCTGTCGTCCTTCTCGGCCTGGCCCTTGTGCTCCAGGCGCTGCTGTTTCTGCTTCTGCTTGCTGGCCTGCTTGGCCTGCTTTTCGTTGACCAGCCCGGCTTTCAGCAACTGGTCACGCAATGACATGCTCATTGGCTAACGACTCTCCGACAGCCTGCGAATATGACGCAGGACAATTCTGACGTGGCGGAAAATTCAGCGGCGACGCGCGCTGAGGGTATAATCCTCGGGCCTGTGTCGGCGTTGCGCAAGTGGCCGGCCGTTTTTCAGCCAAACAGGGCGGACTCGCCATCCCATGATCAAGCTCCTCGTCCTCGCGATCCTCGCCATCTTCCTCATCGCCATTCTCTACGTGCACCTGCGCGGCAAGGTACGCCTGCCGTTCCTGCGCCAGGTGGTCAACCACTCGGCCTGGTTCGCCCCGTACAACTCGCTGATGTACCTGAACTCCAGCGTACCCTCCAAGCCCTACCTGGACCGTGAGCGCTTCCCGGAACTCGACAAGCTGCGCGACAACTGGCAGATGATCCGCGAGGAAGCCGAGCAGCTGTTCGACGAGGGCTACATCCGCGATGCCCTGAACAACAACGAGGCGGGTTTCGGCTCCTTCTTCAAGAAGGGCTGGACGCGCTTCTACCTGACCTGGTACGACGGCCCCCTGCCCTCCGCGCAGCGCCTGTGCCCGAAGACCGTGGAGCTGGTCAGCAGCATCCCCAACGTCAAGGGCGCGATGTTCACCCGCCTGCCGCCGAACAGCCACCTGAACAAGCACCGCGACCCCTACGCCGGCTCCCTGCGCTACCACCTGGGCCTGGCCACGCCGAACTCGGACGCCTGCCGCATCTTTGTCGACGGCCAACCCTACGCCTGGCGCGACGGCGAGGACGTGATGTTCGACGAGACCTTCGTGCACTGGGTGAAGAACGAGACGGACGAATCGCGCCTGATCCTCTTCTGCGACGTCGAGCGTCCGCTCAAGTCGCCGCTGCTGACGCGCATCAACCGCCGCGTCAGCGCCTTCCTCGGCCGCGCCACCGCGCCGCAGAATGTCGAGGGCGAGCGCGTCGGCGGGATCAACCAGGCCTACTCGGTGCTGATTCGTATCGGCAACGGCGTGGGTGCTCAGGTGAAGAAGTTCAAGCGGCGCTATCCCAAGGCCTACCGCATCGGTCGGCCGATTCTGGCGGTGCTGTTGCTGGTGTTGCTGATTCGCTGGATGTTCACGTAGGGCGCATAACGCCTATGGCGTTATCCGCCGAATCGCAGACAGAGTCCGCTCCTACGGTTCCAGGGAAGCACGGGTTTTCGTAGGATGGCGTTGAGCGAAGCGATACCCATCACCACGGCAGCATGGGTATCGCAAGCTCAACCCATCCTACGAAGAGCGCCTCGGCGCAAGACAGTTGCTCCTACAGGAAGCCCCGGCGAACCGGGGCTTTTTTCGTAACGCCGGCCTAACTAACCACACCCCAACGGATTCTTCTCCTCCCGCTTGGCCTCGCCCCACAGCGCGTCCAGCTCTTCCAGGCTGCATTCCTCGGCCTTGCGGCCCTGGTCGCGCAGGGTGGTCTCGATGTAGCGGAAGCGCCTTTCGAACTTGCCATTCGCCGCGCGCAGGGCGGTTTCCGGGTCGACCTTCAGGTGCCGGGCCAGGTTGACCACCACGAACAGCAGGTCGCCGATCTCCTCTGCCTGGGCTTCGGCATCGCCGTCGGCCATGGCTTCCAGCACTTCGTCCAGCTCTTCGCGCAGCTTGTCCACCACCGGCAGGGCTTCCGGCCAGTCGAAGCCGACCTGGGCGGCGCGCTTCTGCAGCTTGGCCGCGCGGCTGAGGGCCGGCAGCGCCACCGGCACGTCGTCCAGCAGCGACAGTTGCACCGGCTCGGCGGCCTTGGCCGCGCGCTCCTCGGCCTTGAGTTCTTCCCAGCGCTGCTTCACCGCCGCTTCCGCCAGCTTCGCCGCGTCGGGCACGCCGTACAGGTCGCCGTCGGGGAACACATGGGGATGGCGGCGGACCAGCTTGGCGGTGATGCCGTGGACCACCGCGTCGAAGTCGAAGCGCTGTTCCTCGCGGGCCAGTTGGGCGTAGTAGACCACCTGGAACAGCAGGTCGCCGGCCTCCTCGCGCAGGTGCTCGAAGTCGCCGCGCTCGATGGCGTCGGCGACCTCGTAGGCCTCCTCGATGGTGTAGGGGGCTATGCTCGCGTAGTCCTGCTTGAGGTCCCAGGGGCAGCCGTGCTGCGGGTCGCGCAGGCGCGCCATGAGGTACAGCAGGTCGTCGAGCTTATACATCCTTGCCACCCGCGCGGTCGCGCCGCGCCTCGATGATGTTGGGCAGTTGCGAGATGCGCGCCAGCAGGCGGCCCAGGGAATCCAGGCCGGGGATCTCGATGGTCAGGCGCATGGTCGCGGTGTTGTCGTCCTTGTCCGAACGGGTGTTCACCGCCAGCACGTTGATGCGCTCGTTGAGCAGCACCTGGGACACGTCGCGCAGCAGGCCGGAGCGGTCGTAGGCGCGGATGACGATGTCCACCGGGTAGGTCTGCACCGGCACCGGGCCCCAGCTCACCTGGATCATCCGCTCCGGCTCGCGGCCGGCCAGTTGCAGCACGGTGGCGCAATCCTGGCGGTGGATGGTGACGCCGCGGCCGAGGGTGATGTAGCCGACGATCGGGTCGCCCGGCAGCGGCTGGCAGCAGCCGGCCATCTGCGTCAGCAGGTTGCCCACGCCCTGGATCTGGATGTCGCCGCGCTTGCCGTGGCCGAGGCGGCTGGGCTTGCGCGGGATGAGTTCGAGCTGCTCGTTGCCGCGCTCCGGCTCCACCAGCGCCTGGGCGTAGTTGACCACGTGGGCCAGGCGCAGGTCGCCGGCGCCGAGGGCTGCGAACAGGTCCTCGCCGGTCTTGTAGTTGGCCTTCTCGGCCAGCTTCTCGAAGTCCACCGGCGGCAGCGCCAGGCGCCCCAGTTCGCGTTCGAGCATGGCCTTGCCGGCGGCGACGTTCTGGTCGCGGGCCTGCAGCTTGAACCAGTGGACGATCTTCGCCCGCGCCCGCGAGGTGGTGACGTAGCCAAGGTTCTGGTTCAGCCAGTCGCGGCTCGGGCCGCTGTGCTTGCCGGTGATGATCTCCACCTGCTCGCCGGTCTGCAGGCTGTAGTTCAGCGGCACGATGCGCCCGTTGATCTTGGCGCCGCGGCAGTTGTGGCCCACCTCGGTGTGCACGCGGTAGGCGAAGTCCAGCGGCGTGGAGCCCTTGGGCAGGTCGATGGCGTGGCCGTCGGGGGTGAACACGTACACCCGGTCCGGCTCGATGTCCACGCGCAGCTGCTCGGCCAGGCCGCCGATGTCGCCCAGTTCCTCGTGCCACTCCAGGACCTGGCGCAGCCAGGAGATCTTCTCCTCGTAGTGGTTGGAGCCGGACTTGACGTCGGTGCCCTTGTAGCGCCAGTGCGCGCACACGCCCAGCTCGGCTTCCTCGTGCATGGCGTGGGTGCGGATCTGCACTTCCAGCACCTTGCCCTCGGGGCCGATCACCGCGGTGTGCAGCGAGCGGTAGCCGTTTTCCTTGGGGTTGGCGATGTAGTCGTCGAATTCCTTGGGGATGTGCCGCCACAGGGTGTGCACGATGCCCAGCGCGGTGTAGCAGTCGCGCATCTCCGGGACCAGCACGCGCACCGCGCGCACGTCGTAGATCTGGCTGAAGTCCAGGCCCTTGCGCTGCATCTTCCGCCAGATCGAGTAGATGTGCTTGGCGCGGCCGGACAGGTCGGCCTTGATGCCGGTGGCGGCCAGGGCGTCCTTGAGCTGCTGCATCACGGTGGCGATGTACTGCTCGCGGTCCAGGCGGCGCTCGTGCAGCAGCTTGGCGATCTGCTTGTACTGGTCGGGCTCCAGGTAGCGGAAGGACAGGTCCTCCAGCTCCCACTTGATGTGGCCGATGCCCAGGCGGTGCGCCAGCGGCGCATAGATGTCGAACACCTCGCGGGCGACGCGCATGCGCTTCTCCTCGTCGGCGTTCTTCACCGCGCGGATGGCGCAGGTGCGCTCGGCCAGCTTGATCAGCGCGACGCGCACGTCGTCGACCATGGCCACCAGCATCTTGCGCAGGTTCTCGATCTGCGCCTGGGTGCCGAGCACCATGGATTGCCGCGGGTTGAGGCTGGCGCTGATCGCCGCCATGCGCAGCACGCCCTCGATCAGCTTGGCCACCACCGGGCCGAAGCGCTGCTGCACTTCCTCCAGCTTGACCTTGCCCTCGCGGACGCCACGGTAGATCACCGCGGCCACCAGCGACTCCTGGTCCAGCTTGAGGTCGGCGAGGATCTCGGCGATCTCAAGGCCGGTCTGGAAGCTCGAAGTGCCATCGGCCCAGGCGGCTTCCACCTGGCTGACCGCCTTGTTCTCGGCCTCGCGGGCGAACTCGCAGGCCTCCAGCAGGACCTTGCGATCCAGCACCGGGACCAGGGTCTGGACGTGGTCCAGCCAGGCCTCGAGGTTGATGCTGCCGTCGGTGTTGACCGGCTGGTGCGCTCTCACCTGTACCATCTTGTCTACCCTTCCCCACGGTGTGCCGTGGCACACCGCTCGACTGCGCCGGCCTTTCTGGCGTGGGCCGGTCGGATTGCGCAGGTCGTCCTAACCTGCCTCGAACAGAGCCATCGCCTCCACATGCGCCGTCTGCGGGAACATGTCGAGGATTCCGGCACGCTTCAGGCGATAGCCCTGACGGGCCAGTTCGCCGGCGTCGCGCGCCAGGGTCGCCGGATTGCAGGACACATAGAGTACCCGCTCGGCGCCCAGTTCACGCATGCCCCGTGCCATCTCGAACGCGCCGTCACGCGGCGGGTCGAGCAGCACGGCGGAAAATCCCTTGGCCGCGTCCCCGGCGAACCAGCGCGCCGCGGACAGCGGCTGCGCCAGGTCGGCCTGGTGGAACACGGCGTTGTCCAGGCCATTGGCCCGGGCGTTGGCCGCGGCGCGCGCGACCATGCTTTGCACGCCTTCCACGCCCACCACGCAGGCGGCGCTTCGGGCCAGCGGCAGGGCGAAATTGCCCAGGCCACAGAACAGGTCTAGCACCCGTTCCGCCGGTGCGGGGGCCAACCAGTCCAGCGCCTGCGCGACCATGGCCGCGTTGACCGGCTCGTTGACCTGGACGAAGTCCCCCGGCCGGTAGGCCAGGGTCAGGTCCCAGGCGTCCAGGCGGTAGCCCAGGCGCCCTTCGCCGTCGGCCGGCGTCGGTTCGCCGTCGCCCTGCAGCCACAGCTGCACATCCCGTGCCGAACAGAAGGCCCGGAGGCGTTCGAGGTCGGCGGCGGGCAGAGGTTCGGTGTGGCGCAGCAGCAGGGCGCAGGCGGTGCCGTGGAACAGCTCGACGTGGCCGATGGCCCGCGGCCGCTGGAACCCCTGCAGCAGCGCCGGCAACGCGCGGGCCAGCGCCTGCAGTTCGGGCACCAGCACCAGGCAGTCGTCGAAGGCGACGATGGCCTGGCTGGCGGCGGCGCGGAACCCCACCTCCAGGCGCTCGGCCTTGGCATCCCAGCGCACGGCGATGCGGGCCCGGCGGCGGTAACCGAATTCGGGGCCGGCCAGGGGCGCTGCCCACTCTTCCGGGACGATGTCGCCGAAGCGCTGCAGCTGCTCGGCCAGGGTGCGCTGCTTGAGCGCCAATTGTCCGGCGTGGGGCAGGTGCTGCAGGGTGCAGCCGCCGCACTTGCCGGCCACCGGGCAGGGCTCGGCGCGGCGCTCCGGCGCGGCGGCCAGGATGCGTTCGCCGCGGGCGTCCACCACCTGGCTGCGCGCGGCCAGCACGCGGGCCTCGACCTCTTCCCCGGGCAGCGCGCCGGCGACGAACCAGGTGCGCCCTTCCAGGTGCGCGATGCCGCGGCCGTCATGGGCCAGGCGCTCGATGCGCAGGCGCTGCTTCTTGCCCACCGGCACGCCGGCGTTGCGGGCGCCGCCGCTGGGCTGGAAGCGCAGGCCGCTTCTGTGCTTGGCCATGTCAGCTGGGGTCGTAGATTCCGGAGGACAGGTAGCGGTCGCCGCGGTCGCAGATGATCGCCACCAGCACCGCGTTCTCCAGTTCGCGGGACAGGCGCAGCATGGCCGCCACCGCACCGCCGGAGGACACGCCGCAGAAGATGCCTTCCTCGCGGGCCAGGCGGCGCATCACGTCTTCGGCCTCGCTCTGGTGCATGTCCACCACGCGGTCGACGCGGCTGGCGTCGAAGATCTTCGGCAGGTATTCCTGCGGCCAGCGGCGGATACCGGGGATGGACGAGCCTTCCATCGGCTGCAGGCCGACGATCTGCACCGCCGGGTTCTGCTCCTTGAGGTAGCGCGACACGCCCATGATGGTGCCGGTGGTGCCCATGGAGCTGACGAAGTGGGTGATCTCGCCGTTGGTCTGGCGCCAGATCTCCGGGCCGGTGCCCTGGTAGTGGGCCACCGGGTTGTCGCCGTTGGCGAACTGGTCCAGCACCTTGCCCTTGCCTTCGCGCTGCATCTGGTCGGCCAGGTCGCGGGCGCCTTCCATGCCCTGCTCCTTGCTCACCAGGATCAGCTCGGCGCCGTAGGCGGTCATGGCCGCCTTGCGTTCGGCGGTGGAGTTGTCCGGCATGATCAGGATCATGCGGTAGCCCTTGATCGCCGCGGCCATGGCCAGGGCGATGCCGGTGTTGCCGGAGGTCGCCTCGATCAGGGTGTCGCCGGGGTGGATGTCGCCACGCAGCTCCGCGCGGGTGATCATCGACAGCGCCGGGCGGTCCTTCACGGAGCCGGCCGGGTTGTTGCCTTCGAGTTTCACCAGCAGGGTGTTGGAGGTTTCCCCGGGCAGGCGCTGCAGGCGCACCAGCGGAGTATTGCCGATGCACTCGGCGATGGTGGGGTACTGCACGGTCATGGAGTCGCTCGTCGTCAGCAAGGCCAATCTGAATAGCGGCCTATGATACCGGTAAACCGCCGCCGGCCATATCGGCAAGCGCAGCGAGTGGCATCGGCGGCGGCATCCGCGCCTGCCTCGCCGCCCCGGATTCCTTGCTCGGAGGCCGGAACATCCGCGTAGGAAATCTCCGCAATTAACATGCTGCCACAATGCGTTCCAGCCCCCATGAGCCGGGCGCTGCAGTGCGATTTCAGGCCTCTGCGGACATATGCAGTAACTTTCATGAAGATGAAAATGATTTGCGTTACCGACAGGCTCCGCCGCCATCACGAGCAGTCAGGAGCCTACCGATGTCCATTCCTCTTTCCCGCACTTCCCTGGCCGGCGCCATCGCCCTGGCCATGGCCGGCCAGGCCCAGGGCAACGACACCCTGAGCCTGGGCGACACCGTGGTCACCGCCGCCGGCTACGAACAGAAGGTCACAGAAGCGCCGGCCAGCATCAGCGTGCTGACCCGCGAGGAACTGCAAGAGAAGCGCTACAGCAACCTGGCCGAGGCCCTGGAAGACGTCGAAGGCGTCGACATCGGCCAGAGCACCGGCAAGACCGGCGGCCTGAACATCAGCATCCGCGGCCTGCCCAGCGACTACACCCTGGTGCTGATCGACGGCCGCCGGCAGAACAGCGCCGGCAACATCACCCCCAACGGCTTCGGCGAGACCTCAACCAGCTTCATGCCGCCGCTCTCGGCCATCGAGCGCATCGAGGTGATCCGCGGCCCCATGTCCACCCTCTACGGCTCCGACGCCATGGGCGGGATGGTCAACATCATCACCCGCAAGGTGGCCCGCGAATGGGGCGCCAGCCTCAGCCTCGACCACACCGTCCAGGAACACCGCGACTACGGCGACAGCAGCGGCACCAGCCTCTACGCCAGCGGCCCGCTGGTGGCCGACCGGCTCGGCCTGAACCTGCGCGGCAGCTTCTTCGACCGCAGCGCCTCGGACCTGAGCTTCGACGACGGCGCCACCGTCAGCCGCCGCGGCGCCTCCCCGGTGGAAGGCCAGAACTACAACATCGGCAGCCGCCTGACCTTCACCCCCAACGCCGAGCACGACATCTCCCTGGACTTCGAGCGTGGCCGCCAGGCGTACAACAACGACGACTGCCAGTTGGGCACCCTCGACGGCAAGGCCGGCGGCAGTGCCACCGACGGTTGCAACCGCGACGCACCGACGCGCGCCAACGGCTACAAGGACGAACTGCGCTTCGAGCGCGACCAGTTCGCCCTCTCCCACACCGGCCGCCTGGGCTTCGGCACCCTGGACAGCAGCCTGACGCACAGCACCACCGAGACCATCGGGCGCACCATCCCCGGCACCGTCGGGCGGCCCTACAGCGGCTACCCGTCGATCGTCGGCGGCGACGACCGCACCCTCAAGTCCACCGACCTGGTGCTGGACAGCAAGCTGGTGATGCCCCTGGGCGAGGCGCACATGTTCACCCTCGGCGGCCAGTACTGGGACGCGAAGGTCGAGGACGGCATCGCCACCGAGGAATTCCAGCAGAGTTCCTGGGCGCTGTTCGCCGAGGACGAGTGGCGCCTGCGCCAGGACCTGGCGCTGACCCTCGGCGGCCGCTACGAGGACCACGAGGCCTTCGGCGGGCACTTCAGCCCGCGCGCCTACCTGGTGTGGAACACCACCGACAGCTGGACGCTCAAGGGCGGCGTCAGCCAGGGCTACAAGACGCCCACGCTGAACCAGCTGCACGACGGCATCAACGGCGTCAGCGGCCAGGGCCAGATCCTCACCATCGGCAGCCCCGACCTGGACCCGGAAACCAGCACCAACACCGAATTCGGCGTCTACTACGACAACCTCGCCGACTTCAACGCCAACCTCACGCTGTTCCACACCCGCTTCAAGGACAAGATCGACAGCGGCACCCCGATCCCCAACTGCAACTGGCCGGACGCGCCGAACCAGGCCGGCTGCATCGACATGGGCAGCAGCTTCCTGCAGGAGAACTTCGCCCAGCAGGTGAACATCGGCAAGGCCCGCACCCAGGGCGTGGAACTGGCCGGACGCTGGGCCTTCGCCCCGGCCCTGAGCGCCTCGCTGAACTACACCTACACCGACAGCGAGCAGCTCAGCGGCGACGACAAGGGCGCCCCGCTGACCAACACCCCGCGACACATGGCCAACCTGCGCCTGGACTGGCAGGCCAGCGAGCGCCTGAAGCTCTGGCTGAAGGGCGAGTACCACGGCGAGCGGGCGCGCTTCACCGCGCGCTACGCCAACCTCAACGCGACCAACCAGGCCATCGCCGACCAGTTGGGCGACCTCGACGCCTACCAGGTGTTCCACCTCGGCGGCTCGTTCAAGGCCACGCGCAACCTGACGCTGAACGCCACCCTGTACAACCTGTTCGACAAGGACTTCCTCGGCGGCGACTCCTACACCGCCGCCAACGGCACCACGGGCTGGGCCTCGCACTACATCCAGGGCAGCGCGGGGACCAGCGGCACCCTGGAGGAAGGGCGCCGGCTGTGGCTGTCGGCGGTGATGGAGTTCTGACGGCCGCTGGTCGCCTGGCGCCGCACGGCGTCAGGCGGCCGGCAGGCGCAGGTGCATGCGCAGGCCGGGGTTGCCGCGCTCGGCCCAGAGTTCGCCGCCCTGCAGGCGGATGGCGCTGCGGGCGATGCTCAGGCCCAGGCCGAAGCCCTCGCCGGAACGCGCCGCGGAAAGGCGGGTGAAGGGCAGGAAGATGCGCTCCAGGTCGGCGGCCTCCACCCCCGGCCCCCGGTCGGCCAGGCACAGGTGCCAGTAGTCGCCTTCGCGCTGGCCGAGCAGGCGGACGCAACCGCCCTCCGGGGAATGCCGGATGGCATTGCGCAGCAGGTTCTCCAGGGCCTGCGCCAGGCCATTGAGGTGGCCGCGGACGACGCAGTCCGCCGGCACCTCGCAGTGGAAGCGCGAAGGCGCCCAGCCGGACTCGAAGCCGGCGTCCTCCACCAGCAGTTCCCACAACGGCAGGATGGCGACGTCCTCCAGCGGCAGGCGCGGCCGCTCGGTGTCCATCCAGGCCAGCTCCAGGGTGTTGGCCACCAGCCGCTGCATGACTTCCACCTCGCGCTCCAGGCGCAGGCGCAGCGGGTCCTCGGCCGGCGCGCTCTCGGCGGCGACGCGCAGGCGGCTGAGCGGCGTGCGCAGCTCGTGGGACAGGTCGCGCAGCAACTGGCGCTGGAACTCCACGTGGCCGCTCAGGCGCTGGGCCATGTGGTCGAAGGCGCGGCCCAGCTCGCCCAGCTCGTCGCGGCGGACGCTGACCTCGCGGGCGGCGCCCGAGCCCAGGTCGTCGGCGCGCAGCGCGTTGGCGTGCTCGCGCAGGCGCGCCAGCGGGTGGATCAACTGGCGGTAGAGCAGCCCGCACAGCAGCAGCGCCAGCGCGGCGGGCACCACCCCATGGGTGAAGATCCGCGCCAGCGTGGAGTAGCCAGCGGGCTTGAAGCGTTGCGGCAGCTGCAGCACCAGGCGGCCGTCGGCGGGGTGCTCGGGGAAGGGAATGCCGATGTAGGGCAGGCTCCGGCTGCGGTTGCTAACCGGCCAGTCCAGGCCGCGCTGGAAGGTCAGGCGCGTGGCCTCCTCGATGCTCAGCGGCTGGCTGCCCAGGGGCTGCAGGCGGCCGTCCAGCGCCACCATCCAGGTCTGCTCGCTGGCCCGCATGCGTGCCAGCCAGTCGTCCACCGCGGCCTCGCCGCCGGCGTTCCAGGCCCGTTCCAGGTCGGCCGCATAGCCATGCAGCACGGACTGGGCCTCGGCGTCTAGGAAATAGCCACGGCGCTCGACCTGGCGGCCCCAGGTCCAGGACAGCCAGATCAGCACCAGGCAGAGCAGCACCACCGGCACCGCCAGGCGCCAGAACAGCGAATGGCGGCTGGGCAGTACCTGGCGCGCGCGCCGCTCACTCGGCGCTAGCGAAAACATAGCCCTTGCCCCAGACCGCGCGCAGTTGATGGCGCGCATAACCGATGGACTGCAGCTTGCGGCGCAGGTGGCTGACGTGCATGTCCAGGCCGCGGTCGTGGGCGGTGTAGCCACGGTTCAGCACGTGCTGGTAGAGGAACGGCTTGCTCAGGGTTTCGTCGACGTTGCCGAGGAAGGTTTCCAGCAGGCGCTGCTCGGTGGCGGTGAGCGCCGCGGACTGGCCTTCCCAGGCCACCTCGCAGGGTTCCTCGCTCAGCCGCAGCCCTGCGTCCGCGGGGCCGGCCGGCAGCAGGCTGCCGCGCTCCAGGGCGACGCGGCGGAGGATGGCGTCGATGCGCACGTTCAGCTCCGCCAGGCTGAAGGGCTTGGGCAGGTAGTCGTCGGCGCCCTGGGAGAAACCGGCGATGCGGTCCTGCTCGGCGCCCAGGGCGGACATCAGGATCACCGGCACGCGCTGCTCGCGGCGCAGCTGGCGCAGGGCCTCCAGGCCGCTGCAGCCGGGCAGCATGACGTCCAGCAGGACCAGGTCGAAGGCCTCGCTCAGCGCCTGGTCGAGCCCCTCGCGGCCGTCGCGGCACCAAGTCACGGCGAAGCCGCGCTGGCTCAGGTGGCTGTGCAGGTGGGCGCCCAGGGTAGGGTCGTCCTCGATGGTCAGCAGGCGGGGTTGGCTGGTGGCGGTCGGCGTCATGATAAACAAGACTTATTCGCGAACGACAAGTATTCATGACAGCGCCTGCCCAGGGCAAGCGCAGCCGTCCGGCGGTCAATGTTCGGGATTCCCGCCCGGCGACCCGCTAAACTGCCCCGAAACCGTTTGGGAGGACGCGCGTGTTCAAGGATCTCGGCATCAAGGGGCGGGTGCTGCTGCTCACCCTGCTGCCCACCAGCCTGCTGACGCTGGTGCTGGGCGGCTACTTCACCTGGGTGCAGCTGTCGGACATGCGCGTGCAACTGATCGAGCGCGGCCAACTGATCGCCGAGCAGCTCGCCCCGCTGTCGGCCTCCGCCCTGGACCACGGCGACCTGCCGCTGCTGGAGCGGATCGCCAACGAGGCCCTGGACCAGCCCGACGTGCGCGCGGTGACCTTCCTCAACCCCGAGCGCGTGCGCCTGGTGCATGCCGGGCCGAGCATCCTCACCCCCATGCCCAGCGGCGACGGCAGCCACCTGAGCCTGGTCAGCAGCCTGGACACCACGCACTTCCTGCTGCCGGTGCTGGGCCGCCACCGCAGCCTGTCCAGCACCCCGGAAGAAGACGCCAACCGCCTGCTCGGCTGGGTCGAGCTGGAACTCTCGCACCACGGCACCCTGCTGCGCGGCTACCGCAGCCTGTTCACCAGCCTGCTGCTGATCGTCACCGGGCTGGTGGTCACCGCCCTGCTCTCCCTGCGCATGAGCCGCGCCATCAGCGCGCCCCTGGGGCAGATCGCCCAGGGCGTCGCGCAGCTCAAGGAAGGCCGCCTGGAAACCCGCCTGCCGGCCCTGGGCAGCCACGAGCTGGACGAGCTGGCCGCGGGCATCAACCGCATGGCCGAGGCGCTGCAGAGCGCCCAGGAAGAGATGCAGCACAACATCGACCAGGCCACCGAGGACGTGCGGCAGAACCTGGAGACCATCGAGATCCAGAACATCGAACTGGACCTGGCGCGCAAGGAGGCCCTGGAGGCCAGCCGCATCAAGTCCGAGTTCCTGGCCAACATGAGCCACGAGATCCGCACCCCGCTCAACGGCATCATCGGCTTCACCAACCTGCTGCAGAAAAGCGACCTCACCGTGCGCCAGCAGGACTACCTGGGCACCATCCAGAAGTCCGCCGAGAGCCTGCTGGGGATCATCAGCGAGATCCTCGACTTCTCCAAGATCGAGGCCGGCAAGCTGATCCTCGAGAACATCCCGTTCAACCTCCGCGAGCTGGTCCAGGACACCCTCACCATCCTCGCCCCGGCCGCCCACGAGAAGCGCCTGGAGCTGGTCAGCCTGATCTACCGCGACACCCCGCTGAACCTGGTGGGCGACCCGCTGCGCCTGAAGCAGGTGCTGACCAACCTGGTGAGCAACGCCATCAAGTTCACCCACGAAGGCACCATCGCCGTGCGCGCCATGCTCGAGGACGAGAACGACGAGCGCGCGCAGCTGCGCATCAGCGTGCGCGACACCGGCATCGGCCTGACCAACGCCGACCTGCGCGCGCTGTTCCAGGCCTTCAGCCAGGCCGACAACTCGCTGTCGCGGCAGGCCGGCGGCACCGGCCTGGGGCTGGTGATCTCCAAGCGCCTGATCGAGCAGATGGGCGGCGAGATAGGCGTGGACAGCAGCTCCGGCGAGGGCTCGGAATTCTGGATCAGCCTGAGCCTGCCCAAGGCCCGCGAGGACAGCGACGACAACCTGCCGGCGCCGCCCAGCGGCCACCACGTGGCGCTCTGCGAACCCCATGAGCTGACCCGCGCCGCGCTGCACCACCAGTTGGAGGACTGCGGCCTGGAAGTGCACGAGTTCGAGGACCTCGACGCCCTGCGCGCGGCCCTGGACAAGCCCGCCGACGCCGGCAGCGCGCCGATCGGGCTGGCGGTGCTCGGCGTCAACCTCGCCGACAGCCAGCCGGACGTGCTGCGCCAGACCATCCGCGACTTCGAGTTCAAGGGCTGCAAGACCCTGGTGCTCTGCCCCACCGTCGACCAGTCGCAGTACAACGCCGTGCTGCCCGAAGGCCAGGTGCAGAGCAAGCCGGCCTGCACGCGCAAGCTGCAGCACGCCCTCGACCAGCTCCTGCACCTGCGCCCGGCGCGCCAGGACAAGCCCTCGCCGCGGGCCGAGCGCCAGGTGCCGCACCTGCTGTGCGTCGACGATAACCCGGCCAACCTGCTGCTGGTGCAGACGCTGCTCAGCGACCTGGGCGCGGAAGTCACCGCGGTGGACAACGGCCTGGCCGCGGTGGAAGCGGTGCAGCGCGAGCGCTTCGACCTGGTCTTCATGGACGTGCAGATGCCCGGCATGGACGGCCGCCAGGCCACCGAGGCGATCCGCCACTGGGAAGCCCAGCGCGAGGTCAGCCCGGTGCCCATCGTCGCCCTCACCGCCCACGCCCTGGCCAACGAGAAGCGCGCCCTGCTGCAGGGCGGCATGGACGACTACCTGACCAAGCCCATCGACGAGCGCCAACTGGCCCAGGTGGTGCTCAAGTGGACCGGCCTGGCCCTGGCCGGCCGCGGCGTGGCGGCCCAGGGCGCGCGCTTCGCCGCCGACGGCCTGGCCGTGCTCGACCCCGAGGAAGGCCTGCGCCTGGCCGCCGGCAAGGCCGACCTGGCCGCCGACATGCTGGCCATGCTGCTCGCCTCCCTGGCCGCCGATCGCCAGGCCATCCGCCTGGCCCGCGAGCGCAACGACCGCGCCACCCTGATCGAGCGCGTGCACCGCCTGCACGGCGCCACCCGCTACTGCGGCGTGCCGCAACTGCGCGGCGCCTGCCAGCGCGCGGAAACCCTGCTCAAGCAGAACGACCCGCAGGCCGGCGCCGCGCTGGAGGACCTGGACCACGCCATCGGCGAACTGACCCGCGCCACCGAAAGCCATACCGGGCAGCGCACGCCCCACGACACCCATTGAGGCCGGCCATGCGCATCATCCTGTTCAGCAGCCAGAACTACGACCGCGAGAGCTTCCTCGCCGCCAACCCCGGGCACGGCTTCGAACTGCACTTCCAGCAGAGCCCGTTGCGCCCGGACACCGCCGCCCTGGCCATGGGCTTCGAGGTGGTCTGCCCGTTCGTCAACGACGACCTCTCGCGGCCGGTGCTGGAGCAACTGGCGGCCGGCGGCACGCGGCTGATCGCCCTGCGCTCGGCCGGCTACAACCACGTCGACCTGACCGCCGCCCACGCCCTGGGCCTGACCGTGGCGCGGGTGCCGGCCTACTCGCCGCACGCGGTGGCCGAGCACGCCGTGGGGCTGGTCCTGGCCCTGTGCCGGCACCTGCACCGCGCCTACAACCGCACCCGCGAAGGCGACTTCTCGCTGCACGGCCTGACTGGCTTCGACCTGCACGGCAAGACCGTCGGCGTGGTCGGCAGCGGCCAGATCGGCCAGGTGTTCGCGCAGATCATGCGCGGCTTCGGCTGCCAGGTGCTGGCCTACGATCCCTACCCCAACCCGGCCATCGAGGCCCTCGGCGGGCGTTTCGTCGGCCTCGACCAGTTGCTGGCCGAGTCCGACATCATCAGCCTGCACTGCCCGCTCAACGACGCCACCCGCCACCTGGTCAACGCCGACAGCCTGCAGCGCATGAAGCGCGGCGCCATGCTGATCAACACCGGCCGCGGAGCCCTGGTGGACACCCCGGCGCTGATCGAGGCGCTCAAGAGCGGCCAGCTCGGCTACCTGGGGCTGGACGTCTACGAGGAGGAAGCGGAAATCTTCTTCGCCGACCGTTCCGACCTGCCGCTGCAGGACGACGTGCTGGCGCGCCTGCTGACCTTCCCCAACGTGATCATCACCGCGCACCAGGCCTTCCTCACCCGCGAGGCGCTGGCGGCCATCGCCGGGACCACGCTGGACAACATCGGCGCCTGGCGCCAAGGTGCCCCTGTCAACCTCGTCGAACCCTGAGCCCCGGGGCCGTGGCCACGCCGCCACGGTCGCGAGTCCGGGCCACTTCCCCTACTATGGGCGGACTTTCGGAGGACCCATGGCTCAACACGATTTCCGCTACAACCTGCTCAATCCGCAACACACGCTGAACGAATGCCGCGCGCTCGGTCCGGGCCTCTACCAGGTCACCGGCAACGGTGGCTCGATCCAGAACGGCGACACCCTGCTGGTCAGCCTCAAGGGCAGCCGCGACCTGAGCATGACGCTGACGGTGGACAAGGTGCGCCACCTGATCAACCCGCCGGGGCAATGGACCGCGGTGGCCAAGGGCCCGGTGTTCAAGGAATTGTCGATCCTCAACTGGCAGGTCAAGTGCGACGGCTGCGGGACCATGCTGGACTTCGAGTTCGCCGTCGACGCCAGCCTCGGCAAGCCCGCCCACGCCCCCGCCGCCACCGCGCGCATCACCGAACTGGGCTGGACGGTGGACGGCGACCGCCACCTCTGCCCCGCCTGCCAGGCCCGGGGGAACCCATGAACAAGACACTGACGACCCTGCTCGGCGCCCTGCTGCTGGCCGGCTGCGCCCAGCACCCGACGGAACCGGAAAGCGACCAGGCCTACCGCGTGGAATGGATCGGCAAGCGCCCGCTGGTGGGCCGCAGCCACGTCAGCCTGACCTTCGACGGCCAGGGCCGCGCCTTCGGCAACGCCGGCTGCAACCACTGGTTCGCCAGCTACCAGCTGGACGGCGAAACGCTGAGCTTCGGCCAGCCCGGCAGCACCCGGCGGATGTGCGCGCCGGCGCTGATGGAGCAGGAGCAGCGGTTCTTCCAGGCCCTGGGCGAAGTGCAGCGCTGGGAAATAACAGACAAGGGCGAACTGCGCCTGCTCTCGGCCGACAGCCGCGTGCTGCGGATGTGGCCGGAGGATTGAGGTGCCCAGCGGCTCTTCGTAGGAGCGAGGGGGACGCCTAGTTCTTGCTCGCGAACGAGGCTCATTCTTGGCTTTGATGCTTTGGATTGACTCCGCGCCCTCTCCCCAGCCCTCTCCCTGAAGGGAGAGGGGGCTTGTCCGTGCCGAGAGAGGGTATGGCTCCAGTCGGAAACCAACGGTGCTGCCGGCTGACTCCAAACTGCCCGAACACACCGAACGGTCCCCTCTCCCTTCAGGGAGAGGGTTAGGGAGAGGGTGCTCTCAGGCCTGGCGCCGAAGTCCCCGGAAGCCTCGTTCGCGAGCAAGCTCGCTCCTACGAAAACCACCAGCAGCGTAGGACTCCGTCCGCAATGCTCCTCAACCGCGGTAATACCGCTGCGGCACGAACGGCGTGCGCGCCACCTTCATCGGTACGCGCTTGCCGCGCACCAGGGCGAAGACTTCGCTGTCCAGCGCGGCATGGGCGCTGGCCACGTAGCCCATGGCCACCGGCGCGCCCAGGCTCGGGCCGAAGCCGCCGCTGCTGACCTTGCCGATCACCGCGCCATCCGCGTCGACGATCTCCGCACCCTCGCGCACCGGCACCCGCTCCTGCGGCAGCAGGCCGACGCGCTTGCTGGCCACGCCTTCGCGCTGCTGGGCGAAGATGCGCTCGGCGCCGGGGAAGCCACCGGCACGTTCGCCATCGGTACGGCGCACCTTGGAGATGGCCCAGCCCAGGCTCGCTTCCACCGGGGTGGTGGCGCTGTCCATGTCATGGCCGTACAGACACAGGCCGGCTTCCAGGCGCAACGAGTCGCGCGCGCCAAGGCCGATCGGTTGCACTTCTTCCTCGGCCAGCAGCGCGCGGGCCAGGGCTTCGGCCTGGGCCACGGGCACGGAAATCTCGTAACCGTCCTCGCCGGTGTAGCCGGAGCGGCTGACGTTGCATTGCACGCCCAGCAGCTCGACGCTCGCCACCTGCATGAAGGTCAGGTCCTTCACCGCCGGGGCGAAGCGCGCCAGCACCTCGGCCGCGGCCGGGCCTTGCAGGGCCAGCAGGGCGTGGCTGTCGAACAGCGACTCGATCTCGCAGCGCGCGCCGATGTGCTGGCGCAGGTGCGCCAGGTCCTGCTCCTTGCAGGCGGCGTTGACCACCAGGAACAGGTGGTCGCCGGCGTTGGCCACCATCAGGTCGTCGAGGATGCCGCCCTCGGCGTTGGTGAACAGCGCGTAGCGCTGCTGGCCGACCGGCAGGTCGAGGATGTCCACCGGCACCAGGCTTTCCAGCGCAGCCGCGGCGTCGGCGCCGCGCAGGCGCAGCTGGCCCATGTGCGACACGTCGAACAGGCCGGCCCGGGCGCGGGTGTGCAGGTGCTCCTTGAGCACGCCCAGCGGGTATTGCACCGGCATCTCGTAGCCGGCGAAGGGAACCATCTTCGCACCCAGTTCCAGGTGCAGGTCGTACAGCGGCGTCTTGGCGAGGCTCATGGCGTCTCCTTGGCGAAAAAAAGGCCGCGCCGGCGCATCCGGCGCCCACCGCGGCCACGGCGCCCGCAGGAGCGGGCGCGGGGACTTAAGGGTTCACGCGTCCTGGTAGTCGGCGATCGACGGGCAGGAGCAGGCCAGGTTACGGTCGCCGTAGACGTTGTCCACACGGCCCACCGGCGGCCAGTATTTGCCGTCCACCAGGCTCGCCAGCGGGTACACCGCCTGCTCGCGGCTGTAGGGGTGCGACCACTCGCCGACCAGCTCCGCCGCGGTGTGCGGGGCGTTCTTCAGCGGGTTGTCGTCCTTGTCCAGCTCGCCGCGTTCCACCGCGCGGATTTCCTCGCGGATGCGGATCATGGCGTCGCAGAAGCGGTCCAGCTCCTGCTTCGACTCGCTCTCGGTGGGCTCCACCATCAGCGTGCCGGCCACCGGGAAGGACATGGTCGGGGCGTGGAAGCCGAAGTCGATCAGGCGCTTGGCCACGTCGTCGACGTTGATCCCGCTGGTTTCCTTGAGCGGGCGCAGGTCGAGGATGCACTCGTGGGCCACCAGGCCGTTCTCACCGGTATAGAGCACCGGGTAGTGCTCTTCCAGGCGGCGGGCGATGTAGTTGGCGCCGAGGATGGCCGCCTGGGACGCGCGCTTGAGGCCCTGCCCACCCATCATGCGGATGTACATCCAGGTGATCGGCAGGATGCTGGCGCTGCCGAAGGGCGCCGCGCTCACCGCGCCCTGCTTGCGCTCCAGCTGCTCGCCGTGGCCGGGCAGGAAGGGCGCCAGGTGCGCCTTCACGCCGATCGGGCCGACGCCCGGGCCGCCGCCGCCGTGGGGGATGCAGAAGGTCTTGTGCAGGTTCAGGTGCGAGACGTCGCCGCCGAACCTGCCCGGCGCGCACAGGCCGACCATGGCGTTCATGTTGGCGCCGTCGATGTACACCTGGCCGCCGTTGTCGTGGACGATGGCGCAGATGTCGCGCACCGCTTCCTCGAACACACCGTGGGTCGACGGGTAGGTGATCATGATCGCCGCCAGGCGCTCGCGGTGTTCCTCGGCCTTGGCCTTGAGGTCGGCCAGGTCGACGTTGCCGCGCGCGTCGCAGGCGGTGACCACCACGCGCAGGCCGGCCATCTGGGCGGTGGCCGGGTTGGTGCCGTGGGCCGAGGACGGGATCAGGCAGATGTCGCGGTGCCCTTCGCCACGGCTGGCGTGGTAGGCGCGGATGGCCAGCAGGCCGGCGTACTCGCCCTGGGAACCGGCGTTGGGCTGCAGCGACACGGCGTCGTAGCCGGTGGCGGCGCAGAGCATGGCCTCCAGTTCCTCGGTCATGGCCCGGTAGCCGGCGGCCTGCTCGGCCGGGGCGAAGGGGTGCAGGTTGCCGAACTCGGCCCAGGTGATCGGGATCATCTCGCTGGCGGCGTTCAGCTTCATGGTGCAGGAGCCCAGCGGGATCATGCTGCGGTCCAGGGCCAGGTCCTTGTCGGCCAGCTTGCGCAGGTAGCGCATCAGCTCGGTTTCCGAGTGGTAGCGGTTGAACACTTCGTGGCGCAGGAAGGCCGAGGTGCGCAGCAGCGCTTGCGGCAGCTGGTCGCCGACACTGGCGGCCAGGGCGGCGAAGTCCGGCAGCGCCTGGCCGGCGGCGAACACCGCCCACAGGGCTTCGACGGCGGCCTGCTCGCAGGTCTCGTCGAGGGAGACGCCGACGCGGCCGTCGTCGATCACCCGCAGGTTGAGGCCGGCGGCCTGGGCGGCGGCATGGACTTCGGCGGCCGGGCGCGCGGTGGCGACGCTCAGGGTGTCGAAGAAGTATTCCTGCTCGACCTTGTGGCCCAGCTGCGCCAGGCCGGCGGCGAGGATGGCGGTCAGCCGGTGCACGCGCCGGGCGATGTCGCTCAGGCCCTGCGGGCCGTGGTAGACGGCGTACATGCTGGCGATGTTGGCCAGTAGCACCTGGGCGGTGCAGATGTTGCTGGTGGCCTTCTCGCGGCGGATGTGCTGCTCGCGGGTCTGCATGGCCAGGCGCAGCGCCGGGTTGCCGAAGCGGTCGATGGAGATGCCGACCAGGCGGCCGGGCATGTCGCGCTTGAAGGCGTCGCGGGTGGCGAAGTAGGCCGCGTGCGGGCCGCCGAAGCCCAGCGGCACGCCGAAGCGCTGGGCGCTGCCGAGGACCACGTCGGCGCCGAATTCGCCCGGCGGGGTGAGCAGTGTCAGCGCCAGCAGGTCGGCGGCCACGGCTACCAGGGTGCCGGCGGCGTGGGCGCGCTCGATCAGCTCGCGGTAGTCGATGACCGCGCCGGTGCTGGCCGGGTATTGCAGCAGCACGCCGAAGTAGGCGGAAAAGTCCTGCAGCGCGGCTTCGTCGCCGACCACCACTTCGATGCCCAGCGGCTCGGCGCGGGTGCGCAGCACGTCGAGGGTCTGCGGGTGGCAGTGCGCGGAGGCGAAGAAGGCCTGGGCGGCCTTGTTCTTCGACAGGCGCTTGCAGAAGGTCATGGCCTCGGCGGCGGCGGTGGCTTCGTCCAGCAGCGAGGCGTTGGCGATCTGCATGCCGGTGAGGTCGCCGATCAGCGTCTGGAAGTTCAGCAGCGCTTCCAGGCGGCCCTGGGAGATTTCCGGCTGGTAGGGCGTGTAGGCGGTGTACCAGGCCGGGTTTTCCAGGAGGTTGCGCAGGATCGGCGCCGGCGTGTGGCAGGGGTAGTAGCCTTGGCCGATGTGGTTGCGCAGCAACTGGTTCTGCGCGGCGATGGCGCGCAGGTCGGCCAGGGCCTGGGCCTCGCCCTGCCCCGCGCTGCCGTCGAGCACGCTGGTGCCCTTGATGCTGTTGGGGATGACGCTGTCGGTCAGGGCGTCGAGGCTGGCGTAGCCGACCAGCTCGAGCATGGCCTGGGTGTCGGCCTCGCGCGGGCCGATGTGGCGGGCGATGAATTCGTTGCGGGTGCTCAGTTGGACCTTGCTCATGCGGGCTCCCCGGTTCAGGCGCGGGCGGACAGGTAGGCTTCGTAGCCGGCCTGGTCCATCAGGGTGTCGAGGGCGGCGGCGTCATCCAGGCGGATGCGGAAGAACCAGCCGTCGGCCAGCGGCGCCTGGTTGACCAGCTCCGGGCCGTCGACCAGCGCGGGGTTGACCTCGGTGACCTCGCCGGCCAGCGGCATGACGATGTTGCTGGCGGCCTTCACCGACTCCAGCACCGCCACTTCGGCGCCCTGCTCATGGCGGCCGAGCTCCGGCAGCTGGACGTAGACCACGTCGCCCAGCGCCTCCTGGGCATAGTCGGTGACGCCAACGGTCACTTCGCCGGAAGCTTCGAGGCGCAGCCATTCATGGTCGGGTGTGAAGCGCAGGGTGGTCATGGGTCGTCCTCTTGGTCTCGAATCGAGCCGTCGGGTGGCTCGCGATTTTTCCCGGCACGAGAGCAAGGGTGATGCCAAAACCAACAAAACACTTATAAATCAATTAGTTGATTAATATAACCGCCAAGTGCGATCCAGCCTTTGGAACGAAATCATTCCACAAAAACCAACCAGTCTCCTGGCCTTTAGCGCATCAGGGCCCCGGCTGGCGCGGCCGCCGCCAAATGGAACGAAAACGCTCCACCGGAGCGAAATCGTTCCACTCTCAGCGCTCGCCTATCCCGTACTTGCGCAGGCGCTGGCCGATGGCGGTGTGCGAGGTGCGCAGCCGCGCGGCCAGCTGGCGCGTCGAGGGGTAGGCCGCGTAGAGCCGTTGCAGCAGCGACTTCTCGAACTGCTGCACGGCTTCCTCCAGGCTGGTGACCTCCTCGTCGGCGGCCTGGCGGGTGTCCAGCTCGGTGCCGGCCACTTCCAGGTCCTCGACGCCGATCACCTCGCCCTCGCCGATGGCCGCGGCGCGGAAGATCTTGTTCTGCAACTGGCGCACGTTGCCGGCCCAGCGGTTGCCCAGCAGCAGCGGGTGGGTTTCCGGCGCCAGGCGGCAGGGCGGGCGCTGGATCTGCGTGCAGGCCAGGCGCAGGAAGTGCTCGGCCAGCAGCAGGATGTCCTGGCCGCGCTCGCGCAGCGGCGGCACCTGCAGGTTGAGCACGTTGAGGCGGTAGTAGAGGTCTTCGCGGAAGCTGCCTTCGCCGACCATCTTCGCCAGGTTGCGGTGGGTGGCGCAGAGCACCCGCACGTTCACCCGCACCTCGCGCTCGCCGCCGATGCGGCGGAAGCAGCCGTCGCTGAGGAAGCGCAGCAGCTTGGCTTGCAGGTAGGGCGACATCTCGCCCACTTCGTCGAGGAACACTGTGCCGCGGTCGGCCAGCTCCAGCAGGCCCGGCTTGCCGCCGCGCTGGGCGCCGGTGAAGGCGCCGGAGGCATAGCCGAACAGCTCGCTCTCGGCCAGGCTTTCCGGCAGCGCCGCGCAGTTCAGCGCCAGGAAGGGTTCCTCGCGGCGTGCGCTCAGGGCATGGCAGGCGCGCGCCACCAGTTCCTTGCCGGTGCCGGTTTCGCCCTGGATCAGCAGCGGCGCGTCCAGCCCGGCAACCTTGCGCACCCGCGCCTTGAGTTGCATCAGCGGCGCGGAACGACCGATCAGGCCCTGCAGGCCCTCGGCATGGTCGTGGTGCAGCAGCGACAGACGTTCGCCGATGCGGCTCGGCGGGTAGAGGGTGAGCAAGCCGCCGTCCAGCGCGTCACCGGTGCCGCGGATCGGCGTGGCGTCCAGCAGCAGCGGCTGGCCACCCAGGCTGACCTCGTGCATCGGCAGGCGGAAGCCCTTCTCCATCAGGCGCTCGGCCAGGCCCGGCTCGTCGAACAGGGTGGACAGCGACTCGCCGGCCGGCTGGCGGCCGCACAGGTCGATCAGCCGCGGATTGGCGAGGAGCACCCGGGCCTGGGCGTCCACCGCCAGCACCGGGTCGCCCATGGCCGCCAGCAGCGCATCCAGGTGCAGGCTGCGGCGCTGGCCGGGGAGCATGTCGACGATCTGCACCGAGAGCACGCCGCGCACCCGCAGCAACGCGCCGTGCAGTTCGTGGAGCACTTCCTGGCGCAGCTCGGGGGCATCTATATAGACGTTCGGCGGCACCATCTCCACCGCGTCCAGGTTCAGGTTGCGCGCGCCCAGCAGCGCCAGGACTTCCTGGGTGATGCCGACGCGGTCGGTGAAGGTGACGTGGATTCGCATGCTCGGGGCCCTGGCTACGCGCTGCGCATGATCGGACTTTTACCCAACGCCGGCAACGCTCAGAACCTGTCTACGAGCTCGCGAGCTAGAGCAGAACAAGGCAAAAACAGGGGAGGGAGCACAGTTTAGTCCACTAAATGAGCATCACTCGCCTGTTTTTAACGCAGTTATGCCGACGCGCAGCAGATCGTAGGCAGGTTCTCAGAACAGGCTGAGTTGTTCAGCGCGGCCACGCAGGTCGACCAGGCGCACGCCCACGCCGATCAGCCGCACCGGCCGCTCGCCGCGTTGGAAGGCCTGGGCCAGCAGCAGCCGGTAGCTGTCCAGGTCGCGGCTGGCGTTGGCCTGCTCCAGGGTGGTCTGGGTGAAGTCGTGGAACTTCAGCTTGACGAAGGGCTTGCCCGGCCGGTAGCTGGCGTCCAGGCGCTGCATCCGTCGTTGCAGTTCGTCGAGCAGGCCGGGCAGCTCGGCCAGGCAGGCGTCGACGTCGGGCAGGTCGCGGTCGAAGGTGTTCTCCACGCTGATCGACTGGCGCCGGCTATCCACCTGCACCGGGCGCTCGTCGATGCCGCGCGCGAGGTTCCACAGACGCTCGCCGAAGCCGCCGAACTCGCGCACCAGCGCCAGGCGCGACCAGTCGCGCAGTTGCCGGCAGTCTTGTACGCCCAGGCGCGCCAGCTTCTCGGCGGTGACCTTGCCCACACCGTGGAGCTTCTTCACCGGCAGCTCGGCGACGAAGTCCTCGACCTGCTCCGGGGTGACCACGAACAGGCCGTTGGGCTTGCGCCAGTCGCTGGCGATCTTGGCCAGGAACTTGTTCGGCGCCACCCCGGCGGACACCGTGATGCCCAGCGACGACCAGACGCGCCGACGGATGTCCTGGGCGATCAGCGTGGCGCTGCCGGAGAACTGCTGGCAGTCGCTGACGTCGAGGTAGGCCTCGTCCAGGGACAGCGGCTCTATGAGGTCGGTGTAGTCGCGGAAGATCCCGTGGATTTCCCGCGACACACCTTTATAGACGTCCATGCGCGGGCGCACGATGGTCAGGTCCGGGCACAGCTTGACCGCGGTGCGCATGGCCATGGCCGAGTGCAGGCCGTAGACGCGCGCCTCGTAGTTGCAGGTGGCGACCACCCCGCGCTTGTCCGGCGAGCCGCCCACGGCCAGCGGCTTGCCCGCAAGGCTCGGGTCGTCGCGCATCTCGATGGCGGCGTAGAAGCAATCGCAATCGATGTGGATGATCTTTCGCTGCCGGGAACTCAACGCGGAACCTGCTCGGAGGGGATAGCGCCGGAACTCGGAGGAGATGCCCCGTCCGTTCCTGCGCATTAGCTGAAGGCTTCCATGGTAATGCAAAACGGCGCGAACGCCTGCGCCGCCCGCCCGCTGCGGCCCCGCTTCGCTAAGCATCTGAAGAAAAACCAGTTTTTCTGAAAAAACGGTTGACAGGGTAGCCGTCCTGAGTAGAATGGCCGCCGCGGGATGGAGCAGTCTGGTAGCTCGTCGGGCTCATAACCCGAAGGTCGTTGGTTCAAATCCAGCTCCCGCAACCAGACACAAGGAAAAGGCCACTCTTCGGAGTGGCCTTTTTCGTTTGCGCTCAATTTAAATAATTGATCGGAAAGCAAAAATCGATTGACAGGGTGTTCATCCCGAGTAGAATGGCCGGCGCGGGATGGAGCAGTCTGGTAGCTCGTCGGGCTCATAACCCGAAGGTCGTTGGTTCAAATCCAGCTCCCGCAACCAACATAGAAAAAAGCCACTCTGCGGAGTGGCTTTTTTCGTTACAGCGGAAAAAGACCGAGCCTGATCCAGGCCGCGGCCCCCATAATTGCAGTCATTTGTTCCCATGGACTTGGGAATTCGCGCGGGTGCCCCCACCTGTCGCGCAACAGCCATTGAGGTGCCCGATGCGCGTCGACTCCACCGCGCCTGAGACTCCGGAAACTGCCAGCGCTCCTTCCCGCTCCCGCCTGTTCGAGCGGCTCGGCGCCCATCGCCAGGCCATCGGCGTCGGCGTCACCCTGTTGCTGTTCGCCCTGGCGCTGGTGGCCTGCTACCACCTGCTGCGCGACATCGACCCCTATTCCCTGCACGACGCCCTGCTGGACATCCCCGGCAACGCCCTGCTCGGCGCCCTGGCCGCCACCGTGGCCGGCTTCGTCTGCCTGCTCGGCTACGAATGGTCGGCCACCCGCTTCGCCGGGGTGAAGCTGCCGCTGCCGACGCTGCTCACCGGCGGCTTCAGCGCCTTCGCCATCGGCAACGCGGTGGGCCTGTCGATGCTCTCCGGCGGCTCGGTGCGCTACCGCCTGTACGCCCGCGCCGGGCTGAACGCCATGGAAGTGGCGCGCATGACGCTGTTCGCCAGCCTGTCCCTGGGTTGCGCGCTGCCGGTGCTGGCGGCCATGGCGGCACTCAGCGACCTGCCCGACGCGGCCCTGGCGCTACGCCTGCCGCAGTGGCTGGTAGCGGTCCTGGCAGTGGCGATCCTGGCCTTCTGCGTGCTGCTGGTGATCGGCATGGAGCGGCGCCGCGAGCCGGAACAGCCCTCGCCGGACAGCCAGCTGATCCGCATCGGCCGCCGCTCGGTGCGCCTGCCGGGCCTGCGCCTGTCGCTGCTGCAACTGCTGATCACCGCGCTGGACGTGGCCGCCGCCGCCACCGTGCTCTACCTGCTGCTGCCCGAGGCGCCGCCGTTCGGCGCCTTCCTGCTGGTCTACATGATCGCCCTGGCCGCCGGCGTGCTCAGCCACGTGCCCGGCGGCGTCGGGGTGTTCGAGGCGATCCTGCTGGCGGCCTTCTCCGGGCAGATCGGCGCCGCGCCGCTGGCCGCTGCGCTGCTGATGTACCGCCTCATCTATGTGGTGCTGCCGCTGCTGCTGGCCTGCCTGCTGCTGCTGGTGGTCGAGGCGCGGCGCATGCTCCTGGCGCGCCAGGCGATGCGCGTGGCCTCCGGCCTGGCCGCGCCGGTGCTGGCGGTGCTGGTGTTCATTTCCGGCATCGTCCTGCTGTTCTCCGGCGCCACCCCGTCCATCGACACCCGCCTGGAGGAGCTGGACTTCCTGGTCCCGCACCGCCTGGTGGACGCCTCGCACTTCGCCGCCAGCCTGATCGGCGTGCTCTGCCTGCTGCTGGCCCAGGGCCTGCGCCGGCGCCTGTCGGCGGCCTGGGCGATCACCCTGGTGCTGCTGCTCAGCGGCGCGGTGCTGTCGCTGCTCAAGGGCGTGGACTGGGAGGAAGCGTCGATCCTCGGCGTCACCGCCCTGCTCCTGGCGATCTTCCGCCGCTCCTTCTACCGCCGCAGCCGGCTGATGGAAGTGCCCTTCTCGCCGCTGTACCTGGCCGCCGCCGGCTGCGTGCTGGCCAGCTCCATCTGGCTGTTCCTGTTCGCCTACCAGGACGTGCCCTACAGCCACGAGCTGTGGTGGCAGTTCGCCCTCGACGCCGACGCCCCGCGCGGCCTGCGCGCCCTGCTGGGCAGTTGCCTGCTGCTGGCCGCGGTGGGCCTGACCTGGCTGCTGCGCACCTCGCCGCCAGCGATCCACGAGCCGAGCGCCGAGGAACTGGACCGCGCCGCCGCCATCCTCGCCCGCTCCGAGCAGCCCGACGGCGGCCTGGCGCTGTCCGGCGACAAGGCCCTGCTGTTCCACCCGAGCCAGGACGCCTTCCTCATGTACGCCCGCCGCGGCCGCAGCCTGGTGGCGCTGTACGACCCGATCGGCCCGACCCAGGCCCGCGCCGAGCTGATCTGGCAGTTCCGCGACCTCTGCGACCTGCACCACGCGCGCCCGGTGTTCTACCAGGTGCGCGCGGAGAACCTGCCGTTCTACATGGACATCGGCCTGACCGCCCTCAAGCTCGGCGAGGAAGCGCGCGTGGACCTGCAGCGCTTCGACCTGGAAGCCAAGGGCAAGGACATGAAGGACCTGCGCTACACCTGGAACCGCGGCCAGCGCGACGGCCTGGCCATCGAGTTCCACGAAGCCGGGCAGGCGCCGCTGGACGAGCTGCGGGCGATTTCCGACGCCTGGCTGGGCGGCAAGGCCACCCGCGAGAAGGGCTTCTCCCTGGGCCGTTTCACTCCCGAATACCTGCGCTACTTCCGCGTCGCCGTGGTGCGCCACCAGGGCCGCGCGGTGGCCTTCGTCAACCTGCTGGAAACCGCCAGCCACGGGCTGGCCAGCCTGGACCTGATGCGCGTGGTGCCGGACGCGCCGAAGATGACCATGGAATTCCTCATGCTCGGCCTGATCCTGCACTACAAGGAGCACGGCTACGCCCGCTTCAGCCTCGGCATGGTGCCGCTCTCGGGCCTGCAGCCGCGCCGCGGCGCGCCGCTGACGCAGCGCCTGGGCGCGCTGGTGTTCCACCGCGGCGAACAGTTCTACAACTTCCAGGGGCTGCGTCGCTTCAAGGACAAGTTCCAGCCCGACTGGGAACCCCGCTACCTGGCCGTGCCCGCCGGACTGGATCCGCTGGTGGCGCTGGCCGATACCGCCGCCCTGATCGCGGGCGGCCTGTCCGGACTGGTGAAACGCTGATATGTCGAAACGTCGCTGGCGCCTGTTGGCCATCGTCCTGCTGCTGATAGTCGTCGCTGCCGCCGCAGCCGTGGCGCTGTGGTTCCACCCGCTGTCCCAGGCGCGCCTGGAGCACGGCAAGCTGCCCGACGGCAGCCCGGTGAGCCTGGCCATTCCCGCCCGCCATCCGACCGCCACCGTGCTGCTGGCGGTGCCCCAGGACAACAAGCTGGACGACGCCCAGCTGCTGGCCCTGGCCCACGACAATGGCGCCCGGGTGGTGCAGTTCCTCTTCCCGGACAACGATTGCGTGGCCCAGCAGCACCGCGTGCAGGCCGCGCTGAACCTGCTCGACGCCCAGCCCACCCTGGTCGCCGGCGTGCACCAGGGCGGCGCCTGGGCCTGGCGCTGGCTGGCCGGGCAGAACAGCGACAAGGCCAAGGCCCTGTCGGTCGGCTTCGCCCTCGACAAGCCCGACTGCGCCGCGCCCAAGCTGCCCGAGAGCGCGCCCCACGGCCACTGGACCGCGGCCTGGAACGACAACCCGGACGACGGGACCGCGCGTTTCGCCCGCACCCAGCAGAACGCCGAGACCGTCATCGCCAACTACTACGACAGCCTGCCGGTGGTCCTCGACGACCAGCTCAAGCGCCTGATCCAGGGTAGCGGCGACGACTTCCCGGTGGTCGAGGTGCCAGCCGCCAAGCCCTCGCCCACCGTCACCCTGTTCTATTCCGGCGACGGCGGCTGGCGCGACCTGGACCGCGACGTCGCCGGGCAGATGGCCGAACTGGGCTACCCGGTGGTGGGCATCGACGCGCTGCGCTACTTCTGGGAGCACAAGAGCCCCGAGCAGAGCGCCGCCGACCTCGCCCTGCTGATGCAGCACTACCGCGAGAAATGGGGCGCCACCCACTTCGTGCTGGCCGGCTACTCCTTCGGCGCCGACGTGCTGCCGGCCATCTACAACCGCCTGCCCGAGGCCGACAAGCAGCAGGTCAGCGCCGTGCTGCTGCTGGCCCTGGCGCGCAGCGGGAGCTTCGAGATCGAAGTGCAGGGCTGGCTGGGCAAGGCCGGCCAGGAAGCCGCCACCGGCCCGGAACTGGCGCGCATGCCCGGGCCCAAGGTGCTCTGCGTGTATGGCATCGACGAGAAGGACGAGAGCGGCTGCACCCAGCCCCAGGCCATCGGCGAGAACCTCGAACTGCCCGGCGGCCATCACTTCGACGAGAACTACCCGGCCCTGGCCAAGCGCCTGGTGAACGCCATCCGCGCGCGCCAGGTGCCGCCGAACGAGTCCTGAGCCGAAGGCTGGCTTACACTTCAGGCATTGGCTGCGTCTTCAGCCTGGCTTCAGGCTGCGGACGCAAGCTGCCCCGACCCGCAGCCACGAGCGGGACAGCCTGAAGAGAAGGAGTTTCCATGAGCCAGCCCCCCTACCCGCGCCGCTACGGCAGCCTGTCCATCGCCCTGCACTGGCTGATGCTGGTGCTGATCGCCGGCGTCTACGCCTGCATCGAACTCAAGGGCAACTACCCCAAGGGCAGCGACACCCGCGCCCTGCTCAGCCAGTGGCACTTCATGCTCGGCCTGAGCGTGTTCTGCCTGGTCTGGCTGCGCCTGATCGGCCGTTTCATCTACCCCACCCCGCCGATCGTGCCCGCCCCGCCGGCCTGGCAGATGCTGCTGACCAAGACCGTGCACGTGGCGCTCTACGCGATGATGATCGGCCTGCCGCTGGCCGGCTGGACCATCCTCAGCGCAGCCGGCAAGCCGATCCCCTTCTGGGGCCTGCAACTGCCGCCTCTGGTGGCGGAGAGCCCGGACCTGGCCAAGCAGGTCAAGGCCGTGCACGAGACCGTCGGCAACATCGGCTACTTCCTGATCGGCCTGCACGCCGTCGCCGCGCTGTTCCACCACTTCATCAGCCGCGACAACACCCTGGTGCGCATGCTCCCCGGCGCCGGCGAGGCGCGGCCGGAGTAACCGCGCCATCCCGCGCCTGCGCGCGAATCGCGGACGGAGCCCCGTAGGATGGGTTGAGCCTGCGAAACCCATGCGGTTGCGCTGATGGGTATCGCTTCGCTCAACACCATCCTACGAAAAGCCGTGCATCCTGGAACCGAAGGAGCGGACTCCGTCCGCGATCCCATGCACGGTCGATTGGCGAGGCCCCCAGAAACGAAAAAGCGCGCCCTCAGGCGCGCTTTGTCTTCCCCAGCAAAACCACTCAGATCTCCACCTGCGTCCCCAGCTCGATCACCCGGTTCAGCGGCAGGTTGAAGTAGCGCAGGTTGCCGTTGGCGTTCTTCAGCAGGAAGGCGAACAGCCCCTCGCGCCAGCGCGCCATGCCGATGCGCCGGGACGGGATGACCGTCTCGCGGCTGAGGAAGTAGGTGGTGCGCATGGGGCTGAAGTCCAGCTCGTTGAGGTGGCAGTACTTCAGCGCCGCCGGGATGTCCGGGTCCTCCATGAAGCCGAAGTGCAGCAGCACGCGGAAGAAGCCCTCGCCATAGGCATCCACCTCGAAGCGGCGGTCGGTGGCGACCCGCGGGCTGTCTTCGTTGACCACGGTGAGCAACACCACCTGCTCGTGCAGCACCTGGTTGTGCAGCAGGTTGTGCAACAGCGCGTGGGGCACGGCGTCGGAACGCGCGGTGAGGAACACGGCGGTGCCCTGCACGCGGTGCGGCGGCTGCGAGCGGATGCTGGCGATGAACAGCGGCAGCGGCAGCGAGCCCTCGTCCAAGCGCTCCACCAGCAACTGGCGGCCGCGCTTCCAGGTGGTCATCAGGATGAACAGGGCGATACCGGCCACCACCGGGAAGGCGCCGCCCTGCACCACCTTCGGCAGGTTGGCCGAGAAGAACAGCACGTCCACCAGCAGCATCATGCAGAAGAACGGAATGGCCAGCCACAGCGGCCACTTCCAGTGCAGCCAGAGCACCACGCCCATCAGCAGGGTGGTCACCAGCATGGTCCCGGTCACCGCCACGCCGTAGGCCGAGGCCAGCGCCGCGGAGGACTCGAAGCCCAGCACCAGCAGCACCACGCCGACCATCAGCGCCCAGTTCACCCCGGCGATGTAGATCTGCCCCTGCTCCTGGCTGGAGGTGTGCTGCACGAACATGCGCGGCACGAAGCCCAGCTGGATGGCCTGGCGGGTCAGCGAGAAGGCCCCGGAAATCACCGCCTGGGAGGCGATCACCGTGGCCACGGTGGACAGCGCCACCATCGGCAGCAGCGCCCAGGACGGCGCCAGCAGGTAAAAGGGGTTGCGCGCGGCTTCCGGGTTGTAGAGGATCATCGCGCCCTGGCCGAAGTAGTTCAGCACCAGGCCCGGCAGCACCAGGGCGAACCAGGCGCGGGAAATCGGCTTGCGGCCGAAGTGGCCCATGTCCGCGTACAGCGCCTCGGCGCCGGTCAGCGCCAGCACGGTGGCGCCAAGGATGGCCACGCCGATGCCCGGGTGGACGATGAAGAAGTTCGCCGCCCAGTAGGGGTTCATCGCGTTCAGCACCACCGGGTGCTGGTAGATGCCGTACAGACCAAGCGCGCCCAGCACCACGAACCAGATCACCATCACCGGGCCGAACAGGATGCCGATGCGCGCCGTGCCGTGGCGCTGGATGAGGAACAGGCCGACCAGCACGATCAGCGCCAACGGCACCACCCAGTGCTCCAGACCGTCGAAGGCGATCTCCAGGCCCTCGATCGCCGAGAGCACCGAGATCGCCGGGGTGATCATGCTGTCGCCATAGAACAGCGAGGCGCCGAACAGGCCCAGCACCACCAGCACCGAGCTCAGCCGCGGATAGTCGTGGGCGGCGCGGCGCGCCAGCGCGGTCAGCGCCATCACCCCGCCCTCGCCCTGGTTGTCGGCGCGCAGGACGAAGATCACGTACTTGATCGAGACCACCCAGACCAGCGACCAGAAGATCAGCGAGAGGATGCCGAGGATGGCGTCGTGCCCCACCTGCACGCCGTAGCCGCCGACGAAGACTTCCTTGAGCGTGTACAGCGGGCTGGTGCCGATGTCGCCGTAGCAGACGCCCACCGCGGCCACCATCATGCCCAGGGCAGAGCTTGAATGGTTTTCCTGCTGCTCCGCGGTTCCAGCGCTGGCGTTGGACATGTAACAAAATTCCTCTAGGAAAAATTCGGCGCATCCTGCGCCGACGGGCCCGGCGATGCAAGAGCCACGAAAACCTGATCTGAGTGACTATAGAAGGTGTTTGCCGCCCTTACCCTGTGTCTGCCGGCGCTTTCGCCGGCCGCTGCGGCAGCTTGTCTCACGGAGGCTGGTCAAGCGCGCGGGCTGCCGCTAGAATTGCGCACTTTTTGATCAGAGGCGCCGCCAGCGCGCCCTTAGAGGTTAGCCGCCCATGTCCACCGCAACGCCCAAAGTCGGTTTCGTCAGCCTCGGTTGCCCCAAGGCAACGGTCGACTCCGAACGCATCCTCACCCAGCTGCGCATGGAGGGCTACGAGATCGTTCCCACCTACGAGGACGCCGACGTCGTTGTGGTGAACACCTGCGGCTTCATCGACAGCGCCAAGGCCGAATCCCTGGACGCCATCGGCGAGGCCATCGCCGAGAACGGCAAGGTCATCGTCACCGGCTGCATGGGCGTGGCCGAGGACAGCATCCGTGACGTGCACCCCAGCGTGCTGGCGGTCACCGGTCCGCAGCAGTACGAGCAGGTGGTCAGCGCCGTGCACGAGGTGGTGCCGCCCAAGGCCGAGCACAACCCGCTGATCGACCTGGTGCCGCCGCAGGGCATCAAGCTCACCCCGCGCCACTACGCCTACCTGAAGATTTCCGAGGGCTGCAACCACAGCTGCAGCTTCTGCATCATCCCGTCGATGCGCGGCAAGCTGGTCAGCCGCCCGGTGGGCGACGTGCTCAGCGAGGCCCAGCGCCTGGTCAAGGCCGGCGTCAAGGAACTGCTGGTGATCTCCCAGGACACCAGCGCCTACGGCGTGGACCTGAAGTACAAGCTGGACTTCTGGGACGGCCAGCCGGTGAAGACGCGCATGCTGGAGCTGTGCGAAGCGCTGTCGAGCATGGGCGTGTGGGTGCGCCTGCACTACGTCTACCCCTACCCCAACGTCGACGACGTGATCCCGCTGATGGCCCAGGGCAAGCTGCTGCCCTATCTGGACATCCCCTTCCAGCACGCCAGCCCGAAAGTGCTCAAGTCCATGAAGCGCCCGGCCTTCGAGGACAAGACCCTGGCGCGCATCAAGAAGTGGCGCGAGCTCTGCCCCGAGCTGACCATCCGCTCGACCTTCATCGTCGGCTTCCCCGGCGAGACCGAGGAAGACTTCCAGTACCTGCTCGACTGGCTGACCGAAGCCCAGCTCGACCGCGTCGGCTGCTTCCAGTACTCCCCGGTGGAAGGCGCCCTGGCCAACGACCTGGGCCTGGAGCCGGTGCCCGATGACGTCAAGCAGGAGCGCTGGGAGCGCTTCATGGCGCACCAGCAGGCGATTTCCGCCGCGCGCCTGCAACTGAAGGTGGGCAAGGAAATCGAAGTGCTGATCGACGAAGTGGATGCCGAAGGCGCGGTGGGCCGTTCCTGGGCCGACGCTCCGGAGATCGACGGCGCCGTCTACATCGATACCTTCGACGTGAAGCCGGGCGACAAGGTGCGCGTGCGCATCACCGATGCCGACGAGTACGATCTCTGGGCCGAACTGGCCTGAGTCGCCGAAAGCCCCGCCTTGCGGGGCTTTTTCTTTCAACCGGGACACTACCGATGCTCAACAACGACATCCTGCGCAGCCTGCGCTACAGCCTCGACATCGCCGACCGCGAGGTCGCCGCCATCGCCGGCCTGGCCGGATTGGCGCTGGACGAGGCCGAAGTCGCCGCGCTGCTGGCCCGCGAGGACGAACCCGGTTACCGCGAGTGCCCGGACGAAGTGCTGGCGCGCTTTCTCGACGGCCTGATCATCCACCGCCGCGGCCGCGACGACAGCCGGCCACTGCCGCCGCTGGAACTGCCGCTGACCAACAACCTGGTGTTGAAGAAGTTGCGGGTGGCCTTCGAACTGCGCGACCACGACCTGCTGGCGATCCTCGACGACGCCGGGCTGGTGATGACCAAGGGGGAACTCAACGCGCTGTTCCACGCCCCCGGCCACAGTAACTACCGTCCCTGTGGCGACCAGTTGCTGCGCAATTTCCTCAAGGGCCTGGTCCGGCGCGACAGGCGCTGAGCCGCGGGCGGCCATGCCCTGGGTCTGGCTGCCCACGCACTTGTCTTGCGCCGAGGTGCTCTTCGTAGGATGGGTTGAGCTTGCGAAACCCATGCGGTGGCGCTGATGGGTATCGCTTCGCTCAACACCATCCTACGAAAAGCCGTGCTTCCTGGAACGTAGGACTTTGTCCGCGATTGGGTTCACCGGCCACGCCGGAGGCCCCGGTGGCACGAACGGCTCCCTCTCTCCCTCCGGGAGAGGACTGGGGTGAGGAGCGAAACCAGGCCAGGACACCTGCTACGGCTGGCTGTTGCTGCGCAGGCGCCGGCGATGACGCAAGCGGCGGGGTTTGCCGTGCCGATCGGGTAACATGGCGGCCCCCTGCTCCATGCGCGTGCCGCCATGTCCTACTCCGTCTCCCCCATCGGCTACATCCGTTCCTGCTTCAAGGAGAAGTTCGCCATCCCGCGCCAACCGCAGTTGGCCCCGGCGGCGCGGGGCGTGCTGGAGCTGCTGCCGCCGTTCGACGGCGGCGAGGCGGTGGAAGGCCTGGAGCAGGTCAGCCACGTCTGGCTGCTGTTCCTCTTCCACCAGGCCCTGGAAGACAAGCCACGGCTCAAGGTGCGCCCGCCGCGCCTGGGCGGCAACCGCTCCCTGGGCGTATTCGCCACCCGCGCCACGCACCGGCCCAACGGCATCGGCCAGTCGGTGGTGCGCCTGGAGAAGGTCGAGCCCGGGCGCCTGTGGCTGTCAGGCATCGACCTGCTGGACGGCACCCCGGTGCTCGACATCAAGCCCTACGTGCCCTATGCCGACGCCGTGGCCGACGCGCGCAACGCCATCGCCGAGGCGCCGCCGGTGCCAATCCCGGTGCAGTGGAGCGACGCCGCCCTGGCCCAGGCCCGGGAGCAGGCCCTGCGCCTGGGCGAGCCGGTAGTCGAGCTGGTCGAACAGTGCCTGGCCCAGGACCCGCGCCCGGCCTACCAGCAACCCACGCCCGAACGCCGCTACGGCGCACGGCTGTGGGACCTGGACGTGCATTGGCATTACCCCGAGGCAGGGGTGATCCGGGTACTGGATGTGCAACCCGCCCCCTCTAATCGCGGATAAATTTGTACGGCGCGCCGAGGCGCTTTTCGTAGGATGGGTTGAGCTTGCGATACCCATCGGACCGTGGTGATGGGTATCGCTTCGCTCAACCCATCCTACGCCAGCGTTTCGCCACCTCACCTTGTAGGAGCGCGCCCTGCGCGCGATTCGCGGGCAGGGCCCGCTCCTACGCACGGCATTTCCCCATGTCCGCCATGAACGAAAAAGCCCGCCGGGTGGCGGGCTCCTTCAATTGCGGGCAGCTTACTTCTCGACGAAGGCGCGCTCGATCAAGTAGTCGCCCGGCTCGCCCATGCGCGGGGAAATCTGCAGGCCGAAGCCGTTCAGCACTTCGCTGGTCTCGTCCAGCATGCTCGGGCTGCCGCAGATCATGGCGCGGTCGTCCTGCGGGTTCATCGGCGGCAGGCCGATGTCGGCGAACAGCTTGCCGCTGCGCATCAGGTCGGTCTGGCGGCCCATGTTGCGGAACTCTTCACGGGTGACCAGGGGGTAATAGATCAGCTTCTCTTTCACCATGTCGCCGAAGTACTCGTGCTCCGGCAGGACCTTGGTGATGAAGTCGGCGTAGGCCAGCTCGCTGACCCAGCGCACGCCGTGGACCAGGATGACCTTGTCGAACTTCTCGTAGACTTCCGGGTCCTGGATCACGCTCAGGAACGGCGCCATGCCGGTGCCGGTGCTCAGCAGGTACAGGTGCTTGCCGGGCTTGAGGTCGTCCAGCACCAGGGTGCCGGTGGGCTTGCGGCTGACCATCAGCTCGTCGCCTTCCTTCAGGTGCTGCAGGCGCGAGGTCAGCGGGCCGTCCGGGACCTTGATGCTGAAGAACTCCAGGTGCTCCTCGTAGTTCGGGCTGGCGATGGAGTAGGCGCGCATCAGCGGGCGACCGTTGACTTCCAGGCCGATCATCACGAACTGGCCGGTCTTGAAGCGCAGGCCCGGGTTACGGGTGGTCTTGAAGCTGAAGAGGGTGTCGTTCCAGTGGTGCACGCTGAGAACGCGCTCGGTGTACAGGTTGCTCATCAAGGACTCCTAGAGATTCGTGGCGCACCCCAGCAGATCCCGGACGTAGCGCGATTGCGCGACATTTTATAGGGGGCGAGAATATCCGCAAAATAAATTATCTGGATATTGCTAATCCAAAACGCAGATAAGGGACGCCTGGCGGCCAGCGCGCGCCAGCTTACGCCCCCTGCCGCCCCGCCTGGGGCGACCGAATGTCGCGCCCCTCGCCCGCCACGGAGCCAGCCGAACCGATGAAATTCACCCTGCGCCAGATGGAAGTCTTCGTCGCCGTGGCCCAGCAGGAAAGCGTGTCGCGCGCCGCCGAAGCGCTGTCGCTGTCGCAGTCGGCCACCAGCACGGCCCTGGGCGAACTGGAGCGGCAGTTCGACTGCAAGCTGTTCGACCGCGCCGGCAAGCGCCTGACGCTGAACGCCCTGGGCCGCCAGTTGCTGCCCCAGGCGGTGGCGCTGCTGGACCGCGGCAGCGAGATCGAGACGCTGCTCAATGGCAAGAGCGCCTTCGGCTCCCTGGACCTGGGCGCCACCCTGACCATCGGCAACTACCTGGCCACCCTGCTGATCGGCACCTTCATGCAGCGCCAGCCGGACTGCCGGGTGCGCCTGCACGTGCACAACACCGCCCACGTGGTGCAGCGCATCGCCCACTACGAGCTGGACCTGGGCCTGATCGAGGGCGACTGCCAGCACCCGGACATCGAGGTGCAGCCGTGGATGGAGGACGAGCTGGTGGTGTTCTGCGCGCCGCAGCACCCGCTGGCCAACGCCGGGCCGGTGGACCTGCATCGGCTCAGCAGCGAGGCCTGGATTCTCCGCGAGCAGGGTTCGGGCACCCGCCTGACCTTCGACCAGGCCATGCGCCATCACATCGAGCCGCTGAACATCCGCCTGGAGCTGGAGCACACCGAGGCGATCAAGCGCGCCGTGGAGTCGGGCCTGGGCATCGGCTGCATCTCGCGCCTGGCCCTGCGCGACGCCTTCCGCCGCGGCAGCCTGGTGCCGGTGGACACTCCGCAGCTGGACCTGCGCCGGCAGTTCTACTTCATCTGGCACCGGCAGAAGTACCAGACCGCGACCATGCGCGAATTCCTCGACCTGTGCCGCAGCGAGACTGCGGGCATCAGCCGCAGCGACGAGATCGTGCTGCCGATGATTCCCTGAGGCGGTCTTGTCGACCACGCCGGGACGCCCTTCGTAGGATGGGTTGAGCCTGCGAAACCCATGCTGCCGTGGTGATGGGTATCGCTTCGCTCAACCCATCCTACGGGGTGTTGTGTTTGCCGGAGCGACTAGGTGGATCTCACTCAATCGCGGACAGAGTCCGCTCCTACGGTTCGGAGCGTAGGGCGGATAACGTTCGACGTTATCCGCCGTTTGGCCTTGGCTTCAGGCGCGCTCCGGGTTTGGCCACGAAGTGCCTGTTTCAGGGCACTCCGGGCTCGACCGAGGAGCCGGGCACGAGGTCGGTGTAGCGGCGTATAACCGCGAACGGTCATACGCCCTACGCGCCTGCTCCCATGGGCTCAGCCCAGCAGGATCACCGCCCAGGTCACGGTGATGATGCTCAGCGCGACGAACTGCGCGGCGCTGCCCATGTCCTTGGCGTTCTTCGACAGCGGGTGGCGTTCCAGGGACACGCGGTCGACCACCGCTTCCACCGCCGAGTTGAGCAGTTCGACGATCAGCGCCAGCAGGCACACGGCGATCATCAGCGCGCGCTCGCCGCGAGTGACGTCGCAGAAGAACGCCAGCGGGACGAGGATGACGTTGATCAGCACCAGTTGGCGGAAGGCCGCCTCGCCACGGAAGGCGGCGACGAAACCGGCCATGGAGTAGCCGGCGGCGTTGAGGATGCGCTTCAGGCCGGTCTGGCCCTTGAAGGGGGAAGAAGTCACGAAGGGCTCTCTGCGAAAAAAGACGCAGCACTCTAAACCAGGTGCCGTAGGAAAGTGTGAAACCAAGGTCACCGGCCGCCGCTCAGGCGCTCGGAACCGTTTCCATCTGTTGCAGCAACAGCGCCGCCTGGGTGCGGGTGCGCACGTTGAGCTTGCGGAAGATCGCCGTGACGTGGGCTTTGACGGTGGCCTCGGAAACGCTCAGTTCGAAGGCGATCTGCTTGTTCAGCAGGCCTTCGCAGACCATGGTCAGCACGCGGAACTGCTGCGGAGTCAGGCTCGCCAGGCCGGCGCTGGCGGCGCGCACTTCCTCGCTCAGCTCGGTCACCGCGTCGGCCTGCGGCGGCCACCAGACGTCGCCGTCGAGCACCGCGCGCACCGCCTGCTGCAGGGTGGCCATCTCGCTGGACTTGGGGATGAAGCCGCTGGCGCCGAACTCGCGGGAGCGCTGCACCACGGCGGCATCCTCCTGGGCCGAGATCATCACCACCGGGATCTGCGGGTACTGCCCGCGCAGCAGCACCAGGCCGGAAAAGCCGTAGGCGCCGGGCATGTTCAGGTCCAGCAGGACCAGGTCCCAGTCGGCCTTCTCGTTGAGCCTGGCTTCCAGCTCGGCGATGCTCGCCGCCTCCACCAGTTTCGCTTCGGGGCCCAGGCCCAAGGTGAGGGCCTGGTGCAGGGCACTGCGGAACAGCGGATGATCGTCAGCGATCAGGATTTCATAGGAAGCCATGTAAGTTCCTTGATGGCCAGGCTCGATCCCGGCCGCGGATAACGGCGGGGCCAGCATGGGAAAGGTCGTGACCTGATTGGCGCATTGTACGCAAATGCATCGGCCGATGCCTGCCGAGAATGCAGATGCGGGCGACTCCCGGCGCACCCGCTGACGGAATGGACAGCTTTTCAAAGTCCCCGGCTTGCGGCAGAGTTGCGCTCTTTTTTTTGCCTGCCGAGAACACCATGAAGAGCCATGCCCTGCGCGCCGATATCCTGATGCTGGTCACCGCCATGATCTGGGGCGTGTCCTTCGTCGCGCAGCGCCTGGGGATGGATGCCATCGGGCCCTTCCTCTATACCGGCCTGCGCTTCGCCCTCGGCGCGCTGATGCTGCTGCCGCTGCTGGCCTGGTCGGCCAGGCGCGGGGCCCAGCCGTTCAACCGCGGCCTGCTGCTGGCGGGCCTGGCCATCGGCACCGCGCTGACCCTGGGCATCAACCTGCAGCAGGTCGGCCTGCTGTTCACCAGCGTGACCAACTCCGGCTTCATCACCGGCCTGTACGTGATCATCGTGCCGCTGCTCGGCCTGCTGCTGGGCCACCGCACCGGCACGGGCACCTGGCTCGGCGCGGCGCTGGCGGTGGTGGGCATGGCCATGCTGAGCATCGGCCCGGGCTTCAAGGTGGCCTCCGGCGACTGGCTGCAACTGACCGGCGCGCTGGTGTGGGGCTGCCACGTGTTGCTGGTGGGCCTGTTCGCCAGCCGCTACGACGCCATCCGCCTGGCCTTCCTGCAGTTCGTCACCTGCTCGGTGGTGAGCATGGCGCTGGCGCTGGTGTTCGAGGAAATCCACTGGGACGCCATCGTCCAGGCCGGCCCGGCGCTGCTCTACGGCGGCCTGCTCGGCGTCGGCACCGGCTTCACCCTGCAGGTGATCGCGCAGAAGCACGCCATCGCCTCCCATGCTGCGATCATCCTCTCGCTGGAAGCGGTATTCGCCGCCATCGCCGGGGCGATCTTCCTCGACGAGAGCCTGCACGCGCGCGGTTACTTCGGCTGCGCGCTGATGCTCGCCGGCATGCTGGTGGCCCAGCTGTGGCCGCAGAAGCAGGCCGCGGCAGCCTGAACCCTAGAGCGCGGTGTAGGGCCGCAGGGCCTGGTGCGCCGGGCTCTGCTCGTCCAGGCCGCGCTGGTGCTTGGCGCCCAGGTAGCGCTCGCTGAATACGTCCAGGTAGGCATCCAGCGCATCCCCCGCGCGCTGGTCGCCAGACAGGCCCAGGCACAGCGCCGCCACTTCCGCGGTGCACAGGTGCTCGTCGAACTTGGAGCGGCGCAGGCGGTAGCGCGACAGCGCGTCCGGGGTGATGCTCAGCACCGGGAAACGGTCCAGGTAGGGGCTCTTGCGGAACATCTTGCGCGCCTCGTTCCAGGTGGCGTCCAGCAGGATGAACAGCGGGCGCTTGCCGGGCTGCGGCGCGACCTTCTCCACCACCCGCTCGGCGGCGACGAACTCCCCCGGGAACACCACGTAGGGCTGCCACTGCGGGTCGTCCAGCAGCGCCAGCAGGGCCGGGTCGACCTCGATCCGCGACCAGCCGAAGGCCCAGGTGTCCGGCACCGTCTCGGCGATCAGCCAGCCGGTATTGCTCGGCTTCAGCGGCTCGGTGTCGAACATCACCAGGCACATGCCGGCGTTGGCCTGCACCTGCGGCTGCCAGGCGCACATGCAGTAGTCCGGGCGCAGGCGGCAGCCGGCGCAGCGCGGCGAACGCGAGCCGCGGGCCACGAAGGGCTTCACGCAACGGGCCAGGCGCTCGGCGCGCAGGCGGGCGACGGCATGGTTCTTGGTGGCGGGATGGGCAGGCGACATCGGTGGCTCGGGCGGGCAGTCTCGGCGGGCGGCGATTGTAACAGAGCCCCTGCGCGCCAAGGCCGCTCGGCAGCCGGGCGGTTTTCAGGGACAATGGGGGATTTGCGGCGCCGGCGAACCGTGCCGGCGTCGCGCGGTCGAATACGCACCCGTTTCAGGAGAAGCCCATGCTGCGCCTAACCGCCCTCGCCCTCTGCCTCGTCCTGCCCGCTGCCCACGCCGCGTCGCTCAAGGACTTCGAACTGGCCAAGACACTGGAGAAAGTCGCCAAGGAAAGCAGCGAAGGCACTCCGCGCGCGATCAACGAGGACATCCTCGACCAGGGCTATACCGTCGAAGGCAACCAGTTGATCAACCACCTCAGCGTGCGCGCCAGCCACGCCGCGAAGATGCGCGCCAACCCCGAGAGCGTGCGCAGCCAGCTGGGCGACAGCGTGTGCAGCAACACCGGCTACCGCCAGTTGCTGGCCCAGGGCGCGGTGCTCACCTACGACTTCACCGAGTACCACAGCAACGCCCCGGTGGCCGTCGAGCGCTTCGATGCCGGCAGTTGCCGCATCAAGCTGCAGAAGTGAAGCCGGCGCCATGCTGGAGTCGGAAAAGCTCAACCTGCTGAAGATCGCCCGCACGCCGATGCCTTTCGGCAAGTACCAGGGGCGCATGCTGGTGGACCTGCCGGAAGAGTACCTGCTGTGGTTCCAGCGCAATGACAGCTTTCCCAAGGGCGAGCTGGGCCGCCTGATGCAGATTGTGCTGGAGCTGAAGGTCGAGGGCCTGGATTCCCTCGTCAAGCCGCTGAAGCGCTGAGGCGCCTCAGCGCAGGGCCTGCGGATCCCCCTTGCCGGCCAGCGCCGCGACCTCCTCGGCGGTCAGCAGCGCGCTGCGCGGTACTTCCAGCAGGCGCGCGCAGGCCGCCAGCACATCGCCCCAGCAGGCCCGGTTGGCGAACAGCATGCCGGGCTCGTCGAGGGTCCCGCCGCGGTTGCGGTAGCCCAGCACCGAGCTGCGCAGCGCATCCGGCAGGATCGGCCAGAGATGCCCGCGCGCCACTTCCGGGCGCATGTGGGTGAGCAGCACGCGGCGCCCGTAGGCGTCCGGGAACAGTTGCTCGATCAGCGCCTCGTCGGCCACCGCCGCCAGTTCCCAGTTGTCCCTCGGCGCGCGGAAGCGCCCCGGCTCCTGCAGGTAGACCAGGCGGTACGGGTAGCCGGCCTCGGCCAGGCGCTCCACGGCGCGGCGCATCTCGCCGAGCTGGTAGCTGCCGTTGGCGATCAGCAGCAGCGGATCGCTGCCGGGATGTTCTTCCACCACGATGGCGCCATCGCGCGCCAGCTGTTCCGCCTGGGCCCGGTCGAACAGGTTCGGCCGCTCGCGCTTGGGCGCTACTACGCAGGCGAGCTGCCCACGGCTGCGGTAAATCTGCGGCAGCAGCGCCAGCAGGCTGTTGTGGTCGGCGGGGAACAGCACCCGCACCATGTCGCTCATCTCGCCCAGCAGGCTTTCGCAGAAGGTGGTGTCCTGGTGCGATTGCTGGTTCTTGCCGTTCTCCCAGGTGTGCGAGGTGGCCACCAGCGGCCAGCCGAGCCAGCCGGCCGGGCGCCCCGCCTCTTTCTGCAGGCGGGCGAAGATCAGCGTCTGGCGTACCGCGCCGAGCATCTTCACGCAGAACGCCTCGTAGCTGGCCACCAGGTTGAGCCCGCCCTGGTTGGCCAGGCAGGCGGAGACCACGGCCTCTTCGTTGAGCGCGGTGATGACCCGCCCGTCGACGGCCTCCAGCGCGCTCTCCGGCTGGCAGACGCGGTGCTTCAGCGCCTTGAGCACGCCGCCCAGGCGGTTGCTGGCCAGCTCGTCGGGGTTGCCGACGCGGGCCCGCAGGTCCGGGTTCGCCGCGCACAGTTCGCTGAAGAAGCGGTCCAGCGCCAGCATCGGCGAGCACTGGTCGTTGCGGTAGTGCAGTTCCGGCAGGCTGGGCTCGATGGGCCGCCGCACCGCCAGCGGGTTGTCGCGCTCCAGCAGGCGCCCCTGGCGGCTCGCGGTGAACAGCGCGCAGGCGGCGTCCAGCTCCGCTTCCGGCACCCACAGCCGCGCCGCGTGCTGGTTGAACAGCTCACGGGCGTTCGCGTCGTCGCGGGGGTTGCCCGGCAGCGGCAGGTTGTGCGCGGCGTTGCTGCCGGCGCCGTAGAAGCCGAAGCCCTTGACCGTCTCGGCGATGCCGTAGGGAATCGGCAGCGGGTACTGCAGGATGCCGCTGTTCTTCTCGTGCACGCGGTGCGCCAGGCGCTGCTCCATCTCCCACAGGGCGCAGACGAAGGCGGCCGGGTCGCGGCCGTCGAAACTCAGCGGGTCGAAGCCGCAACCGCTCAGGTGGTGCTTGAAGCCCTCCAGACCCTCGCGGGTGCCCAGTTGGGTGCGCTGCTCGATGCGCCGGCCATTGGCGATCATCACCGGCAGGGCCACGCCGCAGTCCTCGGTGCGCCACCAGCGCGGCATCCAGTCGCTGCCGCGCTGCTCCTCGGCGGCGCCGTCGGAGAGGAAGGCCACCAGGGTCTCGCCGGGCAGCGGCAGGTGCGCGTACTGCAGTTCGGCGAAGCCCAGGTAGCCGCCTTCGGCGATACCGCCGGCGGTATGCGGGTTGACGTGGCTGCCCAGGGGCGCGGCAACGCTGCCGTCCGGCGCCTGGGCGTAGCTGTAGAAGTCCTGCACCAGGCGCTCCAGGCCGGTGGCGTCGATGCTGTAGCGCCGTGCCTGTTCGGGGTGCAGGTTGGCGGTCAGCACGTTGAGCGCCTCGATGGCCGCCACACAATGCCCCTGCCCCATCAGCCAGCCGCGGGTGGTGCCGGTCAGGGCATTGAGCGCCAGGTAGCCGGCGTAGGCCGGCACCATGTTCAGGGCGCCGCCGGTATGGCCCTCGGGGCTGGCCTTGAAGTCCTCGGCCTGCAACGGCGAACCGTCCAGGCGCACGCGGCGCGCGTAGGTCATGTGCACCACCAGCCAGAGCCCGGCGCAGGTCAGCCGGTCCAGCGCGCGGAACATCCGGTAGACGCTCGCCAGGTCCGGCTGCAGGCCGGCCTGGACCAATTGATGAGCCACGCGGAAGACCGCAGCCTGGGTCAGCGCGCTATGCTCAAGCGGACCGTATCCGCTCAGCCATTCGGCGAATGCCGGCTGCTCCGCCGCGTGCGCGGCCAGTTCGTCCGGACTGGGCAGTATCTGCGACATGCTCGACGTTCTCCCTGGGGCTATGGGGGAAGTCTAGGTCGCCGGATGGGAGCGGCGCTGACCTGTATCAACGCCATTTCGTTCCAGCTACGCGAGTCTGAAATACCGAATCCTGCTAAGGAGGCCCCATGGCCCTACTCACCTTCATCGGCGCAGCCCAGGAAGTCACCGGCTCCTGCTACCTGCTGGAAACCCGGGACGGCGCGCGCGTACTGCTCGAGTGCGGCATGCGCCAGGGCCGCAGCAACGGCAAGAGCACCCGCGACAACGAGGCCGGCAACCGCACGCCCTTCCCCTTCGACCCGAAGAGCCTGAACGCGGTGGTCATCTCCCACGCCCACATCGACCACAGCGGCCTGCTGCCGCGCCTGGCGAAGGAAGGCTACAAGGGGCCGATCTATGCCACCGAGTCCTGCTGCGAGCTGCTGGAACTGATGCTGATGGATTCGGCCAACATCCAGGAAAAGGACGCCGAGTGGGAGAGCAAGTGGCGCGCCCGCCTGAACAAGCCGCCGGTCACCCCGATCTACACCGTGGAAGACACCGAGAAGGCCCTGAAGCTGCGCCGCAGCGTCAGCTACGGCAGCACCGTGGAAGTGGCGCCCGGCATCCGCGTGACCTTCCACAACGCCGGGCACATCCTCGGCTCGGCCATCGTCGAGATCGAGATCCACGAGCAGGGCCTGACGCGCCGCCTGGTGTTCTCCGGCGACCTGGGCAACACCTGCTCGCCGCTGATGCGCACGCCGACGCCACTGAGCCGCGCCGACGTGGTGCTGCTGGAATCCACCTACGGCGACCGCGACCACCGCGACAACAACGAGACGCTGCTGGAACTGGCGGACATCCTCGAACAGGCGCAGAAGGACGGCGGCAACGTGCTGATCCCCGCCTTCGCCGTCGGCCGCACCCAGGACCTGCTGTTCTACCTCGGGCGCTTCTACCAGGAAGGCCGCCTGCCGCAGCAGATGGTCTTCCTCGACAGCCCCATGGCCGCGCGGGCCAACGATATCTACCTGCGCCACTCCGGCGAGTTCTCCGACAGCGACCGCGAATACATCCGCGGCACCGGCACCGTGAAGCTGTCCGAATGGCTGCCGCTGCTGCGCACCACGCAGACGCCGGAAGACTCCATGGCGATCAACCGCATCAAGAGCGGCGCCATCATCATCGCCGGCAGCGGCATGTGCACCGGCGGGCGCATCGTCCACCACTTCAAGCACAACCTCTGGCGCGAGGAATGCCACATCGTCTTCCCCGGCTTCCAGGCCAAGGGCACCCTGGGCCGCGCCATCGTCGACGGCGCCGAGAGCGTGCGCGTGCTACGCCAGCGCATCGCCGTGCGGGCGAAGGTCCACACCCTCGGCGGCTTCTCCGCCCATGCCGGACAATCGCAATTGATTCAGTGGGTTGGCCACTTCGAGAACAAACCCGAGCTATACCTGATACATGGCGAGCGGGAAAAGATGGATGCCCTGCAGGCCGCACTGCTCGAACGCCTCGACTGGAAAGCCAACATTCCCGAACAGGGGGACCGTATCGCAATCTGAAACAGGGTCATCGCCGACTGTCATCGGCGGCATGTCAGACTGGCGCACGCCTACGACAAGGGGTTGAAGAACAAGGAGTATCCCCATGCCCTATGAACCCGAGGACTACCTTTCCCGGCACTTCCAGACCAGCGGCACCGACCTGACGCAAAAGGTCGAGGAGCTGGCCGCCCTCGCCGCGCCGGGCGACAGCCCGAACCTGCCGCTGTACCGCGAGATGCTCTTCACCGTGGCGCGCATGGCCCAGGCCGACCGCAACCGCTGGGACGCCAAGATCATGCTGCAGACGCTGCGCGAGATGGAGCACGCCTTCGCCACCCTCGAGCAGTTCAAGCGCCGGCGCAAGGTCACGGTGTTCGGCTCGGCGCGCACGCCCCCGGACCACCCGCTGTACGCCCTGGCCCGGGACCTGGGGCGCACCCTGGCACGCTACGACCTGATGGTCGTCACCGGCGCCGGCGGCGGCATCATGGCCGCCGCCCACGAAGGCGCGGGGCTGGAGAACAGCCTGGGCTTCAACATCACCCTGCCCTTCGAGCAGCAGGCCAACCACACGGTGGCCGGCACCAACAACCTGCTGTCGTTCCACTTCTTCTTCCTGCGCAAGCTGTTCTTCGTCAAGGAAGCCGACGCCCTGGTGCTCTGCCCCGGCGGCTTCGGCACCCTGGACGAGGCGCTGGAAGTGCTGACGCTGATCCAGACCGGCAAGAGCCCGCTGGTGCCGGTGGTGCTGCTCGACCAACCCGGCGGGCATTACTGGGAGCAGGCGCTGCAGTTCATGCAGGAGCAACTGCTGGACAACCGCTACATCCTGCCCAGCGACATGCACCTGATGAAACTGGCCCGCTCGGTGGAGGACGCGGTCGGGGAGATCGCCCACTTCTACAGCAACTTCCACTCCAGCCGCTGGCTCAAGGACAACTTCGTCATCCGCCTCAACCACCGCCTCAGCGACAGCGCCATGCAGCGCCTGCACGAGGAGTTCGGCAACCTCTGCCTGCACGACGGCTTCCACCAGCAGGCCTGCGGCGAACTGGAAAAGGACGAGCCGGAATTCACCCAGCTCACGCGCCTGGCCTTCGCCTTCAACGGCCGCGACCACGGCCGCCTGCGCGAGCTGGTGAACTTCATCAACGACAAGCAGAACTGGACCGAAGCCTGCCCCGTTCCGGCATAGGCCACTGCACCTGTAAGCGGACCCTGCCCGCGATTCGCGCGCAGGGCGCGCTCCTACATGGGATGGCGCGGGTGGGTGGCGTAGGAGCGGATCTTATCCGCGATCCGCGCCGGTGGTTCCGGCTATCGCGGACGGAGTCCGCTCCTACGCCCACGCCCAACCGTAGGGCGTATAACCGTTCGCGGTTATCCGCCGTTGGCCCGACGTGACACCGCGCTGGCGCGTGATTCCGGGAAAACGGTGTATGGAATGGCGTAGGGGCAACTGTCTTGCCGGCCGCGCCAAGGTGCGCCTCAACGGATGGGTTGAGCCTTGGCGAAACCCATGCAGTCGTGGTGATGGGTATCGCTTCGCTCAACGCCATCCTACGGGCCTTGTGTTTGCCGGAGGGCGTAGGAGCGGACTCCGTCCGCGATCCGGCCGACAGGCCGGTCAACCAGCGCCGGGCCCGGGCTCAGTCGTCCCCGCCCCGCCCACTGAACAGGCGGTTGATGGCTTCCATGGAAAAGCCCCGGTAGGCGAGGAAACGCCCCTGCTGGGCACGCTCCCTGGCGTCCTGGGGCAGGCGGGGGAACTTGCGGCGCCAGACATCCCGCAGTTGCGCCTGCCAGTCGACATCCGCCTCGCCCAGGGCCTTTTCGATCTCGCCCCGTGGCAGGCCGCGCTGGCTCAGTTCCTCGCGGATGCGCAAGGGGCCATAGCCGCTGCGCGCCTTGCTGGCGATGAAGGCTTCCAGGTAACGGGATTCGTTGAGCAGCCCTTCCTCGGCCAGGCGGTCGAGGGCGGGCTCGATAAGTTCCGCAGGCGCGCCGCGCTGGCGCAGCTTGCGGACGAGCTCGGCGCGACCGTGCTCGCGTCGCGCCAGGAGGTCCATGGCGGCCCGCCGCACGGCGACGGGCGTATCGAGCACGGTCGGCATCGGCGGGATCAGTAGTCGAGGTCGGCTTCAGCGGCCTCGGCAGCTTCGGCTGCAGCCAGCTCGGCCTTGGTCGGCGCCGGCTGGTTGTTCAGCAGTTGCTCGCGGATGGCCTTGTCCAGCACCGCGCAGATTTCCCCGTTCTCTTCCAGGTACTTGGCGGCGTTGGCCTTGCCCTGGCCGATCTTGCTGCCCTGGTAGCTGTACCAGGCGCCGGATTTCTCCACCAGGCCCAGTTGCACGCCCAGGTCGATGATCTCGCCGGTGCGGTAGATGCCCTTGCCGTAGAGGATCTGGAACTCGGCCTGGCGGAACGGCGGGGCGACCTTGTTCTTCACCACCTTGACGCGGGTTTCGCTGCCGACCACCTCGTCGCCTTCCTTCACCGCGCCGGTACGGCGGATGTCCAGGCGCACGGAGGCGTAGAACTTCAGGGCGTTACCGCCGGTGGTGGTTTCCGGGTTGCCGAACATCACGCCGATCTTCATGCGGATCTGGTTGATGAAGATGACCAGGCAGTTGGCGTTCTTGATGTTGCCGGTGATCTTGCGCAGCGCCTGGGACATCAGGCGGGCCTGCAGGCCGACGTGGGCATCGCCCATCTCGCCTTCGATCTCGGCCTTGGGCACCAGCGCCGCCACGGAGTCGACGATGATCACGTCCACCGCATTGGAGCGCACCAGCATGTCGGTGATTTCCAGGGCCTGCTCGCCGGTGTCCGGCTGCGAGACCAGCAGGTCGTCGACGTTGACGCCCAGCTTGCCGGCGTAGTCCGGGTCCAGCGCGTGCTCGGCGTCGACGAATGCGCAGGTGGCGCCCTGGCGCTGGGCTTCGGCGATGACCGAGAGGGTCAGGGTGGTCTTGCCCGAGGATTCCGGGCCGTAGATCTCGACGATACGGCCTTTCGGCAGGCCGCCGATGCCCAGGGCGATGTCCAGGCCGAGGGAGCCGGTGGAGATGGCCGGGATGGCCTGGCGCTCGTGGTCGCCCATGCGCATTACCGCGCCCTTGCCGAATTGGCGTTCGATTTGTCCCAGGGCCGCGGCCAGGGCGCGCTTCTTGTTGTCGTCCATTGAAGTCCTCGCGAAGTCAGGCGGCCGGGATGGGCCACGAACAACTGTATAAGTAGACAGTATTATTTCACAGGGCAAGGCGCGCGCCTACCCCCGAACGGGATTTTCCCCGACGGCCAGTCGCAACACCCCGTCCAGAGCGGCCGCCACCGCCTGCCGGCGCACCGCGAGGCGGTCGCCGGAAAAAAGAAAGCGCTGCGGATAGCATTGCTCGCCATCGGCCCAGCACAACCAGACGGTTCCTACAGGCTTCTCTGGCGAACCACCGTCCGGACCGGCGATGCCGCTGACCGCAACAGTGAAACGCGCGCCACTGCGCGCCTGTGCACCGCGGGCCATGGCCTCGACCACTTCCCGGCTGACCGCGCCGACCTGTGGGAAAAGTTCGTCAGGCACACCCAGCTGCGCACTCTTCTGCGCGTTGGAATAGGTGACGTAGCCGGCGTCGAACCAGGCCGAGCTGCCGGCGATCCGCGTGATCGCCTCCGCAATGCCGCCGCCGGTGCAGGACTCGGCGGTGCTGACCCGCGCGCCCAGCCGCTGCAACTGCGCGCCCAGGCGCGCGGCCAGGTCGGTGATGCCTTCGTCGCTGATGCTCATTGCGTACTCCGATGCTTAAGCCGTCAGGCCGGATACCGTACACTAGGCGCTTTTGCATATAGAAGACGGACCGCCCAAAGTCATGAGCCAAAGCGACCTTTCTGCTCACACCCCGATGATGCAGCAGTAGCGGAAGAAGCAAGCTCCAGGCCGCGCAGAGCCTGACTATTAGTCAGGCTCTGTCCAAAACAAAATCGCGAGATAGGCCGTCTGAAAGCCGCATAGTTCGGCGAGTTGTGAGTTAGTTTTAGACAGATCACAGCCCTACTGACAGGCCATCACCGCGGCACGCAACTGCGCCTCGTAGCCCAGGTGCTCCTGCCGCTCTGCCAGCAGCGCCCGGACCTTGGTCTGCAGGCTGTCCCCCTTCTGCAGGCTCGCCGTGGCCCAGGTCGGCTCCTGTACCGTCGACGCCCGGCACGGGACCGCCACCGGCACCTCTACG